>CAZTIF010000012.1:0-5479 GCA_964613635.1 uncultured Bifidobacterium sp. | reverse complement strand
ACCGTCGTCCCAGCGCACGCTGGGACCCATCGTCGATCATCCCGTGGCATCGTTCCGCGGCGCGCGAACATGGATCCCGGCTTGCGCCGGGATGACGAATTTGAGGCCAGCAGCATTTAAAACGTCATCCCGGCGAAGGCCGGGATCCAGCGTCTTGATGCCAACAGCGCACCCCCTCACTTCGCCAACCGAATCCCCGTCACCTGCCACCCCGCCCCCGCCGGAAAAAAATTCCGATAGCTGACCCGCGCGTGCCCATCCGGCGTGAACACCGACGACCCGCGCAGCACCTGCTGGTTGACCATGAATTTGCCGTTGTACTCGCCGACCGCGCCCTTCGCCGGCCGGTAGCCCGGATAAGGCGCATAGGCACTGGACGTCCATTGCCAGCAAGCGCCGAACGCGTCATCGATGGCAAGCGTGCGCACCGCATGCTCCCACTCCGCCTCGGTCGGCAATCTTGCGCCGGCCCAGCGCGCATAAGCATCCGCTTCGTACAGCGACAGGTGGCGCACCGGCGCCTCCGGGTCGAGCGCATGCTCGCCCTGCAATGAAAACTCCGTCCAGCCGCCATCACGATCCGCCCGCCAGTACAGCGGCGCCTCGCGCGCACCGGCCTGCTGCCATGCCCAGCCGTCGGACAGCCACAGCAGCGGCTGCGCATAACCGCCGTCGGCAATGAATTCGGCATACTCGCGGTTGCTCACCAGCCGCGATGCGAACTCGAAAGGCTGCAGCCACTGCGCATGTCGCGGCAGCTCGTTGTCGAACGCAAAGCCGTTGCCGTCATGGCCGACCTCGACCAGCCCGCCGACGATTTCCCGCCATCGCATCGGCTTCGCAACAAAAGGCTCGGGAGCGCCAGCCCGAGCCGCTGGCTTCAGCGGATTCATCGCCAGCAGCGCCAGCAAGTCAGTACAGATCAGCTCCTGATGCTGCTGCTCATGCTGCATGCCGAGCCCGACCAGCGCCGTCAGCTCATCACTCACGCCGGACGCGAGCAATGCCTCCATGCGCGCATCAACCTGCGCGCGCCAGTCGAGCACCTCGCGCATCGCCGGCCGGGTCAGCAGGCCACGGCGTGCGCGCGGATACGGCTCGCCGATCAATTCGTAATACGAATTGAACAGCTGCCGGAACGCCGCATCGAAGGCGCGGAAGCCGGGCTCGAACGCCGCCAGCACGAAAGTCTCGAAGAACCAGGTGGTATGCGCGAGATGCCATTTGACCGGACTCGCATCCGGCATCGCCTGCGCGCTGCAGTCTTCGTCCGACCATCCCTCAACCAGAGACAGGCTGCGGCGGCGCACGCTGCGATAAGCAGCCGCGATGCCGTTCTCAGTGGCCGACGCTGCGCGCATGGCAGACCAGGAAGCCGCGCGTGTCGTCGAACCAGCGCCGCACGACGCCGAAGCCGGACTCGCGCAGCAGCGCTTCGAAGTCCTCGGGCGAATACTTGTAGCTGCACTCGGTCAGTATCGCCTCGCCGGCCTGCAGCAGGCGGCTGCCGCCGCGCCAGCGCACCTGCTGCTCGCGACGCGCGACCAGCCACATCTCGATGCGCTGCCGCTCCGCATTGAAGAAGGCGTGATGGCGGAATGCACGGACGTCGAAGTCCGCGCCCGCAAGCCGGTTCAGGTGGCGCAGCAGGTTCAGGTTGAAGCTGGCCGTCACGCCCAGCGCGTCGTCATACGCGACCTCCATCTGCGCCACTGGCTTCAGCAGGTCGATGCCCACCAGCAGGCCGCCGCCGTCAGCCTGCACGCACAGCGACCACAGGCTGCGCAGCAGCGTGCGCGCGTCGTCCCGGGAGAAATTGCCGATCGATGAACCGGGGTAGAAGAACAGCGGCTGGCGACACGCGACCGAAGACGGCCAGCGCAATCCGCGCGAAAAATCCGTCACCAGTCCGGTAAGCTGCAGCTGCGGATGGCGACCCTGCAGCCGCTGCAATGCAGCCAGCAGGAAATCGCCGGCAATATCGACCGCCACATAATGCGCCGGTCGCAAGGTCGGCAGCAGCAGCTCGGCCTTCGCGCAATCGCCGGCACCGAGATCGACCAGCGTGCAATCCTCGCCGGCCGAGTCGGCAATCGCTGCCGCATGCTGTCGGTAAATGCTGCGCTCGAGCCGCGTCGGATAATACTCGGCCAGCTCGGTGATCGCGGTAAACAGGCAAGAGCCGAGCGAGTCATAGAAATAGCGCGGCGCCAG
This sequence comes from uncultured Bifidobacterium sp., assembly GCA_964613635.1. Lineage (GTDB taxonomy): Bacteria > Pseudomonadota > Gammaproteobacteria > Burkholderiales > Burkholderiaceae_D > Pernthalerella. The sequence continues at coordinate 3,265 of CAZTIF010000012.1, read as the reverse complement.
CCACGGCGGCGATGCCAGCATGCCCGCCATCGGATCGCCGTTCGCGTCGGCCGGCGTGGCTTCCTGTTGAATAATTTCCGGCAATCGCAGTCCTCGTCAGCATCGACACCACGACGCTGCAAGACGCATACCGGCAGCCCTGCGCGCGGATTGCTACACTGACGCTCCATGAATGCTCCCGACGTTCCCCTTCGTCCCGCACCGTTCGCGCTCGAGTGCCGGCAATTGCGCAAGGTCTACGGCTCGCGCACCGTGCTGCGCGGCATCGACCTGCAGCTGCGGCCCGGCGAATACGTGGCCGTGATGGGCGAGTCCGGCGTCGGCAAGTCCACGCTGCTGAACCTGATCGCCGGGCTCGATGCGCCTGACGGCGGCGAGCTGCGCATCGACGGCCAGCCGGTCGATGCGCTCGACGACGACACGGCGACGCAGCTGCGCCGGCAGAAGCTCGGCTTCATCTTCCAGGCCTTCCACCTGCTGCCGCACCTGACGCTGCAGCAGAACGTCGCGCTGCCGCTGCTGCTGAACGGCCTGCCGCAGGAACGCGCGGCGCAGATGCTGGCGGCGGTCGGACTGGCCGGCCGCGAACAGGATTTCCCGCGCCAGCTGTCCGGCGGCGAGATGCAACGCGTTGCGATCGCGCGCGCGCTGGCGCACCGGCCGCGGCTGCTGCTGGCCGACGAGCCAACCGGCAACCTCGACCCGGACACCGCCGCCGACATCCTGCAGCTGCTGAAGGACGAGATCCGCACCAACCAGGCTTCAGCCGTCGTCGTCACGCATTCACCGCTGGCTGCTGCCGGCGCCGACCGCGTGCTGCTGCTCACGCGCGACGGGCTGCGCGAACTGGCGCCGCACGAAGTGCGCGAACGATGAGCCTGCTGCACTGGCTATTGGTCGGCGAATGGCGAGCGCATCCGGTTCGCGCGCTGGTGGCGCTGGCCGCGATCGCGATCGGCGTCGCACTCGGCTTTGGCATCCACCTGATCAACAGCGCCGCGTTCAATGAATTCTCTGCGGCCGCGCGCAGCCTGTCCGGCAGCGCCGACCTGCAGTTGCGCGCCAGGGCCGGCAGCTTCGACGAGACACTGTATGCGCACATTGCCACGCTGCCCGAGGTCGCGGTGGCGTCGCCGGTGCTGGAGCTCGACCTGCCGGTGCCCGGCCAGCGCAGCCCGCTGAAGCTGCTGGGCATCGACAGCTTCCGCGCTGCCGAAGTCGCGCCCGACCTGCTTGGCGTGCCGGCAGCCGACCGGCCTTTCGACGGCCTGCAGGCCGACACGGTGTTCCTGTCGCCGGCAGCGCTGGAATGGCTGCAGCTGAAGACAGGCGACACGCTGGTGCTGCTGAATGGCACCCGCAACGTGCAACTGCGCGTGGCCGGCACGCTGCTGCGCGCACGCGCGGGACAGCGGCTGGCAGTGATGGACATCGGCAGCGCACAATGGCAGTTCGGCCGCGTCGGCCAGCTGTCGCGCATCGACCTGCGGCTGGCGACCGGCGCCAGCCTGCCGGCGGTGCGCGAGCAACTCGAACAAGGCTTCGGCAACAGCCTCACCCTCGCCGCGGCGGACGATCAGGACAAGCGCACCGCGACGATGTCGCGCGCCTATCGGGTCAACCTGAACGTGCTCGCGCTGGTCGCGCTGTTCACCGGCGCCTTCCTGGTGTTCTCGACACAGGCGCTGTCGGTGCTGCGTCGCCGTCCGCAATTTGCGCTGTTGCGCACGCTGGGCGTGACGCGCGCACAATTGCTGTGGCAGGTGCTGGCCGAAGGCGCGCTGCTCGGCGCGCTCGGCGCGGCACTCGGCATCGCGCTCGGTCATGCGCTGGCCGTGGTCGCGCTGTCGCTGTTCGGCGGCGATCTTGGCGGCGGCTACTTCCCCGGCATCCGGCCGAGCGTGGCGTTCAGTCCGGTGGCTGCCCTCGTGTTCTTCATCGCCGGCACCGGCGTGGCGCTGCTCGGCAGTCTCGCGCCCGCATGGGAAGCGGCGCGCGCGCGGCCGGCCGCTGCACTGAAGGCCGGCGGCGAAGACCTCGCGCTGGCGCCGCTGGCCACGCCATGGCCGGCACTGGCCGCGCTGGCGCTGGGTGCCGTGTTCACGCAATTGCCGGCGGTCGATGGCCTGCCCGTATTCGGCTATCTGGCGATCGTGCTGCTACTCGTGGGCAGCATCGCGCTGATGCCGCGCGCGGCCGGGCTGGTGTTCTCGCGGCTGGCGAAGCGCTGGCGCGGCGTGGCCGGCGGGCTGGCGCTGGCGCGGCTGGCGAATGCGCCGAACCAGGCCGCGATCGCGCTGGGCGGCGTGCTCGCGAGTTTCTCCCTGATGGTGGCGATGGCGATCATGGTGGCGAGCTTTCGCGTGTCCGTCGACGACTGGCTGCAGCAGCTGCTGGCGGCCGACCTGTATGTGCGGGTCGCCGGCGGCAACGAGAACGGACTGCTGGCGCCGTCGGAACAGGCGGCCATCGCTGCGCTGCCCGCCGTCGGACGCGCGGAATCGACGCGCTGGCTGCAGCTGTCGCTTGATCCTTCGCGGCCGACGGTTGCGCTGATTGCGCGCTCGGCCAACACGGGCGACATCACGCGCGCGCTGCCGATGGTCGGTGAAGTGCTGGACGATGTGGCGCGACCGGTATGGATTTCGGAAGCGATGGTCGACCTGTACGGCTGGCGGAACGGCATGCAGGTCACGCTGCCGCTGGCCGGTTCGCTGCACCGCTTCACCGTGGCCGGCGTCTGGCGGGACTATGCGCGCCAGACCGGCGCGATACAGATGCGGCTGTCGGATTACCGCGCCCTCAGCGGCGACGCCAGCGTGAATGATCTGTCGCTGTGGCTGGCGCGTGGCGTCAGCATGGACGCCTTGCGCGCGCAGCTGCAGCAGCTGCCGTTTGCGAGTGCGCTCGAATTCGCCGAACCGGGCGAGATACGCGCGATCAGCCTGACCATCTTCGATCGCAGCTTCATCATCACCTACCTGCTCGAAGGCGTGGCGATCCTGATCGGCCTGTTCGGCGTGGCCGCGACCTTCTCGGCGCAGGTGCTGGCACGCGTAAAGGAATTCGGCATGCTGCGGCACATCGGGATTGCGCGCCGGCAGATCCTCGCGCTGCTGCTCGGCGAGGGTGCGCTGCTGGCCAGCCTTGCGATTGCTGCCGGCTTCGTGCTGGGCTGGTGCATCAGCCTGATCCTCGTTTTCATCGTGAACCCGCAGTCGTTCCACTGGACGATGCAGATGCACATGCCGTGGGGACTGCTGGC
>CAZTIF010000011.1:0-44746 GCA_964613635.1 uncultured Bifidobacterium sp. | reverse complement strand
AGCATCCGGCACAACAGGGCCGTGGCCTCGATCTGCGTCTGGCTCATGCCGCTGCGCCAGACGATTCGCCGATGCCCAGGCTGCGAATCACGCACTGCGCCAGTTGCTGATTGCGGTACGACAGGTTTTTGATGGTAGTTGAGCCGCTGGCGTAGACGTCGAAACTGAAGTGGCCCTCGCGGCTGCTGTTCTGGTCTCGGGTGTAGACCATGAGCGTGGCCCGGTCCATTTCGAATTCGCTGTCGAAGGAATGCGCCACTTTCAGCTTGTCGCGGGCCACGCAAATGGCGTCCTCACGATTGGCCTCGGGGCTGGCTTCGATCTGGATGGCACTGCTGCGTTGGTCGGCTGGCGTGAACTTCGCCCGGCGCAGCCGAACCTTTTGGATGCCTTGCGTTGACCAGTCTTCCTTCGGCGCCAGCAGACCGTCGTTCAACACGCTGAGCTTGAACCGACTGGGCGTGATGGCCTCGGGTTTCAATTCGGTCTTGGCCAGATGCTTGGCAAACAGGGTGAGGACAGCGGCGTGGTTTTTGGCACCACCCTTGACCACGGTTTCCACCACGCCCGATTTGGGGTGATAGACCAGTGCGTTTTCCAGGGCGACGCGGGTGGCGATGCGCTTGAAGTCGTGTTTGCGAAACTGGGCAATGGCCGTGATCGGCCCTTCGACGTACAACGTGAACTGGATGCTGCCGTCGGCGCCATAGCGGCTGACCTCGATGTGTGAGCCAATGCCGCCGCCAGACTTTTGATACAGCGCCGCCACGTCCCGCTTGAACGCCTCAAGGGAGACATGATCCAGGTGCGGCACGAGGTTGGGAAGGATCTGGCTGGGCTTCCACGAGCGGCCATGGGTCTTGGCCCGAAACGCCAGACGCAGCTCGATGTCCCGAAAGACCTGCTCGTGGTGGGCAAGCATCCACAGTGCCTGCTCGCGTGGATCCATACCGTGGAGATGTTCGAGCGCGTCGGCGTCCTGCGCCAGCGCGAGCGCAAACTCGCGGGCACCAGCCTCCGTGCCGGTGATGTGGGCGCGTCGCAGGTCTTCGTTCCACCGGAACAGGTTTTCCTCGAGGGCAACCTTTTCGGCGGTGGTCAAGGCGATGTCTTCGAGCAGTTGGGCCTGCAGGTCTTCGACGGAGTCGATGAGTGCATTGGCCAACTTCGCTTCTGGCAACGCCCAGTCGACTGACAGGTGCACACCCAAGGGGTGGGATTGCACAAAGTCCTGCAGGACGGTCGGCGCGATGTGGCGCAAGAAGTGGCGGGTATTGAAGATTTTCATTGTTGGGCTCCTCCGGGGCTGGGTTACGTGTATCGACGCACCAGACCCACCACCACACCAAAGATCTCCAGCTTGCCGTTGGGACGTATGACGGAGTACTCCGGGTTGGCCGGGATGAGGTGGTAGCCCTCCTGATCCCGACCGAGGGTCTTGAGGGTGAACTGGTCGTCGACCACGGCCACGACTTGTTCGCCCACGTTGGCGTTCTTGCGGCGCTCCACCACGGCCAGATCGCCGTTGTGGATGCCTGCGTTAATCATGGAATCGCCCTTGACCCGGATGAGCACGGTCTCGCCGGGATCCTGGATCAGAAATCGGTCGATCGTCATCTGCTCGACCCCGTCATCCAAGGTGGTAACAGGCATGCCGGCCGGCACGGGTTCGTTGGCCACCACCCGTTCGAAGAACCGCTCGGTGGGCGCCCAGTCTCCGTCGGGGGTGCGCTCCAGCATGCCGGCGGTCTCCAGACGCTCGAGCACCTTCTTGACCGCCGACTTGGACGCGTAGCCCAGGATTTTCATCAGCCGGGCGTAAGACGGCAGCACCCTGTGCTGGGCGTAGTAGCGCTGCAGGGTCGCCAGGTGTTCGTGATCGTGGAGGGCTTTCATGATGAGCTTGATTATAGAGAACGTACGTTCGCCATGCAAGCAACTCTCAAACCCTCAACAGCGACTGACCCGACGAAAAAAAATCCGCGCCTACTCCTCAGCCTTCCTCAGACGTCGTCAGCTCTCACTAACTCCCTTCTGGTGCAAATGAACGCGAATTCTGAAAATTCATGAACAGTTTGATTGCCGACCAGAGACCAATGAAAACACCGAACTTACCGGATCCAGACAGCATGAGAGCAGACGAGCGGGTGGCCGAAATAGCCACCATCCTGGCCACGGGCCTGTTGCGCATGTGCATGGCTGAAAATGAAAAATACCCCTTGATGCCCCGCGATAGCTCGGTTCGCCTTGGCTTTCTGCCCGACCAGCGCGTTCATACAACCCCCTATCAACAGGAGTTGCAATGAACGAAAAACAAGCATCAGTTGCCGCACAGATTGCCAATCTGGCCTGCCGGCCCATGTCCGAACTTTGGACCCTTTGGGATCGGTATTTCCAGAGCCGGCCTGAATATCCGAACCGCACGCACGTGGAATCACGCATCGCTTACAAGCTGCAAGAAGAAGCCTTCGGCGGTCTTTCGCCAGTGATCAAGCAACGCCTGGAGGCCATCGGCGCGAATCATTCAAAGATCAAGTTGCGGGCAAGGCCGCGAGAGTTTCATTTCGCACCGGGGACCATGTTGGTGCGCGAATGGGGCGAGCGCGAGCATCAGGTGACAGTCACAGCCGACGGGCTTTTTGAGTATGAAGGCCGCCATTTTTCAAGCCTGACTGCCGTCGCCCGCCACATCACCGGCTCACATTGGTCTGGCCCCTTGTTCTTCGGCCTGGACAAAGGAGGGGCGTAATGAAAGAGCTTGCCGAATCCCGAACACGCAAGCGCTGTGCGGTCTACTGCCGAGTATCAACAGACGAGCGCCTCAACCAGGAGTTCAACTCCATCGACGCCCAGAAGGAGGCTGGACAAGCCTACATCGTGAGTCAACGCGCCGAAGGATGGATTCCAGTCGCCGACGACTATGACGATGGCGGCTTCTCCGGTGGCAACATGGAACGCCCTGCGCTCCAGCGCCTGATGGCCGACATCAGTAAAGGCTTGATCGACATCGTTGTCGTTTACAAAATTGACCGCCTGACGCGCAGCCTTTCGGACTTTTCCAAGATGGTCGAGGTGTTCGAGCGCCAAAAGGTCTCATTCGTATCGGTCACCCAGCAGTTCAACACCACGAACTCCATGGGCCGGCTGATGCTGAATGTGCTCCTGTCCTTCGCGCAATTTGAACGCGAGGTCACTGGCGAGCGGATCCGCGACAAGATTGCCGCCAGCAAGCGCAAGGGCATGTGGATGGGAGGCGTGCCGCCCTTTGGCTATGACGTGGACAAGCGCCAGTTGCTGGTCAATGAGTCCGAAGCCGCCGTGGTCAAGCGAATCTTTGAAGACATGCTGACTATCGGATCACCCACGCAAATCGCCGCGAACCTGACGCAAGAAGGCATCACCACCAAGGCCTGGATCAAACGTGACGGTCAACCCCACGTTGGCGCACGCATCGACAAGAAGTTTCTGCACAAGCTGCTGCGCAACCGCATTTATCTTGGCGAAATCGGGCACAAAGGTACCTGGTTTCCTGGCATGCACGCAGCCATCATAGACAAGGTCTTGTGGGAGAAGGTCCATGAGGTCCTGGCAAGAGATGGCCATGACAGATCCTCAGAAACCAAGGTGCGTTCGCGTACTGACGCGTTGCTGCGTGGCCTGCTTTACGACCCAACAGGCGAACGGATGTATCCGACCTACGCCATGAAAAAGGAGCAGAAGTACCGCTATTACTTTTCCAAGTCAGAGGCAAAGTTCGGCGCCCCTGGAAAGCGCTACTCGCGCCTTCCCGCACTGGAAATCGAAGGGGCAGTTGAGGCCCAGATCCGAACGATCTTAAGCAGCCCGGAATCCATTGAGGCAGTCGTCAGACGTATCAAGGAAAGCGGCGAACAAATTGACGAAGCCACGGCAGTCGTGGCGATGCGGCAGCTCAACAAGGTCTGGGATCAATTGTTCGCTGTCGAGCGCCACCGCATTGCCAACTTGATGATCGAGCGCGTCGATATCGTCCACATCGGCGAGATGCAAGGCATCAAGGTGAAGTGGCGGGAGCTGGGCTGGAACGCCCTGATCGAAGAATTCACACCCAACAGCATTGGTGCTGAACTGGTGGAGGCGGAGGCCTGATGGGAAACAAGCTCGAAACTTTCCTGCCTCTGCAGTTCCGCCGCCGTGGCGTGCAACGCGTGATCGTCGACGACCGGTACGTGCATGACGTGAAGTTGCTGGAGGGTGTCGCTCGCGCTTTTTACTGGCAGCACCTCTTGGACACGGGCGTGATGAAAAGCGGGTCGGACATAGCTCGGGCGGAGGGCTTGCACCCCTCGGTACCCAACGAGTTGATGCGACTGACGCTGCTCGCACCCGACATCATTGAAAAGTTGATGATGGGCAGCCAGCCACGTCGAATGAATTTGATCTGGTTTCGGAGCAACTCGCTGCCGGTCGATTGGTCAGCGCAGAGGAAGATCGTTCAGCGCTTTGAGGATGACGCATGAGCAGAAGTCACCGCGGCCAGTTCAAGGGAGATCCGGTCACCTACGAATTGCCAGGACCTGCCGGTGGCGTGCAACTGGAAACCTTTGTGCCCTGGACCTTGGTGAAACGGGGCATGAAAAAGCAGGTGATCACGCCAATAGATGCACCCCAGGCATTTCTGGCGGAGGCTGCCCACGCCCGCGAAACGAAGGCGGCGGCACAGGACACTGCGCTCATGCGGGCACTTGGTTTGGCCCATCATTGGCAGCGCCTGCTGGATGAACGTCGGGCACGCTCCGTGGCTCAGATCGCCGAGGCTGAAGGCGTGGATGTGACGCACATCCGCCGGCTGATGCGATTGACACTGCTGGCGCCACAGGTCTTGGAGCAAATGACGAAGTCATCCGACATCGTTCTAGAGAAGGTGATGCGCCGGCCTTGGCCCAACGGGTGGGGCGATCAGTTACAAGTATTGGTTTCGTCCAAATAATCCTGCTCGGGCAATTTCAACCGATTTTGAGCAATCTCGAGAAGGAGCAACCCCGAGCGCAAATATTTCGGCGCAAAATGTTGCCGCCTACTAAATCTCAGTCGTACCCCATCTTCAGCTCTTGCGCCTGAGCCGCGAGCTCGTCGAGTGCCTGCAAGCGTTGAGGATCAATACGTTGCCTCTGCTCATAAGCTTCGACACGCTGTTTCAGCGCCAACAGGTGCCGATCTTGGGTTTCATCCGTGACGTTTGCAGTCAACATGCGAATCGTCTCCAGTACATGCGTGTATTCGGCATATGAGCGGATTGGCATGACATCTTCGGTACGATAAATCTCAGCATTTTTCATGGCTCACTGATGTTGTGCGTGTTCAAGACAACGGCTTTGGCCACAGGCCGGGTTCGACCGTGGCGTTCGACTCGATGTACCAATTTTCCATCTCGTCATAACGGTACGAAACCGGGTTGGGATTGGCATATGCCGCCTCGGTGGCAAGAAACCGATGGATAAACGCGTTGACGGCCTCGATGGTCAAGTAAGGCACATCGAGCGTGACATGCAGCCCGATTCCGAATCGGTAGTCATGATGCAGCGTCCAGCCTTCGTGGACTTTGATCTCCCCGTCATTTGCGATGCTCGGGATTTGACGCTCAATCCACTCCCTCCGTGACAACCCATCTAAAGCAGCGAAGCGTTCTTCTTCAGGGAGTGATATCGCCCACAAGCCGGAGATCGGATCCTTGACGGCATGGTCAAACAGACTGCGCTCGCTGGGGGGCACCAGCGCATAGGATTGCTCATAGGCCAACTCCCGCACCTGCTCCTTGTATGCATTGCGCGTGGTATCGATCACACAGTTGTAAAACACCGGCGGTTTGCTGCCTAGGAAGAAGCAGTCGATCCACCCGTTTTTGCCGTGCAGGTAGTCATCGGTTGAGAAAAGCCCGCCAAGAACTCCGGCATGGCGGCGAATTTTGTTTTTGACAGAAATGAACGCCGCCTTGCGCCGCTCTCGAGACTGAGCGCCAAAGGGAAGTCGGCGGGATTTGAAGTGCATCGCTGTCAATTGGACTGGGCTGAATTGATCGCTCGCACGCAGACCTAGTCGCAGTCCGAGAAGGTGCGCCCCGAGCCGCTGCCTTGCGCTTCGCTGGCATGATGCAGCAGCCATTGCGTCGACGCTGGCTTTCCGCAGCCGAGCTTCTCAAAGCGTTGGGTCGCTTCCAGCGCCTGGTGCACCAAAATGTTCATTTACCGGCGGCCCAAACAGGTTGCCTAGAAAACAAATTCGTTAAGCCGGGGTTGTCAGACTCCGGGCGATCCAGCATGTCCAGAAGAGCTTGATATTGGCTGCCAGATACCATGAACAGGCGCTGATCGAGCAAAGTCTGTTCTGCGGCTTGGTAGGCGGCATCGAGAATGAAATCGGTCAGCGACTTGTGGGCCACTTCGGTTGCTCGGCGCAGTAGGGTCGCCTGCTCTGGGTTCGCACGCAGGCCGAGGCGTACGGAACGGCTGCTTGCAGTTGCGCTAGGCATGGAAGAACTCCGGTAAAAAAGCAGCCGACGGATAACTGTGAAGTGACACGTCCCCCTGGCCGAAACTGATCCTCTGGTTACCAATGTCACTGGTGAGCTTCGAAAATTTGTAACGTTGCATGGGTCACTTCATGAGACGGAATCGATGACTTACTGGCAGTCAGCGACCCAGTTCTCCAGTTCGAGCGCTGGCACCCGCTCAAATTCCGCAACGTTGTTGGTGACCAGTACCAAGCCTTCGCTCCTGGCGTGAGCTGCAATGTGTAGGTCATTTACCCCGATGGGTTGACCGATTTTTTCAAGTGCCGCACGGATAGCGCCATAGTGCTGGGCGGCCTTCATGCCATAGGTCAGCACTTCCAAGCGGCTACAAAAGTCCTCGATGGCCGCCAAGTTCTCATTCACACGCTGACTTTTCTCCGCGCCGTGCATCAGTTCGGCCAGGGTGATCGACGAGATGGCCATGCGACTGGCATTGGCGTTAAACGTGGCAAGTAACTCCACCGGCCGCCGCTTGAGCACGTAGATGACGATGTTGGTGTCAAGCAGGTAACGCAGCATCAAAGTGCTTCCCGCTCTGTTTGCTGCTGGGACGCACGCTCGGACAGAAAGTCGTCACTCACACGCGGCCCATCCAAAAAGAAGCTGTCCCAGGTTTGACCGATGGGGGCGATGATGCGTTCTTGACCTTTGACGCGTATCGCCACCTTGTGCACACCCTCGGGCAAACGCACGTCCAACGGCAGCCGGACGGCTTGCGTACGGTTGTTGACGAATACGGTGCCGATTGACATGCTGTGCTCCTTGTGAGGATCTATACGGCGATTGTATATGGCAGCCCAGAGCCAGTCAAGTTGACCGCAGGCGGTGCTTCAGGTCTGGCTGACAGCGCGAATGATTTTTCATCTATCAAATCCAATTGGAGAATATCTGCCAGTTCCAACCGGGCACTCGTAAGTCATTGATTTATAAGGAAGTGACCTGGAGAACGCTCGCGAGGCCAGAGGAGAAAAACAGAGATATCTGCTGTTTTTTTAGGCAAAACACCAGGATTTTCGGTGCCCAGCGCTCGCCAGCCAACGCACGTAAGTGGTTGTCGCCATTGGGAAAAGTCAAAAAAAATCCCAACCGGATAAGGGTTGGGATTGGGGGGATATGGTGGAGGCGGCGGGAATCGAACCCGCGTCCAGAAGTCCTCTACAGACAGTTCTACATACTTAGTGCTGTCTTTTGATTTTGACCTTGCCGACGCGGACGCACACGCTGCGACAAGGCGAGTCACCTAAATTTAACGCCATGCCAAGTGACCCGGCATCACGCGATTCCCTGTAGATGACCTCACTGCCGTTGCCGGCCCGCCCCAGGGACGAAGCGGTGTGAGGGAAGCCGCAATTAAGCGGCTACTGCGTACGAAGAGTCGTTTGCAGTTATTTGCTTTCCGGCTGGATTTACGAGGTCACCAGTCCTCGGTATGCCCTGCGCTGCTTTGTAACCCCTGTCGAAACCAGGTCGCCCCCATTCAGCAGTAACGCATTGTAGCCCATCAGGTGGAGCCGCTCACCGAGATTTCAAGGGCGGGGCAAAAGTTTTCCGATGTCGGCCGGACGCAGCGCGATGCAGTCCGCTTCCCACGACACCGGCTCGCTGTGGCCGCAATAGCCCCAGCCGGCGGCCACGGTCGGCATGCCGGCCGCCTTGCCGGCCTGGATGTCGCGCAGGTCGTCGCCGACATACCAGCATTCCTCCGGGCGCAAATCCATCCGGCGGCAGGCCTCGAACAACGGTTCCGGATGCGGCTTCGGATGCGGCGTCGTGTCGCCCGAGATCGAACATGCCGCATGTTGCAGCCCGATCAGCGGCAGCAGCGCATCGGTGTAGCGCGCCGGCTTGTTGGTGACCACGCCCCAGCGCAGGCCGTGTGACTCGATGGCCTGCAGCAGATCGACAATGCCGTCGAACAGCGTGGTGTGGTCGGCAATGCGGGCGGCATAGTTCGCGAGGAACTCGGTGCGCAGCGCGTCGAAGCCGGCGTCGGCCGGCGTCAGCCCGAACGCGACGCCGATCAGGCCGCGCGCACCGGCCGACGCGACCGGGCGCAGTTGCTCGAACGGCGTCGGCTCGAGGCCGCGGTCGGTGCGCAGCTTGTTGGCCGCAGCCGCAAGGTCGGGGGCGGTGTCGGCAAGCGTGCCGTCGAGATCGAACAGCACCGCCTTCGGCGCGGGCAGCCGGGGAGTCATCGTGTGCTCGCTCATGCCGGTCTGCGGCAAGCGATCAGGTAATTGACGTCGGTATCCCGGTTCAGCGAGTAGATCTTCGTCAGCGGGTTGTAGGTCATGCCCTTGATCGCATCGACGCCGAGTCCGGCATTGCGGCAGAACTGCGTCAGCTCGGCCGGCTTGATGAACTTCGCATAATCATGCGTGCCGCGCGGCAGCAGCCGCAGGATGTATTCGGCGCCGATCACCGCGAACAGGTAGGACTTCGGGTTGCGGTTGATGGTCGAGAAGAACACATGGCCGCCCGGCTTCACCAGCGTCGCGCAGGCCTGCACGATCGCGGCCGGGTCGGGCACATGCTCGAGCATTTCCATGCAGGTGACCACGTCATACTGGCCGGGCTCGCGCGCGGCGATGGCTTCGGCGGCGATCAGCTCGTAGCGTACCGCGACACCCGATTCGAGGCTGTGCAGGTCGGCGACCTTCAGCGCCTTCTCGGACAGGTCGATGCCAGTGACGGTCGCGCCCTTGCGTGCAATCGATTCGGCCAGGATGCCGCCGCCGCAGCCGACGTCGACCACGCGCTTGCCGGCCAGCGGCACGAGCGCATTGATCCATTCAAGGCGCAGCGGGTTGATCTCGTGCAGCGGGCGGAATTCGGAATTCGGGTCCCACCAGCGATGCGCGAGTTCACTGAATTTCTGGAGTTCTAGGGGATCGGCGTTCATGCCTGTGATGATAACGGAATCTTCCGGACAATAAAAAAGCCGCTGCGCAGGGCAGCGGCTCTTTGCGGCGAAGCCCCGTGAGGGGCCCGGTGCCGGCGGATTACTTGTTGCGGGTGCCGACGACTTCGACTTCCACGCGACGGTTCTTCGCGCGGCCTTCGCGGGTGTGGTTGTCAGCGACCGGCTCACGCTCGCCCTTGCCTTCGGTGAACACGCGCGCTTCCGGGATGCCCTTCGCCACCAGGAAGGCCTTGACGGCCTTGGCACGGCGCATCGAGAGCTTCATGTTGTAGGCGTCGGTGCCGGTCCAGTCGGTGTGGCCGGTGGCGACGATGACTTCGATGTCGGTGCCTTGCAGCTTCGACACCAGGTCTTCCAGCTTGGCCTTGCCTTCCGGCTTCAGCACGGACTTGTCGAAATCGAAGAACGCGTCAGCGGAGAAGCTGACCTTCTCGGCCTTCGGCTCGACGGCGACCGGTGCCGGCACGGCGGCCGGTGCTGCTGCGGTCGAGGCTGCAGCAGGTGCCGGAGCCGGTGCTGCGGCTGCGCTGGCCGTCGACGCCGACGACGATGCGGAACCCGACTTCGCGCCGGCCGGAGCCGCTGCGGCTGCGCCGGCAGCGGAATCCTTCGACGACTTGGCGATTGCGCCGTCGCAGCCGTCGATGGCGTCGGCCGGGGTCCAGAAGCCGGTGTGCCAGCAGAGGCCGAAGCCGCTGCGCACGACTTCCTTGCTGCTGTCGATCAGGTAGCCGTTCTTGTCGCCATCAGCAGCCAGCGCTGCCGGACCGGCCGAAAGCATCGCGAGAACCAGCGCAACTTTGCGCAGAGAGATTTTCATATTGTTTTTCCCGGGTGGTGAATGAAATTATGGATATCGCAATTGTAGCAATCCGCGCAGGCGCCGGATAGCTCGGGGCCGTGCCGCCCCAACTTGCATGACAATTTTTACAAGTCAATATTTTACTCTGGAATGTAAGCCGCAGTGCAATATTTGCCACCCGGCGGGGCATGGCGGACCGGGTGGCGAGCCGATCCTGCGACCCGGTGAGTGCGGTCAGGGAAGGGGGAACTCCGCCGGACGGATGGCCCGACGGCGGGTCTTATCGTGGGCGTGTGCCGACCATTTCGACTTCGACGCGGCGGTTTTGCGCACGGCCTGCGCGGGTGGCATTCGTCGCCGACGGCTGTTTTTCGCCTTTGCCCTCGGTGAAGATCCGGTCCGTTGGCACCCCTTTGTCGGCGAGGTAGCGCTTGACGGCCAGCGCGCGCCGCTCCGACAGCCGCTGGTTGTAGGTGTCGGTGCCGGTCCAGTCGGTATGGCCGGTGGCCACCACCACTTCGAGCTGCATTGCCGAGATTCGCTCGGCGAGGGCGTCGAGCTTGCGCCGGCCCTGCGGCTTCAGCGTGGCCTTGTCGAAATCAAAGTAGGTGTCCGTATCCAGCGTGACTTTTTCCGAGGTCGGTGCGGCGCGTTTGCCGCCGGTGCCCGCCGCCTCGCCATTTTCCCCGAGCGGCGCGACGGCCGACGGGGCCGGCGCGGACGGCGCCGGCGGCACAATGGCCTGGCCGCCATCGCGGCCGCCGCGCGGTGCCGCTGCGGCGGGTGGCGATTGCGGCGCCACCGGTGCAGTGGGTGCAGGCGGCGCGGCCGGGCTTGTTGGTGCGGCCTCGGCTGCACGCGCAGATGGCTGGGCCGCAGATTCGGCCGGAGGCTGCGGCTTCGGGCTCGGCGCCGGCGCCGGTACCGGCACGGCCCGGGCAAGGACGCCGTCGCAGCCGACCACGGTCGCCAGTTCCGGCGTCCAGCTGCCCGTGCGCCAGCAATCGCCGCGCGTGCTTCGCACCACGAGGCCATTCGTGTCGGTCAGGTAGCCGGGATTGCCCCGCGCGCTGACCGGGGCAAAGGCCGCGGCCGAAGCCGGCGCGGATGCCGGTGCTGATCTCGAGGCGGGCGCCGCCGACGGTTCGCGGGTAGTCGCTGCGATGGATTCACCGCCACCCCGGCTGCTGCCCGGGCAGCCCGAGGCCATGCCGGACGAACCCGGGCTGGACCGCCAGCAGTCGCCCGCACTGCCCCGCACCGGCTGTGCGTCGGAATCGGTGACCAGACCGGGCGCCGGCTGGGCCTCGGCGGCAAAGGCGCGCATCAGCGCCAGCGCGAGCACGGCCAGCCAGCGGTTCGGAGGGGCGCGCATACGAGAGTCTCCTGAATTCGCGGTTATCTCATCAGACCGCCGCGTGCGCGAAATCGTGCGGCGACAGCCGGGGCGCGAGCTTTAGAAAAATCAAACGGCTGGCCATCGGCCGGCCGGCGAAGGGCGTGCCGGCCGGCCACGGTCGGGCAGGGGGCGCATGGTAGAATTTCGTGTTTACAAATCGCGTTCGACAGCGTGTGTCCGTCCCGTCGGCCCGCTAGCGATCATCTGCATCATTTCCGGTCTTTTTACCAGCCAGCCAATGGATCAGTTCGCCAAAGAAACCATCCCCATTTCCCTCGAAGAGGAGATGCGCAAGAGCTATCTCGACTACGCGATGAGTGTGATCGTCGGCCGCGCATTGCCCGACGTACGGGATGGCCTGAAGCCGGTGCATCGCCGCGTGCTGTTCGCGATGCACGAGACGAACAACGTCTGGAACCGGCCCTATGTGAAGTGCGCGCGCGTGGTCGGCGAGGTGATGGGCAAGTACCACCCGCACGGCGACCAGGCGATCTATGACACGCTGGTGCGCATGGCGCAGGATTTCTCGCTGCGCTACACGCTGGTCGATGGCCAGGGCAACTTCGGCTCGATCGACGGCGACAATGCGGCGGCGATGCGTTACACCGAGTGCCGTCTCGACAAGATCTCGCAGGAACTGCTGGCCGACATCGACAAGGAAACCGTCGATTTCGTGCCGAACTACGACGGCAAGGAAAAGGAACCGTCGGTACTGCCGACGCGCATCCCGAACCTGCTGATCAACGGCTCTTCCGGCATTGCGGTCGGCATGGCGACCAACATCCCGCCGCACAACATCAGCGAAGTCATCAACGGCGCGCTGCACCTGCTGAAGACGCCGGAATGCACGATCGATGAACTGATCGAGCTGATTCCCGCGCCTGATTTCCCGACCGCCGGCATCATTTACGGTGTCTCCGGCGTGCGCGATGGCTATCGCACCGGCCGCGGCCGGGTGGTGATGCGCGCGAAGACGCATTTCGAAGAAATCCGCGACGGCCGCTCCGCAATCATCGTCGACGAGCTGCCTTACCAGGTGAACAAGAAGTCGCTGCTCGAGCGTATTGCCGAGCTGGTGCGCGACAAGAAGCTCGAGGGCATTTCCGATCTGCGCGACGAGTCCGACAAGTCCGGCATGCGCGTGGTGTTCGAGCTCAAGCGCGGCGAGCTGCCCGAGGTCGTGCTGAACAACCTGTACAAGCAGACCCAGCTGCAGGACACCTTCGGCATGAACATGGTCGCGCTGGTTGACGGCCAGCCGAAGCTGCTGAACCTGAAGCAGATGCTCGAGTGCTTCCTGTCGCATCGCCGCGAAGTGGTCACGCGCCGCACCGTGTACGAGCTGCGCAAGGCGCGCGAGCGCGGCCATGTGCTGGAAGGCCTGGCGGTCGCGCTGGCCAACATCGACGACTTCATCGCCATCATCAAGGCCGCGCCGACGCCGCCGGTCGCGAAGGCCGAGCTGATGGCGCGCGCATGGGATTCGTCAGTGGTGCGCGAGATGCTGTCGCGTACCGACACGGCTGCCGCCGGCGGCATCGACGCCTTCCGTCCGGAGAGCCTGCCGCGCCACTATGGCCTGCAGCAGGATGGCCTGTACAAGCTCTCCGACGACCAGGCGCAGGAAATCCTGCAGATGCGCCTGCAGCGCCTGACCGGCCTTGAGCAGGACAAGATCGTCAACGAATACAAGGAAGTGATGACGCAGATCGCCGATCTGCTCGACATCCTCGCGCGTCCGGAGCGCGTCACCGCGATCATCTCCGACGAGCTGAATGCCGCGAAGACCGAATACGGCGACGCCAACAAGGACGGCCGCCGCTCGACCATCGAGCTGAACGTGTCCGACCTCGGCACCGAAGACCTGATCACGCCGCAGGACATGGTCGTCACGCTGTCGCACATGGGTTACATGAAGTCGCAGCCGCTGTCGGAGTACCGCGCGCAGAAGCGCGGCGGCCGCGGCAAGCAGGCCACCGCGACCAAGGAAGACGACTGGATCGACCAGCTCTTCATCGCGAATACGCACAACTACATCCTGTGCTTCTCGAACCGCGGCCGCATGTACTGGCTGAAGGTCTGGGAAGTGCCGCAGGGTTCGCGCGCCTCGCGCGGCAAGCCGATCGTCAACATGTTCCCGCTGCTGGATGGCGAGAAGATCACCGTGGTGCTGCCGCTGTCCGGCGAGAACAGCAAGTTCCCGGACGACCGCTACGTGTTCATGTCGACTTCGCTCGGCACGGTCAAGAAGACCCCGCTGTCCGACTTCAGCAATCCGCGCAAGGCCGGCATCATTGCGGTCGACCTCGACGACGGCGATTTCCTGATCGGCGCCGCGCTGACCGACGGCAAGCACGACGTGATGCTGTTCTCCGACGCCGGCAAGGCGGTGCGTTTCGACGAGAACGACGTGCGTCCGATGGGCCGCACCGCGCGCGGCGTGCGCGGCATGAACCTCGAGGACGCTCAGCAGGTGATTGCGCTGCTGGTCGCCGAGAACGAGCAGCAGTCGGTGCTGACCGCGACCGAGAACGGCTTCGGCAAGCGCACCCCGATCACCGAGTACACCCGTCATGGCCGTGGCACCAAGGGCATGATCGCGATCCAGACCTCGGAGCGCAACGGCAAGGTGGTGGCGGCGACGCTGGTCGAGACGTCCGATGAGATCATGATGATCACCACCGGCGGCGTGCTGATCCGCACGCGCGTGTCCGAGATCCGCGAGATGGGCCGGGCGACGCAGGGCGTGACGCTGATCGCAGTCGAGGGCGGCACCAAGCTGTCCGGGCTGCAGCGCATCATGGAGGCGGATGCGGAAGAGGACAACGGCGCGGACGAAGCCGACGCTTCGTGAGACGCGTGCCGCAGAACAATCAGAACGACAGGCAAGCTCCGAATGATCGATGACAAGCTCAAGCCGCTGCGCGAACAGATCGATGCGATCGACGCGCAGTTGCTGGCGCTGCTGAACCAGCGCGCGCGCGTGGCGCAGGAAGTCGGCCACGTGAAAGCCGAGACGAATGCGCCGGTGTTCCGGCCCGAGCGCGAGGCGCAGGTGCTGGCGCGCATCGCGCGCGAGAACCCGGGGCCGCTGGCCTCGACCGACCTGCAGACCATCTTCCGTGAAGTGATGTCGGCCTGCCGCGCGCTGGAAAAGCGCGTGATCGTCGCCTTCCTCGGCCCGGCCGGCACCTACAGCGAACAGGCGGTCTGGCAGCAGTTCGGTCAGGCGGTCGAGCCGCTGCCCTGCGTGTCCATCGATGAAGTGTTCCGCTCGGTCGAGGCGGGCACCGCCGATTTTGGCGTGGTGCCGGTCGAAAACTCCACCGAAGGCACGGTGAACCGCACGCTGGATCTGCTGATGCAGACCACACTGGCCATCAGCGGCGAAGTCGCGTTGCCGGTGCAGCACAGCCTGATGACGCGCACCGGCAGCATGGAAGGCATCCGCCGCGTCTGCGCGCACTCGCAGGCGCTGGCGCAGTGCCAAGCCTGGCTGAACGAACACTACCCGCAGATGGAGCGCCGTGCGGTCGCGTCGAACGGCGAGGCAGCGCGGATGGCCAGCGAAGACGGCAGCGTTGCCGCGATCGCCGGCGATGCGGCAGCGAAGCGTTATGGCCTCGCGATCGTGCATGCGCACATCCAGGATGACCCGCACAACCGCACCCGTTTCTTCGTGATCGGCACGCTCAAGCCGGGCCCGTCCGGCCGCGACCAGACCTCGCTGGTGCTGTCGGTGCCGAACAAGGCCGGCGCCGTGTATGAACTGCTGGCGCCGCTGGCGAAGCACGGCGTGTCGATGACGCGCTTCGAGTCGCGCCCGGCGCGCACCGGCCGCTGGGAGTACTACTTCTTTGTCGATGTCGACGGCCATGCAGACGACCCGAAGGTCGCGCAGGCGCTGCTCGAATTGCAGGGACAGGCCGCCTTCTTCAAGGTGCTCGGCTCGTATCCGCATTCGGCCTGAATTTCGCCACGATTTTTCGACGCTTTTTTTCGACGATTTTTCCGACGCCTTTATCGAGTTTGCAGCCATGACGACTTTTGGTCCCGATTACGTCCGTGCGATTGCCCCCTACCAGGGCGGCAAGCCGATTTCCGAAGTCGCGCGCGAGTTCGGCCTCGACGAGGCTTCCATCGTGAAGCTGGCGTCGAACGAGAACCCGCTCGGCATTCCGGCTTCGGCGAAGGCGGCGATGCAGCAGGTGCTCGACGAACTGGCGCGCTATCCGGATTCGAACGGCTTCGACCTGAAGTCCGCGCTGACGAAGAAATTCGGCGTGCCGGCCGACTGGCTGACGCTGGGCAATGGCAGCAATGACATCCTCGAACTGGCTGCGCGCGCACTGGTGCAGCCGGGCGAGTCAGTCGTGTATTCGCAGTATTCGTTCGCGGTGTACCCGCTGGCCACGCAGGCCGTCGGCGCGCGCGCGATCGTGGTGCCGGCGAAGGACTTCGGCCACGACCTCGACGCGATGGCTGCTGCGATTGCGCCGGACACGAAGCTGGTGTTCATCGCCAACCCGAACAATCCGACCGGCACCTTCATCGACGGCGCAGAGATCGCCGCCTTCATGCAGAAGGTGCCGGCGCAGGTCGTCGTCGTGCTCGACGAGGCCTATACCGAATACCTGCCGGCGGACAAGCGCTATGACGCACTCGTCTGGGTGCGCGACTATCCGAACCTGATCGTCTCGCGCACCTTCTCGAAGGCCTATGGCCTCGCCGGCCTGCGCGTCGGTTTCGGCATTGCGCAGCCGGCGCTGACGGACCTGCTGAACCGCATCCGCCAGCCGTTCAACGTGAACTCTCTTGCGCAGGCCGCTGCGGTGGCCGCGCTCGGCGACGAGTCCTACCTGCAGAAGAGCGCGGCCGTGAATGCCGAGGGCTATGCGCAGCTGACGTCCGCCTTCGCGCAGATGGGCATCGAGTACGTGCCGTCGTTCGGCAACTTCGTGCTGTTCCGTGCCGGCAGCGATGACGGCGCCGGTGCGCGCGTGAACCTCGCGCTGCTGAAGCGGGGCATCATCGTGCGCCCGGTCGGCAACTACGGGCTGCCGCAATGGCTGCGCGTGTCGATCGGCCTGCCGCAGGAGAACGCCGCCTTCCTCGACGCGCTGAAGGCCGTGCTCGGCTGACACCATGCAGAAATTCAAGCGCATCGTCGTCTTCGGCGTCGGCCTGATCGGCGGCTCGTTCGCGCTGGCATTGAAGCGCGCCGGCGTGGTTGCCGAAGTGATCGGCGTCGGCCGCCGCCGCGAGACGCTGCAGCGCGCACAGGCGCTGGGCATCATCGACGGCATCGGCACGGCGGCCTCGGTGGCCGCTGCCGACCTCGTGCTGCTGGCCGCGCCGGTCGCACAGACCGAGGCGCTGCTGCGCGACATTGCGCCGCACCTGCAGCCCGGCACGGTTGTCACCGATGCCGGCAGCACGAAGAGCGACGTGGTACAGGCCGCACGCGCTGCGCTCGGCGACAAGGTCAGGCAGTTCGTGCCGGGCCATCCGATTGCGGGTCGCGAGCAGAACGGCCCGGAAGCGGCGCTGCCGGAACTGTACAGGGGCAAGAAGGTGGTGCTGACCGCGCTGCCGGACAATGCCGACGCCTGCGTCGCGAAGGTGGCGTCCGCGTGGGAGCAGTGCGGCGCGATCATCCACCGGCTGAGCGCCGAAGAGCATGATGCGGTGTTTGCGGCGGTCAGCCATCTGCCGCACCTGCTCGCGTATGCGCTGGTGGATGACATTGCCGCGCGCGGCAACGCGGCGCGGCTGTTCCAGTATGCTGCCAGCGGGTTCCGCGACTTCACGCGCATCGCCGGTTCGTCGCCGGAGATGTGGCGCGACATTTCGCTGGCCAATCGTCCGGCGCTGCTGGCCGAGCTGGATGCGTACACCGCGCAGCTGACGCAGTTGCGCGCGCTGCTGGCCGCGTCCGACGGCGCGGGACTGGAAAAAATTTACGGCCGCGCGCAAGCTGCGCGGCAGGCATGGATCGCTGCCATCGAGGCGGCCGAACAGGCGCGTGCCGAAGAGCAGGGTGGAGACTGATGAAGCATTACCCGCACCATATCGACCTGAAGCCTGCGCCGCTGGCGCGCGGCACGGTCAAACTGCCCGGCTCGAAGAGCATCTCGAACCGCATGCTGCTGCTGGCCGCGCTGGCCGAAGGCAAGACCGAGATCCGCGAATTGCTCGCGTCCGACGATACGCACGTGATGCTGATGGCATTGCAGAAGCTTGGCGTGCACTGGGACCAGCACGGCGAGAGCCAGGATTTCGCCGTGACCGGCACCGGCGGCACCTTGCCCGTGCATTCGGCCGACCTGTTCATGGGCAATGCCGGTACCGCGATCCGTCCACTGACCGCGGCGCTGGCGGCGATCGGCGGCGATTACACGGTGCATGGCGTTGCGCGCATGCATGAGCGACCGATCGGCGATCTGGTCGATGCGCTGAACGCGGCCGGCGCAAAAATCGATTACACCGGCAACCCCGGCTATCCGCCGCTGCACATCCATCGCGGCAACCTGCATCCCGAGCGCATGCAGGTGCGCGGCAATGTGTCGAGCCAGTTCCTGACTGCGCTGCTGATGGCTGGCCCGCTGATGGCGAAGCACCAGCCGCTGACCATCGAGGTGATCGGCGAGCTGATCTCCAAGCCTTACATCGAGATCACGCTGAACCTGTTGCAGCGCTTCGGCATCGAGGTCGAGCGCAACGGCTGGTCGTCGTTCACGATCCCGCCGGGTCAGGTCTACCGCAGCCCCGGCACCATCCATGTGGAGGGCGATGCGTCGTCGGCGTCGTATTTCCTCGCGGCCGGCGCGATCGCCGGCGGCCCGGTGCGCGTCGAAGGCGTCGGCCGCGGCAGCATCCAGGGCGACGTGCGCTTCGTCGAGGCGCTGGAGCAGATGGGCGCGGAGATCACGCTGGGCGACAACTGGATCGAAGCGAAGTCGAATGGCGTGCTGAAGGCCATCGACGCCGACTTCAACCACATTCCGGATGCGGCGATGACGATTGCGGTCGCGGCGCTGTATGCGGACGGCACCAGCACGCTGCGCAATATCGCCAGCTGGCGCGTGAAGGAGACCGATCGCCTTGCCGCGATGGCGACCGAGCTGCGCAAGCTCGGCGCGCTGGTGGACGAGGGCGAGGATTACCTGCGCGTGACGCCGCCGATCGTGCTCGAGCCGGCCGCGATCGACACCTATGACGACCACCGGATGGCGATGTGCTTCTCGCTGGCCTCGCTGAACGGCGCGGCGCGCGACGGCACCACCGTGCGCATCAACGATCCGAAGTGCGTCGCCAAGACTTTCCCGGATTACTTCGATGCGTTCGCGCGCATCGTGCAGCGAGGCTGAGTTGGGCATTCCCGTCATCACCATCGACGGCCCGACCGCGTCCGGCAAGGGCACGGTCGCCAGCCGCGTCGCCGAGACCCTCGGTTTTGCTTTCCTCGATTCCGGCGCGCTGTACCGGCTGACCGCGCTGTCGGCGCTGGAAGGCGGGATGTCGCTGTCCGACGAACCTTCGCTGGCCGCGATGGCCAAAGGTCTGGACGTGCGCTTCGAAGGCGAACGCATCCTGCTGGCCGGGCGCGAGGTGCAGAACGCGATTCGGCAGGAGGCGGTTGGCAATGCGGCATCGAAGATTGCGGCACTGCCGGACGTGCGCGCCGCGCTGGTTGAGCTGCAGCACCGTTTCCGGCAGGCGCCGGGCCTGGTCGCGGATGGCCGCGACATGGGCACCGTGATCTTTCCGGATGCACAACTCAAGGTGTTCCTGACGGCCAGCGTCGAGGCGCGCGCGGACAGGCGGTATAAGCAATTGATTGAAAAAGGTTTTCCTGCTAATATGGCTGCCCTTCTGCAGGATCTGAAGGAGCGCGACGCGCGCGATACCCAGCGCGCCGTGGCTCCGCTGAAGCCGGCCGAAGGTGCGCACCTGCTGGATACGTCGGAGATGACGATCGCGCAGGCGGTCGCGCAGGTGCTGGACTGGTGGTCCGGCGCCGCAGGAAAGTAATTCGCAGTCTGTTGTCGCAGTTTTTTGTATCTGGTGCCCCTCTTGCGCAACGCATCGAGGGGTGTTGAAGAACCTGACCCAGCCTGGGTATCCGCCCGGTTGGCCAACCATCTACCCTTATGTCTACTGCTACCCAAACCCCCGCAGCCATGGAAAGCTTTGCAGCCCTGTTCGAGGAATCGCTGTCCCGCCAGGATATGCGCTCGGGTGAGGTCATCTCGGCGGAAGTCGTTCGCCTGGACCACAACTTTGTGATCGTCAACGCCGGCCTGAAGTCCGAAGCGTTCATTCCGATCGAAGAATTCAAGAACGACAACGGCGAAGTCGAAGTCAACATCGGTGACTTCGTTTCCGTCGCGATCGAGTCGCTCGAGAACGGTTTCGGCGACACCATCCTGTCGCGCGACAAGGCCAAGCGCCTCGCATCGTGGCTCGCGCTCGAGAAGGCCATGGAGTCGGGTGACCTCGTCACGGGTACGGTCAGCGGCAAGGTCAAGGGCGGCCTGACCGTTCTCACCAACGGCATCCGCGCGTTCCTGCCGGGTTCGCTGGTGGACACTCGTCCGGTCAAGGACACCACGCCGTACGAAGGCAAGACCCTGGAATTCAAGGTCATCAAGCTGGATCGCAAGCGCAACAACGTCGTGCTGTCGCGCCGTGCCGTCATCGAAGCGTCGATGGGCGAAGAGCGTGCGAAGCTGATGGAAACCCTGAAAGAGGGCACCATCGTCAACGGTATCGTCAAGAACATCACCGACTACGGCGCGTTCGTGGACCTGGGTGGCATCGACGGCCTGCTGCACATCACCGACCTGGCATGGCGCCGCGTGCGTCACCCGTCGGAAGTGCTGACGGTTGGCCAGGAAATCACCGCGAAGGTCCTGAAGTACGATCAGGAAAAGAACCGTGTCTCGCTGGGCGTCAAGCAACTGGGCGACGATCCGTGGACCGGCCTGTCGCGTCGCTACCCGCAAGGCACCCGCCTGTTCGGCAAGGTCACCAACCTGACCGACTACGGCGCGTTCGTCGAAGTCGAGCAGGGCATCGAAGGCCTGGTGCACGTGTCCGAGATGGACTGGACCAACAAGAACGTCGCTCCGTCGAAGGTTGTGCAGCTTGGCGACGAAGTCGAAGTCATGGTTCTCGAGATCGACGAAGAGCGTCGCCGTATCAGCCTCGGCATGAAACAGTGCAAGGCGAACCCGTGGGACGATTTCGCGATTTCGCACAAGAAGGGCGACAAGGTCAAGGGCGCAATCAAGTCGATTACCGACTTCGGCGTGTTCATCGGCCTGACCGGAAACATCGACGGCCTGGTGCACCTGTCCGATCTGTCGTGGACCGAAGCCGGCGAAGAAGCCGTGCGCAAGTTCAAGAAGGGCGACGAGCTGGAAGCCATCGTGCTGGCGATCGACGTCGAGCGCGAGCGCGTCTCGCTGGGCGTCAAGCAGCTCGAGGGAGACCCGTTCAACAACTACTCCGCGATGAACGACAAGGGTTCGCTGGTCAACGGTACCGTGAAGTCGGTCGAGCCGAAGGGCGCCGTGATCGCGCTGAGCGATGAAGTCGAAGGCTACCTGCGTGCTTCGGAAATCGCGCGCGATCGCGTTGAAGATGCCGGCACGCACCTGAAGGTCGGCGACCAAGTCGAAGCGATGATCATCAACATCGATCGCAAGGCACGCAGCATCCAGCTGTCGATCAAGGCGAAGGACAACGCAGAGACCCAGGAAGCGATGCAGAAGATGTCCAGCGACTCCGCTGCGGCATCGGGCACGACCAGCCTCGGCGCGCTGCTGAAGGCCAAGCTCGACAACAAGGGCTGATGCAGGCCTGATCGATGACCAAGTCGGAGCTGATCGCCCGTCTGGCCGAGCGTTATCCGCAGCTGGTAGCCAAAGATGCGGATTTCGCGGTCAAGACGCTGCTGGACGCCATGAGCGATGCGCTGGTCGCTGGCCAGCGCATCGAGATTCGCGGCTTCGGCAGCTTTGCGACCAACACCCGGCCACCTCGGATCGGTCGCAATCCGAAGTCCGGCGAGACTGTCGTGGTACCCGGCAAGCGGGTACCGCACTTCAAGGCGGGCAAGGAATTGCGCGAACGCGTAGACGCCATGGTCGGGCATCCGATCCATGACGACTGAGCCCTCGCCGGCTCAGGCCACGATGCAGGGCGGCACCTTCGGGTGCCGTTTTTTTTTAGTGCTGCGGAACCCCGGCTTCGCGTCGGAACGCTGTTTCTTTTCGCGTACAATTTCGGCACAACCACTGAAATGCCGGTCACGGCGTTTTGACGATGAAAATACTTGTCCGGCTGATTGCCGTTGCGCTGTTCATCGTGTTCTTCGGTTTCGCATTGAAGAATACCGATGAAGTGGTGCTCCACCTTTTCTGGAACGTGCAGGCGAAATCGCCGCTGATCCTGCTGCTGCTGATCTTCCTGATCGCCGGCGCGGCGATGGGCGTGCTGGGCATGGCGGGTACGCTGCTGCGCTACCGTCGCGAGGCGAACCGCTGCCGCAAGGAATTCGAACAATACAAGAAGGAAGCCGCCGAGATCGCCTCCGCCCGCTCGCAGCCGCCGGCGCCCGAGGCCTTGATCGAGCAGGTCGGACTGTGAGGAGCATGAATGGAGTTTGAGACCTGGTGGCTGCTTGGCGTGCCGTTTTTCTTCGCGCTGGGCTGGATCGCCGCGCGTGTCGACATTCGCCACGTGATCTCCGAATCGCGCAGCCTGCCGCGCAGCTATTACCGGGGCCTGAACGCGCTGCTCGACGAACACCCCGACCGGGCGATTGATGTCTTCGTCGATATCGCTCGCCTCGATCCGGAAACAGCCGAGCTGCATTTCGCGCTCGGCAAGCTGTTCCGGCGTCGCGGCGACATCGAGCGCGCGGTGCGCGTGCACCAGAACCTGCTGGCGCGACCCGACCTCGCGCCCGAGATGGCCGCGCAGGCGCGCTTCGAGCTCGGTCAGGATTACCTGAAGGCCGGCCTGCTCGACCGCGCCGAGGAAACCTTCAACCAGCTCGCTGATACCCCATTCGGCCCGCAGGCGCGGCGCGCGCTGCTGGAGATCTACCAGCGCGAGAAGGAGTGGAAGCGCGCGATCGAGGCCGCGCTCGCCTTGCAGGCATCCGGCGCAGGCTCGTACCAGAAGGAAATTGCGCAATTCCATTGCGAACTCGCGCAGGACGAGCTGGTGCATGTGAATGCCGATGCCGCACTGGCGACACTGGAACAAGCGCTCGCACATGACCGCAACAATGTCCGTGCGACCATCCTGGTCGGCGACGCCTTGCTGGCCAAGGGCGACACCGAAGGCGCGCTGCGCGCATGGCGCCGCGTCGAGCAGCAGAGCGCCGCGCATGTCGGCCTGGTGGCGCAGCGGCTGATGGATGGCTATCGTGCGGTCGGCCGGGCGGGCGAAGGCCTGAAGCTGCTCAAGGGCTATCTCGCGGAAGCGCCGGCCATCGACCTGCTCGAAGTCGTCTTCCGTGCCGAGCTCGAGCTTGCCGGCCCCGATGCCGCCAACCAGCTGGTGACCGACGAACTGCGGCGCATGCCCACGCTGCTGGCGCTCGACAAACTGATCGAGGCGCGGCTGATGTACGCTCCTGCGGAGCGGCTGCCGGAGCTGTCGATGATGAAGAGCCTCGTCGGCGGCTATGCGCACAAGCTGGCGCGCTACCATTGCAGCCATTGCGGCTTCAAGGCCAAGCAGTTCTACTGGCAGTGCCCCGGTTGCAGCCAGTGGGAAAGCTATGCGCCGCGTCGCAGTGAAGAACTGTCCGTGCTGAACCAGGGCTGACCGGCGTCGCCCTGCAAAGGGGGACGATGGTCAAGTCGCGGCTGCCGGCCCGCCTGCCGGTTTCTCTCTTTCTTCCCCGCGATGCGCTGGCGCGTACCCGCGTGCTCGTCGTCGGCGACGTGATGCTCGATCGCTACTGGTTCGGCGATGTGCACCGCATTTCCCCCGAGGCGCCCGTGCCGGTGGTGCAGCTGCGCGAATCCGAAGACCGGCTGGGCGGTGCCGCCAACGTTGCCCGCAATGTGGTGTCGATCGGGGCGCGCGCCTGCCTGCTGGGATTCATCGGTGACGACGAGGCGGGTTCCTGTGTGCGTCGTCTGCTGCGCCTGGCCGCCATCGATGATGCGCTGTGCGTGCGCGACGGCGAGCGCACCGTGGTCAAGTTGCGCGTGCTCGGCGGGCGGCAGCAATTGCTGCGCGTCGACTTCGACCACACATGCGGCTCGCATTCCGGAGGTTTCGAAGTGGCCGATCTGGATCGGCTGGTACGCGCCCATCAGCTGGTGGTGATTTCGGACTATGCGAAAGGCACGCTCGCCGATCCGCAGTCCGTGATCCGTGTCGCTCGCCGGCATCGGCGGCCGGTGCTGGTCGATCCCAAGGGTGGCGATTTTTCGCGCTACGCGCATGCGACCATCATCACCCCCAACTGCGCCGAACTTGCGCGCATTGTCGGGCAGTGGCACAGCGAACAGGAGCTTGCCGACAAGGCGCAGGCTTTGCGGCGTTCGCTGTCGCTGCGGGCGCTGCTGCTGACACGTTCGGCCGAGGGCCTGAGCTTGTTCGACGATGCCGGCGCGCTTCACTGCCCGGCGCAAGCGAAGGAGGTGTTCGATGTCTGCGGCGCCGGCGATACCGTGATCGCCGTTCTGGCCGGACTGCTGGCCAGCGGCGTGTCGTGCGGCCAGGCGGTGGCCATCGCGAATCATGCGGCGGGCATCGCCGTCGGCAAGCTGGGCACGGCGACCGTCGATTACGATGAATTGTTTGGCGGGACAAGCGCGCTGGCGACACCGCTGATGAGCTGAAGGCGACGATGGCCGCACACTGCGGCTTCGTCCATGCAAAAACATCATCCCATCTTCCTGGCCCCTGGCGGCGTACTTCACGTTTAATCCATGACGGCACGCAGGCACCACAATCCTGGCCTGCATGCCAGTCCATCCCGATCAAAACTTTGGGGAGTACACCATGCTGAAAAAATTCGTATTGCTGCTGTCCGCTTCGTTGCTGTTTGCCGGCACCGCGCTGGCCGCCGTGGAAGTGAATTCGGCGGACCAGGCCGCGCTTGACGGCATTGCGGGCGTCGGTCCGTCGACATCGAAAGCCATCATCGCCGAGCGCACCCGAGGCGGGAATTTCAAGGACTGGGCCGACCTCGAGCAGCGCGTGAAGGGCATAGGCGGACGCAACGCCGTCAAGCTCTCGGCCGCCGGGCTGACGGTGAACGGGCAGTCCTTCTCTGCACCGGCGAAGCCGGCCGGTGCGGCCGCACCCGGCAAGGTGGCCGAGCGCGCCGCCAGGCCGGCGGGCGACAAATAGCGCGTTTTCCGGGCTGCGGCCGGAATGCCGGGCGGCCGCAGCCCGGAAGCGGATTAAATTACAATGGTGGTTTGCCTGATTCAAACTACACAAAAACCGCCATGCAATTTCACTCGATCGAGGATCTGGTCGGCAACACCCCGCTGGTACAACTGAAGCGCATTCCCGGCGACGAGGCCGCACGGCGGAACAACATCATCCTTGGCAAGCTCGAGGGCAACAACCCTGCCGGTTCAGTCAAGGACAGGCCGGCGCTCGCGATGATCAAGGGCGCGGAAGAGCGCGGCGAAATCCATCCGGGCGATACGCTGATCGAGGCGACCAGCGGCAACACCGGCATTGCGCTGGCCATGGCCGCGGCGATGAAGGGCTACCGGATGATCCTGCTGATGCCCGAGAACCTGAGCCTCGAGCGCCGGCAGAGCATGGCCGCGTACGGTGCGGAGATCATCCTCACGCCGAAGACCGGCGGCATGGAGTACGCGCGCGACCTCGCCGAGCAGATGCAGAAGGAAGGCAAGGGCAAGATCCTCGATCAGTTCGCCAACCCGGACAACCCGCGCGCGCACTACGAGGCGACCGGCCCGGAAATCTGGCGCGATACCGACGGGCGCATCACCCATTTCGTCAGCGCGATGGGTACCACTGGCACCATCATGGGCGTGTCGCGCTACCTGAAGGAAAAAAATCCGGCCATCCAGATCATCGGCGCGCAACCCGAAGAAGGTTCGCAGATTCCCGGGATTCGCAAATGGCCGGAGGCCTACCTGCCGAAGATCTTCGATCGCAGCCGCGTCGACCAGGTGGAAAACGTCAGCCAGGCTGCCGCCGAGCAAATGGCTCGCCGCATGGCGGTGGAAGAAGGGATTTTCGCCGGCATCTCGGCTGCGGGCGCCTGCGAAGTCGCGCTGCGCATTTCCCGTACGGTGGAGAATGCGGTGATTGTCTTTATTGTTTGCGATCGCGGCGACCGTTATCTGTCAACCGGGGTGTTTCCGGCCTGAAGCACGTCGATAACCGAAAAAAACGGGATCCCGGTCAAGCCGGAATCCCGTTTTTTTTTATTCAACCGGGCTAACAGGCATGCGTCATTCGCCGCATCGAGGTCGCCGGCCGGTCTGTGCCGCCGGCGACGCAAACCCGCCGCGCGTAACGCGACGATCAGTCCGCCGATTTAGGTTTGAATTGCTTGTCGCTGATGCGGAATTTCTCGCGGCGGTCGCCCATCAGAATCCGCAATTCGCGGATCGACAGATCGCTGACCTCATGCATGCGGATCAGCAGGGAAGCCCCCACCGGCAGTCGTCGGTGGCGAATCTTGCTGATGACCGGGGGCGCAACCTCCAGCGCCCGTGACAAGGCGGCATCGTTTTTCAGATGCAGTTTCTCGATCAGCGAATCCAGCAAGTTGTTCGGGTCATACGCGACCTGGTCCGCGAGTCGGTTGCTGTCTTGGGGGTCAAACTGAGTCGTCATGAGCGTAAGCGTTCCCTAGGGGGTGAATCAAACGCGCCGGCGGGCGAGGTGAGGAAGCGGTCTGGAATTCCCGTTTCCGCGTGCCAGCCGTAGCAGCCGATCTTGAAAGTATTTTTAAATCGGTAACAAAATTCTATTGGGTGTTAGCAACAAAGTAAATTTGTTTTGCAAAAAAACAATGCTTCGCATTCATGCCAGCCCGAACCAATGACACTAAATCCATGATTCATATCGAATAATTCCCATATCCACCCGAAGGGGGCGTGCCCTATTTGCCGAATTGTTAAATCCTGCGAAATATAGTTTCTTTTTGGCAATCACGAATTGTAGCCAATCAGGAAATGTTTCGATTTGATTATCATCAATGCGGCGGGATTATTGTTTGCGCGTGGCTGCCGCAGCGTGCGTGTCGGATGGCTTTGACCTGAAAAGGTTTCTGCAAGGGGGCGGTGGCCGCCAGGGCAAGGGATGGGCGGCCGGATGCGATTGCGTTCCGCGTCGCTGTGCAGCGCAGCGGTGGCCGCAAGTCAGGGAGTGGGAAGCGAGAGGCTGCTGGCCGGCAGTCAGATGCCGGCAGTGGCGCGGATGCGTGCCTGCAGTGCCAGCCAGCCATCATTGCCGAGCCGGCGCAGCGTGTCGAGGTTGCGCTCGACGATCGCGTCGGTGTCGGGCATGGCCGCGATGGCCTTGTCGAGACTGTCTTCGCGGATCAGGTGCAGGGTCGGGAAGGGCGAGCGGTTGGTGCGGTTGGTCGGGTCGTCGGCGGGAACGCCGGCGAACGCGTAATCCGGATGGAAGCTGGCCACCTGCAAGACACCGGCCAGCCCGGCCTCTTCGACCAGCGCTTCGGCGTCACCGACGAAATCATTGAACTCAAGGAAATCCGTCAGCGCATGCGGATGGATCAGCAGCAGCGTATCGACGGCATCGGCCGGCGTGGCCAGCAGGGAATCGATACAGCCGAGCAGATCCTGCAACAGCTTCTCCGGATCGCGCGCGTGGCTGACGCGGAATTCGATCTGGTTCTTTCGCAGCACCGCATTGGCGAAAGGGCACAGGTTCAGGCCGACCACGGCATGTTCGACCCAGCTGCGCGTGAGCGCGATGACCTGTGCGTCGTCGGACGAGTCGGCGCCGGCTATGCGTCCGCTCATCTTGCCGCCCTTTGCCGGCTGATGGCCTCGCCGAGTTCGATCACGGCCATCGCATAGTAATAGCTGCGGTTGTAGCGCGTGATCGCAAAAAAGTTGTCGGTGCCCAGCCAGTACAGCACCGGACGTTCATCATCCTGCAGGTCGACCAGACCATACAGCACCGAGTCCGGCACCTGCGGCGGAACGATCACGCCGGCGTCTTCCATTTGAGCGCGGGTATAGCGCGCTTCGAGGCCCTGCCCGATGAATGCCGACCATGGCCGGTCCGGCGTGACCTGCACCGGGAAAGCCAGCGGCTGACCGGGAATCCAGCCGTGCCGCGAGAGAAAGCGGGCAACGCTGCCGATGGCATCGTCGGGCGAATTGCGCAGGTCGATCTTGCCGTCGCCGTCGAAATCGACCGCGAAGCTGCGTATGCTGCCCGGCATGAATTGCGGCCAGCCGATCGCGCCGGCGAATGATCCGTTCAGGCTGAAAGGATCGATGTTGTTCTCGCGCGCGTACAGCAGCGCCTGCACCAGCTCGCTGCGGAAATAGGCCATCCGGGCTTCGCGATTCGGTGTGTCCGGATAGGCAAATGCCAGCGTCGCCAGCACGTCGGGCACGCGGAACTTGCCGGTCGATTGCCCGTAAATCGTCTCGACGCCGATGATGCCGACAATGATCTCCGCCGGTACGCCGTACTCGTCCTGTGCGCGCCGGAGCGTCGCTTCATGGCGGTCCCAGAACGCAATGCCCGCCTTCAGCCGGCGCGGCTCGACGAAGCGCTCGCGATACGCTGTCCAGTTCTTGGCCTTGCCCGCCGGCGGAGGATTGATCAGGCGCACCACGCTGTCGAGGTATTGCACACGCCTGAACAGTGACTGCAGCTCATCGCGGTCCAGTCCGTGCTCGGCGCTGGCCTGGTCGATGAACTCCGTGACCGAGCGCCATTGCAGGAAGTTGATGAACTCGGCCTCGTCGTCCGCAGCGGATGCCGGCTTTTTATCGGCGGCTTTTCTTGCCAGCGCCGTGCCGTTTTTTTTGGCGGACGTGCGGTACGCCTGCGTCGTTTCGCGGGCGGTGGTTTCGGTGCAGGGCAGGACGAACGAGGCGGCCGCGGTGGCGAGCGCGAGCAGGGCGGGAAGGGTTTTCATCAGGGCAGGTCAGGACGGCTGCGTGCGCAATTGCCCGCGTGTCCGCGCAAGTATAGAGCATGCATCGCTGATGCATAATAGCCCCGATGAGCACGGCAATCTTTTCCCATCCGGACTGCAAGCGCCACGACATGGGTGACTGGCATCCGGAGTGTCCTGCGCGGCTGCAGGCAATCGACGACCAGTTGATTGCGTCCGGGCTCGCGAGCCTGCTTGAGCATCGCGACGCGCCGCTCGCATCGATCGAGGCGCTGTCGCTGGTGCATACGGAGGCGGCGATAGCGAAGGTGCGCGACAACTTGCCGCCCGCCGGCGGCTATCATCCGATCGACGCCGACACCCTGCTCAATGAATTCAGCTGGCAGGCGGCGCTGCGCGCTGCCGGCGCGGCAATTGCCGCCACCGACGCCGTGCTCGGCGGCGAGGTCGGCAATGCCTTCTGCGCGATCCGCCCGCCCGGACACCATGCGACGCCGGACACGCCGATGGGCTTCTGCCTGTTCAACAACGTCGCGATCGCCGCAACCCATGCGCTGCAAGTGCATGGCCTGCAGCGGGTCGCGGTCGTCGATTTCGACGTCCACCACGGCAATGGCACCGAAGACGCCTTTGCCGGCGACCCGCGCGTGCTGATGGCCAGTTTTTTCCAGCACCCGCTGTATCCGTATTCAGGCGTTCATCCGGCCGGCAGCGCGCCGGCCAACCTGGTGAACATCCCGGTGCCGGCGTACACGCGCGGCGATGCGGTGCGCGAGCTGGTGCGGCTGCACTGGCTGCCCGCGCTTGAGGCGCACCGTCCGGAAATGATCTTCATCTCCGCCGGGTTCGATGCGCACCGCGAGGACGAGATCGCGGCGATGGGGCTGGTCGAGGCCGATTACGCGTGGATCACCCGGCAACTCGTCGACGTGGCGCAGCGCCATGCGCAAGGGCGCATCGTCAGCTGTCTCGAGGGGGGATATGCGCTGTCGGCGCTCGGCCGCAGCGTGGTCGCCCACCTGAAGGCGCTGGCCGGGCTGGACTGAGCCTCGCCGGCCGCGGCGCGGTCGGCGCGGGACGCGCGAGTACAATAGCGCGTTTTCCAGCGCAAGAGATCCTCCATGTCCATTCAATGGTTCCCCGGTCACATGAACGCCGCGCGCAAGAAAGCCGCGGAGTCGATGGAAAAGGTCGACCTGGTGATCGAGGTGCTCGACGCGCGCGTACCGCAGGCCAGCAGCAACCCGATGATCGAGTCCTTGCGGCGCGCGCGGCAACGGCCTTGCCTGAAGCTGCTGAACAAGAGCGACCTCGCCGATCCGGCCGCCACGAAAGCCTGGCTCGCGCACTATGGCGCGCAGCCGCAGGTGCATGCAGTCGCGCTGTCCTGCCGCAAGCCGGCCGAAGTCGCGAAAATCCCCGGCCTCTGCCTGAAGCTGGCGCCGCATCGCGGCACGGTGCTGAAGCCGCTGCGCGTGATGATCATGGGCATACCGAACGTCGGCAAGTCCACGCTGATGAACGCGCTGCTGAAGAAGCGCGTCGCGAAAGTCGGCGACGAGCCCGCAGTGACGAAGATGCAGCAGCGGCTTTTCCTCGGCGATAACATCGTGCTGATCGATACGCCCGGGCTGATGTGGCCCAAGATCGAGCATCCGACCGACGGGCTGATGCTGGCCGCCAGCCATGCGATCGGCGTGAACGCGATCATCGAGGAAGAGGTCGCGGCCTTCCTTGCCGAGGTCTTGCTGCAGCGTTATTCTCCATTGCTGGCGGCGCGCTATGGTCTGCGTGCCGAGGGCATGGACGGTGTCGGCGTCGTCGAGGCGATCGCGGCCCGTCGCGGCTTCCGGCTGCGCGGCGGCGAGCTCGATTTCGAAAAGGCCGCGCACACGCTGCTGCAGGACTATCGCAGCGGCGCGCTCGGGCGCATCAGCCTCGAGACGCCGCAGAGCCGCGTCGAACTGCTGGCCAGCTATGTGCCGCCGCCGTCGCTCGGCGAGACGCAGGAAGAACAGGACGACCACGAAGAAGAATGACATTCCTACCGAGGAGACAACATGGCACTCGCTTCACCGCAGCAAGACACCCCGTACGTTCTGCGCGCCGACCGTGACGGCATCTGCACGCTGACACTGAACCGCGGCGAGCGCTTCAACCCGCTGTCGGAAGAGATGATGGCGGCGCTGCAGGCGGAGATCGAGGCGATCGCCGCCGATGCGTCAGTCCGCGTGGTGGTGCTGGCCGCGTTCGGCAAGGCATTCTGCGCCGGCCACGACCTCAAGCAGATGCGCGCGTCGCCATCGGCGGCGTACTACAAGAAACTCTTCGCGCAATGCAGCAAGCTGATGCTGGCGATCCAGCAGATGCCGCAACCGGTCATTGCGCGCGTGCAGGGCATCGCGACGGCGGCGGGCTGCCAGCTGGTGGCAATGTGTGACCTTGCCGTTTCGGCGTCGGATGCGCGTTTTGCAGTGTCGGGCGTGAACTACGGCCTGTTCTGTTCGACCCCCTCGGTCGGCCTGTCGCGCAACGTGCCGCGCAAGCAGGCGATGGAAATGCTGCTGACCGGTGAGTTCATCGATGCGCAGGCGGCGCTGGCGCGCGGACTGGTCAATCGCGTGGTGCCGCAGGAGCAGCTGGATACCGAGATCGCGAAGCTCACGGCCAGCATCCTGGCCAAGCCGGCCGTGGCGATCGCGATGGGCAAGCAGATGTTCTACCGGCAGGCCGAAATGGGTGTCGAGGCGGCCTACCAGCTCGCCGGCGAGACGATGGCCTGCAACATGATGGACGAAGCCGCGCTGGAAGGCGTGCAGGCCTTCATCGAAAAGCGCGAGCCCAGCTGGCGGCGCTGATCCGGCGCGGGCTCAGACCCGTTGCTGGAAGCTCAGCCCGGCGTCCGGCGGATTCTCCGCCGGCACGGGCTTGAGGAAATACACCGGATGCCGGTGCGAGCGCTCGCGCAAGTCCGCCGGTACCTCGGAGGGCGACACGCAGCTCATTTCCATCCCGAACGGTATCAGCACCTCCTTCTGATCCACCGTCTCCTTGTTGTTGAAGAGGTGAATCCGGATGCCCGGGGTGTCGAGGTAGATGACCTCGGAATCGCGTCCGGCCGCGCCGGCCGGGAAAGTCGGCGGGTCGGCATAGCTCTGGCTCTTGTCCGAGGTCGCCGAGGTCGGGTGCGGCGTCGGGGTGATCGTCTCGCCCGGCACCAGGAACGAGCGCCGCAACGGACCGCTCGGATTGTTCAGCGCCACGCCCTTGTACAGCACGCCCCGGAAAATGAAATCCTGATGTTGCGCGAGCTTGTCGAGTCCGGTTTGCATCTTCTCGGTCACGCAGCTGACCAGCTCCCGACCTTGCGGAATCTGGTGGTGTTTCCACAGGCGCAGCCCGCTGTTGATCGGCATGAATTGACCGGTCGTGCAATGCGCGTAGTCCGCCAGCGCGAGCACCTCTTCGTGATCAAGTTGCGGCAGGTGGCCGAGCGTCGCCAGCGACAGCGCGCGTTCGCTGGCACTGATCGGCGTGCCCATTTCCTCGAAGGCGCTGATCTGTATCACCGTGGCCAGCCGGAGCCGCTCCTCGGCCGGCAGGGACGCAAAGGTTTCATTGAATGATTCGACCAGCCGCTGCAGGTGGGTCGGATTGATCGCGCTGAGCAGCGACATCCGCGCGTCGGTGACGTTGTAGAAATCCAGGAAGTCCGTCGCACCCATCAGGAAGGTGCTCAGCTCATGCGCTGCGGCCATCGTGACCGTCTCCACCGTTGGCTTGCCCGCCGCGTCATAAGGCATTTCGTCATACATGGCCTTCGCTTCGAGCGCGAGATTGATCTGGTATTTTTCCTTGATCTTTTCCACGCTGCGCCGGCATTCGCGGTCGATCGGCATCGTGCGCAGGCTCTTGGCGCAGTCGGCCGTCATCTGGAACAGCGAGCGTTTATGGGAGGATGTGGACGGGTGATGTGTCCGGGAGGAAGCAGCCGAGTTCAGCTTGCGCAGCATGACGGTCTCCTTGGAAAAACACGAGTGCGATAACAGACTGCTTGCACAATTCCATGGAGAATTCGTGACTGCCGGTTCCGAATGAGTCACCGGTAACCGGTCAAATTTTTGATAATCCTCAAATTCTGATTGATGGTGCGGCATGCGACCAACAAAAAACCCGCGAGCAAGCTCGCGGGTTTTCTGGGGCCGGGTTGACGAGTCAACCGGACGGGGAGGATTACATCATGCCGTCCATGCCGCCCATGCCACCCATACCGCCCATGCCACCCATGCCGCCGGCTGCCGGCTTGTCTTCGACCAGCTCTGACACCATGCAATCGGTGGTCAGCATCAGGCCGGCGATCGACGCCGCGTTCTGCAGTGCCGAACGGGTCACCTTGGCCGGATCCAGCACGCCCATTTCGACCATGTCGCCATAGGTGCCGTTAGCGGCGTTGTAGCCGAAGTTGCCCTTGCCTTCGAGAACCTTGTTCACGACGACCGAAGCTTCTTCGCCGGCGTTGGTGACGATCATGCGCAGCGGCTCTTCGATCGCGCGCAGCACGATCTTGATGCCGGCGTCCTGGTCAGGGTTGTCGCCCTTCAGGGTCAGGCTCGAGCGAGCGCGCAGCAGTGCAACGCCGCCGCCCGGCACGATGCCTTCTTCAACGGCTGCGCGGGTTGCGTGCAGCGCGTCTTCGACGCGGGCCTTCTTCTCTTTCATCTCGACTTCGGTCGCAGCGCCAACCTTGATGACGGCCACGCCGCCCGCCAGCTTCGCGACACGCTCCTGCAGCTTCTCGCGGTCGTAGTCCGAGGTCGCTTCTTCGATCTGCACGCGGATCTGCTTGACGCGCGCTTCGATCGCTGCAGCCTGGCCTGCGCCGTCGATCAGCGTGGTGTTCTCTTTGCCGATCTCGATACGCTTGGCCTGGCCCAGGTCGTTCAGCGTGACCTTCTCGAGGGTCAGGCCGACTTCCTCGGCGATCACCTGGCCGCCGGTCAGGATCGCGATGTCTTCCAGCATCGCCTTGCGACGGTCGCCGAAGCCCGGTGCCTTCACAGCGCAGGTCTTCAGGATGCCGCGGATGTTGTTCACGACCAGGGTCGCCAGCGCTTCGCCTTCGATGTCTTCGGCGATGATCAGCAGCGGACGGCCAGCCTTGGCAACCTGCTCCAGCACCGGCAGCAGATCACGGATGTTCGAGATCTTTTTGTCGTACAGCAGGATGAACGGGTTGTCGAGCAGCGCGACCTGCTTTTCCGGGTTGTTGATGAAGTACGGCGACAGGTAGCCGCGGTCGAACTGCATGCCCTCGACGATGTCGAGTTCGTCGTTCAGCGACTTGCCGTCCTCAACGGTGATCACGCCTTCCTTGCCGACTTTTTCCATCGCCTCGGCGATGCGCTCGCCGATCGAGCTGTCCGAGTTGGCCGAGATCGAGCCGACCTGGGCGATTTCCTTCGACGTCGTGCAGGGCTTGGCGATCTTCTTCAGCTCTTCAACGGTCACGGCGACGGCCTTGTCGATGCCGCGCTTGAGGTCCATCGGGTTCATGCCGGCGGCCACGTACTTCATGCCTTCGCGGACGATTGCCTGGGCCAGCACGGTGGCGGTGGTGGTGCCGTCACCGGCGTTGTCGGAGGTCTTGGAAGCGACTTCCTTGACCATCTGCGCGCCCATGTTCATCAGCTTGTCTTTCAGCTCGATCTCTTTCGCGACCGAGACGCCGTCCTTGGTCACGGTCGGCGCGCCGAACGAGCGCTCGAGCACGACGTTACGGCCTTTCGGGCCCAGCGTGACTTTCACTGCGTTGGCGAGGATGTTCACGCCTTCGACCATCTTTTGGCGCGCGCTGTCGCCGAAAACTACGTCTTTTGCTGCCATGTTGGATGCTCCTTAATGATTCGGTGTATTCGGTAAAGCAGGGCTCTGTAAGGGAGAGCATGGATCCTGACCTTCGTCAGGATGACCTGCGTCGCCCTTCAGGCGCCGCAGGTCATTTCTTCTCGACGACGGCCATCACGTCGTCTTCGCGCATGACCAGCACTTCCTTGCCGTCGACCTTCACGGTCTGGCCGGAGTACTTGCCAAACAGGATCGTGTCGCCGACTTTCACGTCGAGCGCGCGAACCTTGCCGTCTTCGAGAATCTTGCCATTGCCGACGGCGATCACCTTGCCCATGTCCGGCTTCTCGGCGGCTGCATCCGGCAGCACGATGCCCGAGGCGGTCTTGGTTTCCTGCTCCTGACGTTCGACGATGATTCGGTCGTGCAGAGGACGAAGGCTCATAAAAACTCCTTTAAAACAGTGGTTTGTGTTTGTGATTGCGCCGCAACCGCAGCGACCCGCCGCGCTGCGACACTGTCGGGAAAACAGTCGTCCGGGAGAATTGTTAGCACTCTCGGTCAGCGAGTGCCAAGTATAGGGACGGGTGTCGTCTTTTTCAAGAATCAGCAACAAAACTTATCCGGCTCCGAAAAGCATGAATAGCCAGTTTGACAATCAACAAGCGCGGTCTCATCGGTAATTGGCATTGCAGGGCTATCATCGCCCCATGGATTTCATCGATCAGCTCATCATTCCACGCACCCGCGACCTTGGCGACGGTTTCGAGGTGCGGCGTGCGCTGCCCTCGGCCGGCCGGCGCATGGTCGGGCCTTTCGTGTTTCTGGACGAGATGGGCCCGACGGTGCTGAAGCCCGGTGTCGGTCTCGACGTCAGGCCGCATCCGCACATCGGGCTGGCGACCGTGACCTGGCTGTTCGCCGGCGAGATACTGCACCGCGACAGCCTCGGCAGCGTGCAGCCCATCCGGCCCGGCGAGGTCAACTGGATGACGGCCGGGCGCGGCATCGTGCATTCCGAGCGCAGCGACGCGACGCAGCGCAGCCAAGCGGCCCCGCTGCACGGCTTGCAGTGCTGGGTCGCGCTGCCGCGCGAGCATGAAGAGTGCGATCCCGATTTCACCCACCTGAAGGCGGCGCAGCTGCCCGTCATCGAAGGCGACGGCGCGCGTGCGGTGCTGGTGGCCGGCAGCTTCCTCGGCAGGTCGGTGCCGCTGCCGATACGCTCGCCGCTGTTCTACATGGAGCTGACGCTGCAGCCGGGTGCGCGTTTCGGCCTGCCGGCCGAGCATGCCGAGCAGGCGTTCTATATCGTGCACGGCGAGGTGGACCTCGGCGCCGATGGCGTGCATGCGGCCGGCCGCCTGCTGCTGATGCGCGCGCACACGGCGCTGACGGTGCAGGCCGGGCCAGCCGGTGCGACCCTGATGGTCCTCGGGGGCGAGTCGCTGGACGGGCCGCGCCGGCTGGAATGGAATTTCGTGTCCAGCAGCGCCGAGCGAATCGAGCAGGCCAAGCGCGACTGGATCGCGCAGCGGTTTGCCGCCGTGCCCGGAGAAACCGAATTCATCCCGCTGCCGGACGACCTGCGGCCGGTCGATTACCCGTGATTCGCTGGAGTGTCCTTCGCATCGCGCGACCGGCGCCACGCGCGCCATACCAGTCCGGCTGATGCCAGGTCGGCCAGCGCGCTGCCGACCGACTTGAACAGCGTGATCTCGGTGCCATTGCGGCGGCCTGCGCGCGTTCCGTCTGCCAGTTGAGCCAGCTCTGCGCGGACCGCGCCGGGACCCAGCAGGCCGGCCGCGATCGGCTGCACGAGGTCGCCCGCCTCCGCCAGTGCGCCATCGGCGGTGTCAACGAACAGGCTGGCACTGCACATGAGCGCATCATCCGCCTCGCGCATGTCGGGCCGGAAGCCGCCGACCAGGTCCACATGCGTGCCCGGCTTCAGCCATTCCGCCCGCACCAGCGGCTCGGTGCTGGTGGTCGCGCAGCAGAGGATGTCGGCCGCCGCACATCCGTCTGCGAGCGTCGCTGCGGCTTGCAATGCCACCCGCGCCGGCAGGCCGGCATCCCGCGCGCGCTGCATCGCCTGCTGCACCCTTGCCGGATCGCGTCCCCATACCAGCACGCGGTCGATGTCGCGCACCGCGCAGTGCGCCACCGCCATCTCCGGCGCCAGCCTGCCGCTGCCGACCAGCAGCAGCGTGCGGCTGTCCGGCCGCGACAGCGACAGCGACGCCAGTGCCGACACGGCGGCGGTGCGCCGCAGCGTCAGCTGCTCGCCATCCATCAGCGCCAGCGGCACGCCGGTCTGCGCATCTAGCAGGATGTACAGCGCATGCACGGTCGGCAGCCCGCGTTCGCGGTTGCCCGGCATGACGCTGACGAGCTTGATGCCGAGCGAGACTTGCGGCTGCCATGCCGGCATCAGCAGCAGCGTGCCTTGTCCGGACAGGTCGTGCGCGTGCCGGCGCGGGACCTGCGCGGAAGCGGCGAATGCGCCGCGCAAGGCATCCACCAGCGCCGGGTAGGCAAGGGCGTCGCGCACCGGGCCGGCGGCGATGAAGGGCAGGGAAGCGGTGGTGTCCATGGCCGGGCAGCGTAGGCGAAAGCCACGCCGGCCGTCAACGACGCGCATGGGATAATCGGCCGTCCCCGTCAAGGATTCGCGCATGCGCCGACTGTTCCTCCGACTGCTCCCCCGACTGATTCCGTCTGTCCTGCTGATGTCCTTGCTGGCCGCCTGCGCCGGAGCGCGCGCGCCGGCGCCGCGAGAGCCGGCCGTGCCGCAGCCGATGGCGCCGGTGCAGGCCGCTTTCGCCGAGGCCGGCGTGCCGCTCGACGCCGTCGCCATCGATGTGCGGCCGGCCGAGGGAGGCAATGTGCTGTATGCGCTCAACCCTGAACGGGCAATGCAGCCGGCCTCGGTGATGAAGCTGCTGCCGACGCAGGCCGCACTCGAGCTGCTCGGCCCGGCGCACCGCTGGGTCACGCGCATCCATGCCAGCGGCCCCATCATCGATGGCGTACTCGACGGCGATCTCGTGATCGAGGGCGGTGGCGACCCGCAGTTCGCGCATCAGCACCTGTGGCAGCTGCTGTCGCGCGTGCGTGCGCTCGGCCTGCGCGAGGTGCGCGGCAGGCTGCTGGTCGACCGCTCGCTGTTTGCGCCGGTGGTGTACGACGCAGCGGCCTTCGACGGCCAGCCCGAGCGCGCGTACAACGCCGCGCCGGACGCGCTGCTGCTGAACGCGCATGCGCTGGCCGTGCGCATCGTGCCGGTGGCCGCAGGCCAGCCGGCCATCCTCGGCAGCGAGCCGCCGCTGGACGGTTTTGCGGTCGATGCGCCCCTGGTGTCGGACGAACCCTGCACCTCGCCGTACCGGCAGCTGCAGCCCGTGCCGAACGGCGAGCGCCTGCGTTTTGTCGGCCGCTATCCGCTGGCCTGCGGCGAGCGCGAGCTGGGCATCCACCTGTACACGCTTGATCCGGTGCGCTATGCCGGCGCGGTGTTCCGCACGCTCTGGTCGCAGCTTGGCGGCCGCATTGACGGCGAAGTCGCCGAAGGAAGCGCGGGACCCGGCAGCCGCGAACTGGCCGCGTGGACGTCGGAGCCGCTGTCGGTACAGCTTCGCGAGATCAACAAGCACAGCAGCAACCCGATGGCGCGCAACCTGCTGCTCGGCATCGTCGCGCAGCGCGGCGGTGCGCCGGCCACCGCCGAAGCGGCGGCTGCGCGCGTGCTCGGCTGGATGTCGGCAGCCGGCATCGATCCGTCGAAGGCAGTGCTGCAGAATGGTTCGGGCCTGTCGCGCGAGGAAAGGATGCCGGCGGCCACGCTGGCCGCGCTGCTGCAGCGTGCGTGGCGGCAGCCGACCATGCCGGAGTTCATCGCCTCATTGCCGGTCGCGGGCGTCGACGGAACGATGGCGCGGCGCTTTGCGGATTCGCCGATGCGCGGCAGCGCGCACATCAAGACCGGCAGCCTGGCCGGCGTCGCCAGCATCGCCGGCTACGTGACCGCACGCTCCGGACGCCGGATCGTGGTGGTCTGCCTGGTCAATCATCCGAACGCGAATGCGGCGCGCGCCGCCTTCGACCGCCTGCTGCTGCGGGTCTGGGAAACTTACTGATCCTGGCCGCGCGGCTTGAGCAGCACGGTCGACATCGAGCCGAGGATCAGCAGCATCGCGAGGTAGTCCTGCCACTGCGGGGTCTCGCCGAGCATCCATGCACCGGAGAAGGTGCCGACCACCGGGATGAACATCACCGACAGGCTCGACACCACCGGCGGCAGCAGCCGCGCGAGGCGGAACCACACCACGTGCGCAAAGCCGAAAATG
Organism: uncultured Bifidobacterium sp.; assembly: GCA_964613635.1. Lineage (GTDB taxonomy): Bacteria > Pseudomonadota > Gammaproteobacteria > Burkholderiales > Burkholderiaceae_D > Pernthalerella. The sequence goes on along the minus strand of CAZTIF010000011.1, from coordinate 5,745 downwards.
ATCGCGGCGTTGTAGACGATGCCGGCCCATTCGAGCGCGTTCGGCATGCGCCACTCCGAACGCTCGAACAGCGCCGACAGGATGAGCATCACCGCCGTCGTCAGCGCGAGCATCCAGAAGGTCAGCGAAATCGTGGGCATGTCGAGTCGCGTGCGCTTCATCAGCACCGTGCCCAGCCCCCATGCGGCAGCGGCGATCAGCGCGAACACCGTGCCCAGCGGCTGGCCCGAGATCGCCGCGAACTCGCTCGACAGCAGCAGCCCGGCGCCGGCCATCGCGAGCAGGATCCCGAGCAGCGCGCGCCCGCCGATGCGCTCGCCGAAGAACAGCAGTCCCGACAGCACGGCCCACACCGGCATCGTGTAGCCGAGGATGGCAGCGCGACCGGACGACAGCAGCTTCACGCCGAGGATGATGAACGCGTGCCACACCAGCATGTTCGGCACGGCCAGCTTGATCACCGTCATTGCCTTGCCCGGAGGAACACGCATTGACGCGCCCTGCATCCGCGCGGCTATGGCGATCACCAACAGGCCGCCGAGCATGGACAGCATGCGAAAGGTCAGCGGCGGGAATTCGCGCACGCTCATCTTCATCACGGGCCAGTTCAGGCCCCATGACAGGATCAGCAGCGCGAGCAGGACGAAGTCCTTGCGGGTCAGTTGATTCATGGGGCGAGACGATAGCACGGCAGGCTACAATGCCGGTTTTATGGATTTGAACCCGGACTGCCGTGGACTTCATCAACCAACTCGGCGCGGCGATCCGCCGCAATGACTCGCTGCTGTGCGTCGGGCTCGATCCCGATGTGGCGAAATTTCCCGACGAACTGAAGGGCCGGCCGGACGCGATCTTCGCGTTCTGCAAGGCCATCATCGACGCCACTGCCGATCTGGCCTGCGCGTTCAAGCCGCAGATCGCGTACTTCGCTGCCATCGGCGCCGAGGACCAGCTGCAGGCGATTTGCGACTACCTGAAGACCAGCTACCCGGGCATACCGCTGGTGCTGGACGCCAAGCGCGGCGACATCGGCGCGACCGCCGAGCAATATGCGCGCGAGGCCTACGAGCGCTACCGCGCCGACGCGGTGACGGTGAATCCGTACATGGGTTTCGATTCGGTCGAGCCCTACCTGCAGTGGCAGGATCGCGGCGTGATCGTGCTCTGTCGCACGTCCAACCCGGGCGGCTCCGACCTGCAGTTCCTCGAGGTCGATGGCAAGCCGCTGTACCAGCATGTGGCGCGCATGGTGGCGGAGAAGTGGAATCGCAACGGCCAGTGCGGGCTGGTGGTCGGCGCCACCTTCCCGCAGGAGATCGCGCAGGTGCGCGCCATCGTCGGCGACATGCCGCTGCTGGTGCCCGGCATCGGCGCGCAGGGCGGTGACATCGAGGCGACGGTGAAGGCCGGCCAGACCGGTGACGGCGCCGGCATGATGATCAACTCGTCACGCGCGATCCTGTATGCGAAGCGCGCGGATGGCGAGAGCTTTGCCGATGCGGCGGCGCGGGTCGCGCGCGAGACGCGGGATGCGATCAACGCGTTCAGGACGCGGTAGGAAACCTTGAGGCGGGTCGGGCGCTGCGCGCCCAGCCAACTGCGTCACCTCTGCCGGATAAACCTCAGCAATCCCCGCAGCGCATGTTCGGCCGTCTGCAGCCGCACCGCATGCCTGTCCCCGGAAAACACCAGCCGCTCGGTACACACCGCCGTGCCCTGTGCCCAGCCGAAGCAGACCGTGCCGACCGGCTTGCCCGGCACTGCGCCGGTCGGGCCGGCGATGCCGGTGGTCGACAGCGTCACATGCGCATCGGTATTGGCCAGCGCACCCTTCGCCATCGCTCCCGCGACTTCCTCGCTGACCGCGCCGAGCTGCGCGATCAGTGCGTCCGGCACGTCGAGCAATTCCGTCTTTGACGAATTCGAGTAGGTAACGAAGCCGCAGTCGAACCAGTCGGACGAGCCGGCGATGTCCGTGATCGCCTGCGAAATGCCGCCGCCGGTGACGGATTCTGCCGTCGCCAGCAGCCAGCGCTTCTGCTTCAGCAACTCGCCGACCTGCTCGGCCAGTTCGCGCAGTTCGAGATCGACAGTTGTCTCCATGGAAGCCTCCGGTTCTGTTCTTCTGTGGGCCTTCAGGTTTTCACAGGAAGCGCCAGAGCGCAAGTAGCAGCAACGTAAAAAACGCAGCGACGATGTCGTCGGCCATCACGCCGAAGCCGCCTTTGAAGCGTCGCTCGAACTGCCGGATCGGCGGCGGCTTGGCCATGTCGAGCACGCGGAACAGCAGCACCGCCACCAGTTCGGCCGCGAAGCTCGTCGGCCGCACCAGCAGCAGCACCAGCCAGATCGCAATGATCTCGTCCCAGACCATCGCGCCGTGGTCCGGCACGCCGAGCGCGCGGCCGGTGCGTTCGCACGCATACACGCCGACGACGAAGCCGGCGACGATCAGCACGCCCCAGGCCTGCGCGGTGAAGACCTCGGGCCAGTTCGTCGACAGCACGCGGAAACACAGCCAGCCGAACAGCGTGCCCATCGTTCCCGGCACCACGCGCGACAGGCCGCTGCCAAAGCCCAGCGCGAGCAGGTGGGCCGGGTGCGCGAGCATGAAGGACAGTGTCGGCCGGATCGGGCGGCGGTAGACGGGGACTTCGCTGGCGGGATCGGTCATGGGGTCGCGAAATGGTCGAAGGAACGGGAGTGCACGGCCAGCGCGTTGCCGGCGGCATCGGTCACGCGCAGCCCGGGTACGGGCGTCAGCTGGCCGATCCGCGTGACGGCCACGCCGGCGCGCGCTGCGGCATCCAGCACGGCCTGCCGGCGCGCGGCCGGCGCGGTGAAGCAGAGTTCGTAATCATCGCCGCCATTCAGCGCGAATTCGCGCCGGCGCTCGGGCGCTTCGTGCGCCAGCGCATCGCCATACGGCAGCGCATCGGCGTCGATCACGGCGCCGACGGCGGAGCGCTTCAGGATATGGCCGAGATCGCCGAGCAGCCCGTCGGAGACGTCGAGCGCCGCTGTCGCCACGCCGCGCAACGCGTTGCCGAGCGCGACGCGCGGCTCCGGCCGGTCAAGCCGCGGCTGCGCTGCAGCGAGCCGCGCGGGATCGAGCGCCAGCCGGCCCTGCAGCGCTTCCAGCGCAAGCCTTGCGTCGCCGAGCGTGCCCGACACCCAGACCTCGTCGCCGGCTGCGGCAGCATCGCGCCGCAGCGCCTGCCCGTCGGGTACGCTGCCAAATACGGTGATGCACAGGTTCAGCGGGCCGCGCGTGGTGTCGCCGCCGATCAGCTCGATGCCGTGCGCATCGGCGAGTGCCAGCAGGCCGCGCGAGAAGGGTTCCAGCCAGCCGGCGTCGGCGGCAGGCAGCGACAACGCCAGCGTGAAGCCGAGCGGGCGCGCGCCCATCGCGGCCAGGTCCGACAGGTTCACCGCCAGCGCCTTGTGCCCGAGCGAGCACGGATCGGCGCCGGCAAAGAAGTGCCGGCCCTCGACCAGCATGTCGGTCGATACCGCAAGCGACTCGCCCGGCGGCGGCGCCAGCAGCGCGCAATCGTCGCCTACGCCGAGGCGTACCGGACCGCCGGCGCGAGGCGGGCGCGTGAAATAGCGGGCGATCAGGTCGAATTCGGAAAGCATGGCGCGGATTGTACCGAAGCGCGCAGAAGGCGCTTTTTGGTAAAGACACTATTGACTGGATCGCACAGGATGCGGCCGCTGTGCGCGTACCCGCTCTGCTAGAATCGATGGCCTCTCTCGCCAGCGAGCATCTAGAAAGCTGTCACAGCATGGATTCAGACAATACCCGCGAACAAGAACAGGTGCGCCAGCAATTCCGCCAGGCGGCGCTTGAATATCACGAGTTTCCCACCCCCGGCAAGATCAGCGTCACGCCGACCAAGCAACTGACCAACCAGCGCGACCTCGCGCTCGCCTATTCACCGGGCGTGGCCGCGGCCTGCGAAGAAATCGCCGCCGAGCCGACCAATGCGTTCCGCTACACCGCGCGCGGCAACCTGGTGGCCGTGATCACCAACGGCACCGCCGTGCTGGGCCTGGGCAATATCGGCCCGCTGGCTGCGAAGCCGGTGATGGAAGGCAAGGGCGTGCTGTTCAAGAAATTCGCCGGCATCGATGTGTTCGACATCGAGATCAACGAGACCGACCCCGACAAGCTGTGCGACATCATCGCCGCGCTCGAGCCGACCTTCGGTGGCGTGAACCTCGAGGACATCAAGGCGCCCGAGTGCTTCTACATCGAACGCAAGCTGCGCGACCGGATGAAGATACCGGTCTTCCACGATGACCAGCACGGCACCGCGATCATCGTCGGCGCGGCAATCCTGAACGGCCTGAAGGTCGTCGACAAGGACATCAAGCAGTGCAAGCTGGTCGTTTCCGGCGCAGGCGCGGCGGCGCTGGCCTGCCTCGACCTGATCGTCGACCTCGGCTTCCCGATCGAGAACATTTTCGTCACCGACCTCGCCGGCGTGGTCTACAAGGGCCGCACCGAGCTGATGGATCCGGACAAGGCACGCTTCGCGCAGGACACGACTGCGCGCACGCTGGCCGAGGTGATCCCCGGCGCCGACATTTTCCTCGGCCTGTCGGCCGGCGGCGTGCTCAAGCAGGACATGGTGCGCCAGATGGCCGAGCGTCCGCTGGTGCTGGCGCTGGCCAACCCGACGCCCGAGATCCTGCCGGAGCAGGTGCGCGAAGTGCGCGACGATGCGGTGATCGCGACCGGCCGTTCGGACTATCCGAACCAGGTCAACAACGTCCTCTGCTTCCCGTACATCTTCCGCGGCGCGCTCGATTGCGGCGCGACCACGATCACCCGCGAGATGGAGATCGCGACCGTGCATGCGATCGCCGACCTCGCGCAGGCCGAGCAGTCCGACGTGGTCGCCACCACCTATGGCGTGACCAACCTGTCGTTCGGCCCCGACTACCTGATCCCGAAGCCTTTCGACCCGCGCCTGATGCTGAAGATCGCGCCGGCCGTGGCGCTCGCCGCCGAGAAGTCCGGCGTCGCGCAGCGCCCGATCCGCGACATGGCCGCGTACATGGAGCGGCTGCAGCAGTTCGTCTACCACAGCGGCAGCTTCATGAAGCCGGTGTTCGCGATCGCGAAGAAGGCGCCGGCATCGAAGAAACGCATCGTCTTTGCCGAAGGCGAAGAAGAGCGCGTGCTGCGCGCGGTGCAGGTGGTGATCGACGAAGACCTGGCCAAGCCTATCCTGATCGGCCGCCCGGCGGTGCTGGCGCAGCGCATCCAGCGCTACGGGCTGCGCATTCGCCCGGAAATCGATTTCGACATCATCAACCCGGAACGCGACGAGCGTTATCGCTCGTACTGGGAAACCTTCCTCGCGATGGCCCGCAGGAAGGGCGTGACCGAGCAATGGGCGAAGCTGGAAATGCGTCGCCGCCACACGCTGATCGGCTCGATGGCGATCTACAAGGGCGACGCCGATGGCCTCATCTGCGGCACCTACGGCAACACCGACCTGCACCTGCACTACATCGACATGGTGCTGGGCAAGCGCGCCGGCGTGAACACCTATGCGGCGATGAATGCGCTGGTGCTGCAGGACCGCCAGGTGGTGCTGGTCGACACCCACGTGAACGAGAACCCGACGGCCGAGCAGATCGCCGAGATCACCATCATGGCGGCCGAAGAGATGCGTCGCTTCGGCCTGCATCCGCGCGCGGCGCTGCTGTCGCATTCGAACTTCGGCACCA
>CAZTIF010000010.1:0-44868 GCA_964613635.1 uncultured Bifidobacterium sp. | reverse complement strand
GCCGACGAGATCGGCGAGGTCGACATCAATCCGGCCGACCTGCGCATCGACACCTATCGCGCGTCGGGCGCCGGCGGGCAGCACATCAACAAAACCGATTCGGCGGTGCGCATCACCCACCTGCCCACCGGCATCGTGGTCGAATGCCAGGACGACCGCAGCCAGCACAAGAACAAGGCGCAGGCGATGAAGGTGCTGGCCAGCCGCATCATGGACGTGCAGCTGCGCGAGCAGCAGGCGAAGGAAGCCGCAACACGCAAGTCGCTGGTGGGCTCCGGCGACCGCAGCGAGCGCATACGCACGTACAATTTCCCGCAAGGCCGGATCACCGACCACCGGATCAACCTGACGCTGTACAAACTGGAAGCCGCGATGGAAGGCGAGCTGCAGGAGCTCACCGACGCGCTGATGGCCGAGCACCAGGCAGAGCAGCTGGCGGCGCTGGCGGATGCCGGTTGACGCTCGGTAGCCCGGAACCCAGGAGCTCGGCCCCCCTGCCTGCGACGGAATACAGCGACTTACATCCTCAACCCAGCCACATGAATGCCATGAGCCGATTCGCCAAGCCCCTCCTGCTGCTGACTGCCCTTGCCTGCGTCGCCATGCTCGGCGTCGGCCTCTACCTGCAACTGGTACTGGACATGCTGCCCTGCCCGCTGTGCATCCTGCAGCGCTATGCATTCGCCGCCGTGGCGCTGGCCTGCCTGGTCACCTTCGCCCTGCCTGCTGCCGCCACACGCATCGGCGCGGCGCTGGCCTGCGCGGCATCGCTGACCGGTGCCGGCATAGCGATCCGCCACCTGTGGGTGAAAGCTCACCCCGAGATTTCCTGCGGCATCGACCCGCTGGAGACGGCGCTGAACAAGGCCTTCATCGCAGAGTGGTTCCCGGCACTGTTCCAGGCCGACGGGCTGTGCACGACCGAATACGATCCCATCCTCGGCTTGTCGATACCGCAATGGGCGCTGGTGTGGTTCATGGTGTTCGCGCTCGTCACCGCGGGCATCGCGCTGCGCACGCGAAAGGCTGCATGACCGTCGAGGGTGTTCTGAGGTCGGCAGGGATCGACCCGCTGGAGGCGCGCATCCTGCTCGCACACGCGCTGGGCTGCACGCGCGTGCAGCTGGTGATCCGCGCCAAGGACGAACTGACGCCCGCGCAGGAAGCCGCAGCAGGCGCGCTGTTCACGCGACGCCGGAACGGCGAGCCGATCGCCTACCTGACCGGCGAACGTGAGTTTTTCGGGCTCAGCTTCTCGGTGACGCCCGACGTGCTGATCCCGCGGCACGAGACCGAACTGCTGGTCGAGCTCGCGCTGGAACGGCTGCCGAAAAATGGCAGCGCGCTCGACCTCGGCACCGGCTCCGGGGCGATTGCCGTGTCGCTCGCCCATGCGCGGCCCGACACCGCCCTGCTGGCCACCGATGCCAGCGCCGCAGCGCTTGAGGTCGCGCGCGCCAATGCGGCAAGGCACGGTGTCACACTCCGTTTTGCACTCAGCGACTGGTACAGCAACATCGACGAGCAATTCGACCTGATTGTCAGCAATCCACCCTACATCGCCGCCGGCGACCCGCACCTGTCGCAGGGCGACCTGCGCTTTGAACCGGCATCGGCGCTGACTGACGATGCCGACGGCTTGACGGATATCGCCGCGATCATTGACGGCGCGCCGTCCCGCCTGCGTCCCGGTGGTTGGCTGCTGATGGAACATGGCCACGACCAGGCAACAGCCGTCCGCGCACTGCTGGAGCGCGCGGGCTGGCAACATCCGCAGAGCTGGCGCGACCTTGCCGGCATCGAGCGCGTGACCGGCGCGCAGCGCCCCGCGAACTGAGCGCCTGTCAAGACTGGCGCGCCACGGCGATTTGCGTATCATCCGACGCTTTACCGACTCATCCCCACCCCTGATTGACGATGTTGCCTTCGATTGAACAACGCCTCGCCGGCGAACTGGCGGCCCGTACCGAGCAAGTGACTGCGGCCATCGCGCTGCTGGACGAAGGCGCAACCGTGCCCTTCATCGCACGCTACCGGAAAGAAGCGACCGGCGGTCTGGACGACATCCAGCTACGCCTGCTGGAAGAGCGGCTGCGCTACCTGCGTGAACTGGAAGCGCGACGCGAAGCGATCGTTGCGTCAATCGAGGAGCAGGGCAAGATGACGCCGCAACTGAAGGTCGCGATCCTGTCCGCCGAGGACAAGACTCGGCTAGAAGACCTGTACCTGCCCTATCGCCAGAAACGCCGCACCAAGGCGCAGATCGCGGTCGAAGCCGGCCTCGAGCCGCTGGCCGACGCGCTGCTGGGCAACCCGACGCTGGTACCTGAAGAAGAAGCGGCGAAGTTCATCCGCGCCGCGTTCACGACCGAACAGGGCGAGAACCCGGGCGTGGCGGATGCGAAGGCGGCACTGGACGGCGCGCGCCAGATCCTGATGGAACGTTTCGCGGAAGACGCGACGCTGCTGCAGGACCTGCGCACCTACCTGCTCGAGCACGGCGTGGTCGACAGCAAGGTCATCGACGGCAAGCAGGACGCCGGCGAGAAGTTCGCGGACTACTTCGACTATTCGGAACCGCTGGCCGAGATCCCGTCGCACCGCGCGCTTGCGCTTCTGCGCGGCCGTCGCGAGGAAATGCTGACCGTCACGCTGCGCCTCGACAGCGAAGAAGAAAAACCAACCTGGGCATCGCCGCCCAACCCCTGCGAGAGCCGCATCGCGCAGCGCTTCGGCGTGTCGCAGCAAAGCCGTCCGGCCGACAAATGGCTGATGGACACCGTGCGCTGGACCTGGCGCGTGAAGGTGTTCATGCACCTCGAGACCGAGCTGATGACGAAGCTGCGTGAAGACGCGGAGGCGGAAGCCATCCAGGTGTTCGCCCGCAACCTGAAGGCACTGCTGCTGGCCGCCCCCGCCGGCCCGCGTGCCACCATGGGTCTCGACCCTGGACTGCGCACCGGCGTGAAAGTGGCCGTGGTGGACCCGACCGGCAAGGTCGTCGATACCGCCACGATCTATCCGCACCAGCCGCGCAATGACTGGGAAGGTTCGCTGCACCAGCTCGGGCTGCTGGTGAAGAAGCACAACGTGTCGCTGATCGCGATCGGCAATGGCACCGCATCGCGCGAGACGGATCGCCTCGCACAGGACGTGCTGAAGCGCCTGCCGGAAATGAAGCTGAACAAGATCGTCGTCTCCGAAGCGGGCGCGTCAGTCTATTCAGCGTCGGAGTACGCATCGAAGGAACTGCCGGAACTCGACGTTTCCCTGCGTGGCGCGGTGTCGATCGCGCGCCGCCTGCAGGATCCGCTGGCCGAACTGGTAAAGATTGAACCCAAATCCATCGGCGTTGGACAGTACCAGCACGATGTGTCGCAGACGCGGCTGGCGCGCACGCTGGACGCGGTGGTCGAAGACTGCGTGAACGCGGTCGGCGTGGACGTGAATACCGCATCGGTGCCGCTGCTGGCGCGCGTGTCAGGCCTGAACGGCAGCGTCGCGCAGAGCATCGTCAACTATCGCGACATGAAAGGCATGTTCACGTCGCGCGCGTCGCTGCGTGAAGTACCGCGGCTGGGCGAGAAGACCTTCGAGCAGGCGGCCGGCTTCCTGCGCGTGATGAACGGCGAGAATCCGCTGGACGCGTCGGCGGTGCATCCGGAGTCTTATCCGCTGGTCGAGAAGATCCTGGCCGACATCAAGCGCGACGTGAAGGGCGTGATCGGCGACAGCGGCCTGCTGAAGTCGCTCGATCCGAAGCGCTATGCAGACGAGCGCTTCGGCGTGCCGACCGTGGCCGACATCCTGAAGGAACTCGACAAGCCCGGCCGCGATCCGCGCCCGGCCTTCGTGACGGCCAGCTTCAAGGACGGCGTCGAGGACATCGGCGACCTGCGCCCGGACATGATCCTCGAAGGCGTGGTGACCAACGTGGCTGCCTTCGGCGCCTTCGTGGACATCGGCGTGCATCAGGATGGCCTGGTGCACATCTCGGCCTTGTCGAACCAGTATGTGAAAGACCCGCACACTGTGGTCAAGGCCGGCCAGGTGGTGAAGGTCAAGGTGCTGGAAGTGGACGTCAAGCGCAAGCGTATCGCCCTGACGATGCGCCTGTCCGACGCAGCCCCGGCCGCCGGCGAGCGGCGCGAAGCGCGCGACCGCAATGCCGCACCGCGCAACGCCGCGCCGCGCCGCGAGCAGGCACCGTCCGGCACCGCGATGTCCGCCGCATTCGCCAAACTGAAGCGCTGAAATCCGGGTGCCCGCCGGCGTCCGGCTACCGGCATCCGGCGGGCGAAAGCCCTATAATGGCGCAGTCAACCAACCTGCATTTGAAGGAAAAGGATTTATGAGCGACGTACAAGCCTGGATCAAAGAGACCGTGACCAGCCACCCGGTCGTGCTGTTCATGAAGGGTACTGCACAGTTCCCGCAGTGCGGCTTCTCGGGCCGCGCGATCGAGCTGCTGAAATCGGTCGGCGTCGACAACCTGGTGACGGTGAATGTGCTCGAGGACGAGGAAGTGCGCCAGGGAATCAAGGAGTTTTCGAACTGGCCGACCATTCCGCAGCTGTATGTCAAAGGCGAGTTCATCGGTGGCGCGGACATCCTGAACGAGATGCACCAGTCCGGCGAACTGCAGACCCTGCTCAAGGGCTGATCCCGTGAAGCGCCTGGTCGTCGCCCTCACCGGTGCGTCGGGCGCGCTGTATGGCGTGCGGCTGCTCGAGCAGCTGAGACGCACCGACGGCGTCGAGACGCACCTGATGATCTCCGACGCCGCCGCCCTGAATCTCCACCACGAACTCGACACCCGTCGCAAGGACATCGAGGCGCTGGCCGACCATGTGCACAGCGTGCGTGACATCGGCGCTTGCGTCGCCAGCGGTTCCTTCCGCGCGGACGGCATGGTGATTGCCCCTTGCTCGATGAAGACGCTGGCAGCGGTCGCACATGGCCTGTGCGACAACCTGATCACCCGCGCGGCCGACGTCATGCTGAAGGAACGGCGCCGGCTGGTGCTGATGGTGCGCGAGACGCCGTTCAACCTCGCCCACCTGCGCAACATGACAGCGGTGACCGAGATGGGCGGCATCATCTTCCCGCCGCTGCCGGCGCTCTACCAGCGCCCGCAGAGCGTCATCGAAATGGTCGACCACACGGTGGGGAGGGTGCTGGACCTGCTCGGCATCGAGCAGGCGCTGGCACCGGAATGGCAGGGTTTGCGGCCAGCAGGCTGACCGGAACCGCGCCTGCACGCGCCGGGCAGCGGTGCAGGCCGTTCATGCAGGATTCGCCTTCAGAGCCTCGACGGCAGGCGCTGGCCGCGGGTACCCTCCGTACCCGGCTTGGACTGTGCGTCGGCATCCGTCGGCGCTTCCGAATTGCCGTCGCCCGTCGATTCCGCAGCAGGGGCGACCGCTTCCTCTGAAATCGGTATTGCAGGCTGCTCCGTTTCCGCCTGCCTTTCTTCGACCTTCGCGGGCTCCACCGGCTGCGCAGTCGCACCTTCGCGTGCCTTGGCGAGATCTGCGGCTTCCTTCTCGGCAGCGATTCGCGCCCGCTCAGCGGCCTCCTGCTCGGCTGCCTTGCGCGCGCGCTCCGCCGCTTCAAGCTCGGCCGCCTTGCGCGCTGCTGCCTGCTCCGCCGCCTGGCGCGCACGCTCAACCGCTTCCTGCGCCTTGCGCGCACGCTCGGCGGCTTCCCGCGTACGGCGCTCGCGTTCCGCCGCTTCCTTCGCCTCTCGTTCGGCGCGCCAGGCGCGCAGTCCGGCTGCGACGCGTTCGGTTGCCTCGCCGTAGCCGTTCATCAGAAACTGGCTGATCTTGAACTGGCCATTCGCCAAAGGGAATGCGACGCCGATGGTGTCCGACTGCATGAGCGCATCATTGAAATGCGACAGCTCGGCAAACCAGTAGCGCATCACCTCGCCGTCGGTCGTCGCAGCGGGCGCGCAAATCGTTTCCACGGCCATCGATCCGGCCGACGTCGATATCACGATCGGGTAATTGCTGCCCGGATCGCACTGGATGCCATTTTCATAATAAAAACGACAACTATCTTCGTTGCACGACAAGCCGAACCTCGACATGCCGTCTTCTTTGGTCGAGGCTTCGCCCGTGCCTTGGTAAAACTCCGAGACCCATTCAGCGTGATCCATGCGCTCATCGGCCAGCACGGGGAAGGAGGCGGCCGCAAGCAGCGCGGCCAGTGACAACAGGCGTCGCATTACCATCTCCCGGAAAAATTTGGGCGACTGTAACACGACGCGGGCATTCAGTCCTCGATGTCGAGCGTGACCTCGCCAAGATGATCGATGGCGATCCGCACTCGATCGCCTGCGTTCAGCCATTTTGTCTCGACCACGCTGCCAAGCATGACGAACTCGCCGGCCTTCAGGCCCGGCAGGCCATGCTCATGCTGGGCGTTCGCAAGCCACGCCAATGCGTTCAGCGGATGCCCCATCACCAACTCGCCCTTGCCAACGCCAGCCTCGGTGCCATTGATCCAGACGCGCCCCGTCACACTGGCGAGATCGAGCTGCTGCCAGTCGCTCACAGGCTTGCCAAGCACGCATCCGGCATTAAAGAAATCGTCGGCGACCAGCGTGGCCACGCCGAGCGTGCGAAAGTCGTGATAGCGCTCGTCCACCAGTTCGATCGCTGCCATCACCTCGGCGACGGCGGACGCGACATCTTGTCGCGAATAGGGTTCGGCACGCGGCGGCAGGTCGTGCTGCAGGCGCACCGCGATCTCGCACTCCATTCCTATCCTGACGAACCCGCGGCGAGGCACACTGCCGTGACCGTGCATGACGGTGTTGCTGAAGATGCGCCCGGCACAAGGCTGCTTGATAGCGAGGAATGCCTGCATGACAGACGTTGTGCAGCCTATCTTGTGGCCGACGATCTCCCCCATGCCGGCATCGGCGAGTTGCCGGTTCAGTTCCTGCTGCAGTGCATAGCCCTCGGTGAGCGTCGCCGGCGCATGCCCGCCGGACAGCTGCACGATCGGGGTCAGCGACAAGCGCTGCCGCAGCAACTCGCTGGCGGCTTGCACGGTTGTTGTATTCATCACACGTCTCCTTGTTATTGTTCGTTTAACGCCTAATGTTGCCGGAGGAGTCTAGCAAAATCCTCACTACCTTCGGGTCTTTTGCCTACACTGCGCCGCAGCATAAAAATGTGCACATCTGTTGGACTTTTTAACGCAACCAGCGTGTATTTTTCATGCGTCGGAACGGGGGATGTCCCTGTATCCACGGAGTTATAATCCGCCGTTTTCTCTTAGAGCCTGTCTCGTTGGATCGATGGCAAGGCGGCAGTCCCGCAGACAGTACAGACGTACAGCAAGGGACTGCCAACGCAGCCAGCGGCCTAACGAGATAGGCTCTTAACCCCTACCCGTTTTCGGAGACATGCTCATGGGCTCTCTAGTCAAGCAAGCCGGATGGATGGCGCTGGCACTTCTCGGCGCCTTCGCCCTCGGCACAGTCGCGCTCTCGCGTGGCGAGACCATCAATGCCCTGTGGATCGTCGTGGCGGCGGTCGCCCTCTACCTGATCGGCTACCGGTACTACGCCAGGTTCATCGCTAATCGCGTCATGGAGCTCGACGGCAATCGCGCAACGCCGGCGGTCCGCCTGAATGACGGCCTCGATTTCGTACCGACCAACAAGCATGTGCTCTTCGGTCATCACTTCGCAGCAATTGCGGGCGCAGGCCCGCTGGTCGGCCCCGTGCTCGCCGCACAAATGGGCTACCTGCCCGGCATGATGTGGCTGATCGTCGGCGTGCTGCTGGCCGGTGCCGTGCAGGATTTCATGATCCTGTTCGTATCGACCCGCCGTGACGGCCGCTCGCTCGGCGACCTGATCAAGTCCGAACTGGGCCTCGTCCCCGGCGTGATCGCGCTGTTCGGCACCTTCATGATCATGACCATCCTGCTGGCGGTGCTCGCGCTGATCGTCGTGAAGGCGCTGGCGGAAAGCCCGTGGGGAACATTCACGGTGGCCGCGACCATCCCGATCGCGATCTTCATGGGCCTGTATACGCGCTACATTCGTCCGGGCCGCGTGGGCGAGGTGTCTGTCATCGGCTTTGTCCTGCTGATGGCATCGATCGTGTTCGGCGGCTCCGTCGCCGCCGACCCGTACTGGGGTCCGGCATTCACCTTCACCGGCACCCAGCTGACCTGGATGCTGCTGGCCTACGGCGTGGTTGCGTCGGTGCTGCCGGTCTGGCTGCTGCTGGCACCGCGCGACTACCTGTCGACTTTCCTGAAGATCGGCGCGATCGCGGCACTGGCCGTTGGCATCCTGATCGTTGCGCCGGACCTGAAGATGCCGGCGGTGACCAAGTTCATCGACGGTACCGGCCCGGTCTGGTCCGGCAACCTCTTCCCGTTCCTGTTCATCACGATCGCCTGCGGCGCCGTATCCGGCTTCCATGCGCTGATCTCGTCCGGCACCACCCCGAAGCTCCTCGAGAACGAACTGCATGCTCCGTACATCGGCTATGGCGGCATGCTGATGGAGTCTTTCGTCGCCATCATGGCGCTGGTGGCCGCATCGATCATCGAGCCCGGCGTCTATTTCGCCATGAATAGTCCGGCCGCGCTGATCGGCACCACGCCCGAGAGTGCTGCGGCGGCCATCAGCCAGTGGGGCTTTGTGGTGACGCCCGAAATGCTTGCGCAAACCGCAAAAAATGTTGGCGAGACGACGATCATCTCGCGCGCCGGCGGCGCACCTACGCTGGCCGTCGGCATGGCCTACATCTTCTCCGAGATGCTGGGCGGTCCGGGCATGATGGCCTTCTGGTACCACTTTGCGATCCTGTTCGAAGCATTGTTCATCCTGACCGCCGTCGATGCCGGCACGCGCGTCGGACGCTTCATGCTGCAAGACCTGATCGGCACGCTGGTGCCGCCCTTCCGCAATGTCCCGGCCGTCATGTCGAGCATCATCGCGACCCTGCTGTGCGTTGGTGCCTGGGGTTACTTCCTGTACCAAGGCGTCGTCGATCCGCTGGGTGGCATCAACACCCTGTGGCCGCTGTTTGGCATCTCGAACCAGATGCTCGCCACGATTGCATTGCTGCTCGCGACCGTGGTGCTGTTCAAGATGAAGCGCGAGAAATTTGCGTGGGTCACCCTGCTGCCGACATCATGGCTGCTGGTCTGCACGCTGACCGCCGGCTACCAGAAGCTGTTCCATGAGAACCCGCGGATCGGCTTCCTCGCGCATGCGAAGAAATTCGAAACCGCACTGGCCAACGGTGAAGTGCTTGCCCCGGCAAAATCCGCGCTGCAGATGAAGCAGATCATCATGAATGACTACATCGATGCAACGCTGGCGGCGATCTTCATTTCCGTCGTGTTGTCGATCCTGTTCTTCAGCGTTCGTGCCTGCCTGCAGGCACTTCGTGCGGACAATCCGACCACCAAGGAAGCCGAGGCCGCTCCGCTCGGCGCCGCGTCGGCCTGAACCGAGCACAGAGGCCATCGTGCTAGGCAAACTCGGCGCGTATCTCGGGCAGACCGCGAGGCTGATGGTCGGCCTGCCCGATTACGACAACTACCTGAACCACATGCAGCAAAATCACCCTGACAAGCCGGTGATGACCTACGAAGAGTTCTTCAGGGAGCGTCAGGATGCGCGTTACGGCGGCAATGGCCGCATCGCGAAATGCTGCTGAGCTTCGCCAGCCGGTACCAGCCAGCCCGATCTTTGATCGGGCTTTTTTTCGACCTGCTGAAAAGCATTAATCAATCATTGCCGAATCACCCTGAGGCTATTGCGTTCCGAAACATCCGGTCGAAAACGCCAGTACACTGCCGGCTCCCGCAGCCACAGCCAAACCGCACCTCAGTCCCATGGCGGTTGGCCTGCAATTTTGATCGATATCCAAGGAGTCTGAATGAATGCCAGCGCCGATGATCAACTGAAGCTCTACAGCTATTTCCGCAGCTCGGCAGCCTACCGAGTGCGTATCGCGCTCAACCTCAAGGGCCTGCCTTATGACTACGCGTCGGTACACCTGCTGCGTGAAGGCGGCATGCAATTCACTGAAGCCTTTCGCACCATGAATCCGCAACAGCTGGTCCCGCTGCTGGACGACGATGGCTTTCAGGTGAGCCAGTCGCTGGCCATTATCGAATATCTTGACGAGAGGTTCCCGGAGGTGCCGCTGATGCCGGACACCGCAAAGGGACGCGCGCGCGTTCGCCAGCTGGCACTGGCAATCGCCTGCGACATACACCCGTTGCAGAATTTACGCGTGTTGAAATACCTGACAGGCCAGCTCGGCGTTTCGGAGGACAACAAGCTGGGCTGGCTGAAGCACTGGCTCGGACTGGGTTTGCAAGCGCTGGAGACAGAGCTCTCGCGCTCCGAAACTCGCGGCAAATTCTGCTACGGTGACCAACCAACCATGGCCGATTGCGCGCTCGTGCCGCAGATGTTCAGCGCATCGCGTTTCGGTGTCGACACCACGCCGTATCCCACACTGCGGGCCATTCACGCGGAGTGCGAGGCAAACGAAGCCATCGCTGCGGCACATCCTTCGAAACAGCCGGACGCCGAATAGCGATCGGCAGACATGAAACAGCCCAAAATTGTTTTGGGCTTTTCCTACCGGCGGGTAGCACGCATCTCGCTTGCAAACCACATCCCGTTCCGAGTGCCAGAGACGGCCAATTCGATGCAGAGACACTCCTGACCCAATGACACCACCCGTCGGTGTGTCTATATTCGATGGCCGTCCACCTCCGTATCCTGGTTCGATGAGACTCCGATGGTCCGGAATATCATCGCGCTTTCAAACTGTCAGTCAGGTTTGAACCAGGGAGATGAATTCCTCGAATTTTCCATTGGCATTTGCCGTGAGCGGCGACGCGGATTCGGTGATCTCCAGCGTGAAAGGCGCATCCAGATGACGCAGAACAATCTCCCTCAACTCTGATTTTTCAGCTGCATTGAGCGGACTGTCCGTGTGCACCCTCATTTCCAGGCGGTGCACATCATGCTGGATAAACTGGTACTGGAGGACGGAGCGGATTTTGGAAAATTCATGAAATCCGAACACGGGCCAGTGCCGCGTATTGTCCGGCTTCACAATCAGGTTTCGTTCTCGCCCGAGAATTTTTCTCAGGGACGGAAGACCTCGACCGCAGGAGCATTCGCCGCCTGCTTCGGCATAATCGCCGATTTCGTATCGAACAAGGGGAGAGGCAAAATTGTGGAGGTCGGTTATCAGTACTCGACCTGCCTGACCTTCCCGGCAAGGATTCCCCGCCTCATCGACGATCTCGACGATCAGTGCCTCCGACATGATGTGATACAGGCCGCTATGCGGGCACTGGATAGCGATCATGCCGGCTTCCTGCGATGAGTAGGCATCTTCCAGCTCGAGACCTGTCAACTGACGTGCAGCGGCTCGGAGTTTTTCGCTGGTCGTTTCGCCGACAGTGCGTAGATGCTTCAGGAAAGGCAAAGCCACATTGTTGCGGGAGGCCAGATCAAGCAAACCCTGAAGGTTGCTGGGATAGATCACCAGGATGTCAGGCTGGAAGTCCAGCAACAGCTGCAGTTGGCGCTCGAGATCGGTCTTGCCCGGAATGCCCAGTGCGGTCCCGGTACGACACCTGTCCGACACCGGCGGCCCCCAATCCGGCAACTCGATAAGCTGATCAATCTGCGGGCGAATGGCCGCCAGCTTGTTGCCCGGATCCCGACGATTCCATTGATGGTCGCGCAAGGTAAGGGCGGACCAGAAAAGTGCATTGGCCTGCGTTTTTTTGATCCGGACGGGCTGCCCGGTCGATCCCGATGTCTGCACCCAGTCAGCCGGCAGATGGGAAGCCGGAATGTGCGTCGAGAAGAAACTGTTGCCGAGTGTCTGGATGTCTTTCCGTTTCAGTACCGGCAGCGCGGAGAGATTCGAAAGGCTCAGCGAGTGCTTGCGCAAGCCAGCTCGTTTGGCGCGCTGGACGAAAGAAGGGGTGTAGGTGAAATGGTGCCTGAGAAGCAGCGATAACTGTTCATCCTGCAAGGCGCGCAGCGCCTCAGGCGTCAGGCGCTCGGATTTGAGCAAGGTATCCGAGAGGAGGAATAAAGCGGACTGGCCTCCGTCATACGACGGAGGCCAGTCGAATGCAGCGTTGGTTACCGGGGCCAAAAGCGTGCGGCTGCCAAAAGAACCGGATGTCGCCTTACTTGAATGCGTAGGACAAGCCGATCCGGCCGACGTCCAGCTTGCTGTTCAAGCTCACGTTTGCTCGCTCCGAGGTGATGAACGAGTTCGAATATGATTTGGATTGATTGCCAAAATCGTAGTGCAGGTACTCGATGCGAAGGGCCAGGCGCTCAGAGAGCGCATACTCGAGACCGGCACCGGCAGCCCATCCGAAGCTCGTTCCAAGCTTGAGCTGCTGTTCTGTTCCGAAGAAGTTGTTCACGTCCCTGAAGCTGGCGCTGTCGGCCCATGCCAAGCCTGCCGTGGTGAAGAACAAGGCCTTATCCCTCGCAATGCCCGCCCGCAGCCGGACGGAGCCGACGCCTTTCAGGCTGGATTGCATGCGGATGTAGCCTTCAGAGCCATCGAGTTGTACCGTGTTTGCCTGGTTCAGGCGGAGATAGTCGATCTCGGCACCCAGCAATGCACTGCCCACCGCGCGATTGAATCCCAAAAACAGGCCACCGGCCGTGGCGCTGCGATCGGACCCGGACGAGAATCCGTCGAGACTCGTGCCAGAGAGCCCTAAACCATCGGCATCATGCAGGCCGGAGCCGCTCCACGTTGTCTTGCCGGATGCATGCGCACCCATTAGTCCGCCGTACACGCCCTCCCAGCGAGCGTGACCATCAGCGTATGCGGAAGATGCCGCAACGAAAATGGTGCTGGCGACCAGACTTGCGATCAGTGATTTGTTCATGAATGACGCTAGTGTTGAAGATCAGCGCGCGACTATACCAAATGACCCGTCAGCCTTCGACCAGGTTTTCGATAAAATTACCAACGGGCAACAATCTGCCAGTGGGTAACCGTCGGTCATCACGAATTCGATGTCTGGCCAGAATGGAGACAGACAGGCCAGCAATTCCGCACGGTTCGGGAATGCATATACCAGTGGGGAGTCCTGATAGGAATCGATCGTCTCGATGGCTGCAAGCGGCCAGCCGGACTTGCGCGACAGGGCCGGCCGGTCCGGGAACAATCGGTTGAACTCGTGAAGAATGGACATTACCGGTACGTTGGGCTGCGACCTGCCGGCGATGGCCATTGCCAGCAGCATTTTCAACGCGCTGAAATTGATCTTGCCCTGCTCGGCGCTGCCAATGATTTCTTCGTCGCCCACTGGCAGGTCCGGCCGCAGATATACCCTGCAGGCGAATTTGGCGGAGGGTACGGTGATTTGCTGCAGGACTTCCTGCAATCGCAGCAACTGATCGGGATAGCTGACGTTGTTCAGGCTTCCGTCGCCAATGACGGCGGTAAATACCTGTTCGCCGCCGGAGTCCAGATTCAGCCAGTCTTCATGGAGACAGGTTTTGCCTGCGCCGGACACCTCCGGCCAGTGCTGGCGTATGACCGCCGCATTTTTTTCGACGGCCGTGACCTTGCCGAAAGCCGCCACCAGCTCCCGCGTGACGCCAAGTACGAGAATATGGTCGTCATGACCGTTAAGAATTTCGCGCATGGCACTGATCGACGCTGCCGTAGGCCGAAGCGGTGGTTCCACAAAGCTCCATTGCGTCGATAACTTTGCCCAGTGGTTCTCTTCATTTGTTGGCATGTTCAGATCCTGAAGGAATGCGGAAAGAGACTGCAGCCTGAATCGGTTCGGGGATCGTTACGACGACAGTCTTTGCGAATTGCTCCGAAACCGCGATCGCGTCTGCACTGAGCAATTCTTTCACATATTCATGTGTCATCCGTTAGACGACCGCGATGCGTCATACGGCCACGCACGACGCGGGCGGTGTGCAGAAAGTTAGGCGCTGGACAGGAGAGAGATCCGGCTTCGAATGACCGCTTTGAAGTACTGAAGCAGCACAGGCAGCTTTCATCGGCCAGAAAATGAAAAACGGTTTGCGCCCGATCAGACGCAAACCGCTCTATTCTCTGGTGCCGGCTGCAGGACTCGAACCCGCCACCCCATGATTACAAATCAAGTGCTCTACCTGATGAGCTAAGCCGGCAACGAGGCGCGATTATACGTTATTTGATTCGCGTCAGGCGCGGGCGGCCGCCCGGCTTCGGTGGCTCGGGCACGTCATCTTCGCCCGGCCTGCCCTCGTCGACCGGCGAATCGATAACAGAAGGGACCGATGCCAACTGAGGTCCTTTCTCTTCCGTACCGACCGCCTCGGCGTCCCGCGGCGAGGCTGCGCCAGCCTCACGACGCGCCACTTCGAAGGCCATTCCCTGGCCGTTCTCGCGTGCGTAAATCGCGCTGACGTTATCGACCGGGATTTCGATTTCCCGCGCGATACCGCCAAACCGAGCCTTGAAGGTGATCATCTCGTTGTCCATCTTCAGGTTGCCGGTCGCCTCGAAGCTGATGTTCAGCACGATCTCGCCATTCTTCACGAACTCCATCGGCACCCGCGTGGACGCATCGACCGACACAACGACATACGGCGTAAAACCGTTATCGGTGCACCATTCGTACAGCGCGCGCAGCAGGTAGGGCTTGGTGGAAATTTCGTTCATCGGATGGCGGGCCGCGATCAGCGGCGCATGACCTTTTCGGAGGGTGTCAGCGCTTCGATGTAAGCCGGACGCGAGAAGATTCGTTCAGCATACTTCATCAGCGGCGCGGCCGTCTTCGACAGTTCGATACCGTAGTGGTCGAGTCGCCACAGCAACGGCGCGATGGCCACGTCGAGCATCGAGAACTCGTCGCCGAGCATGTACTTGTTCTTCAGGAAGAGCGGCGCGAGCTGCGTCAGGCGATCGCGAATCTCGATCCGGGCCTTCTCGTGCGCCTTCTCTGCCGCACGCGACTTTTCGTTCTCGAGCGTGTGCACGTGAATGAACAGCTCTTTCTCGAAATTGAACAGCATCAGGCGAGCACGCGCACGCATCAGCGGATCGGCCGGCATCAGCTGCGGATGAGGAAAACGCTCGTCAATGTATTCATTGATGATGTTCGACTCGTACAGCACCAGCTCGCGCTCGACCAGGATAGGCACTTGTCCGTAAGGATTCATCGTCGAGATGTCCTCGGGCTTGTTGAACAGGTCCACATCGCGGATCTCGAAGTCCATGCCCTTTTCGAACAGGACCAGGCGGCAGCGTTGCGAGAACGGGCAGGTCGTGCCCGAATAGAGAACCATCATGATTGCAGTCCCTTGAAACAAATGGGGTGAGACGACAGCCGCCTCACCCCGCAAACAGATTTCCGCGCTGTCAGGCGGCCCTCAGGACTTCTAATCCTGACCGCACTGACAGAGCAGTCCTACTTATTTCACTTCCCGCCAGAACGATGCATTCAGACGCCAGGTCAGCAGCACCAGCAGGCCCAGGAACATCAGCACCCAGACGCCCAGCGCCTCGCGCTTTGCCTTGACCGGCTCGGCCATCCAGCCCATGAAAGCGACGAGGTCCGCGACTTGCGAGTCGAACTCCGCTGCGTTCAGCTTGCCCGGCGTGACCTGTTCGAAACCTGCGAACGTGTGCACGGTCTTGCCCTCGTTGTGCGGATCTTTCTCTTCGACGAACTTCGCCTTGCGCACGCCCTGCAACTCCCACAGCACGTTCGGCATGCCGACGCCCGGGAAGGCCAGGTTGTTCCAGCCGGTCGGGCGGGTTTCATCCTGATGGTAGGTACGCAGGTAGGTATAGACATAGTCCGCACCGCTGCCGGCACCCGACGCCTTGGCGCGGATGATCACCGACAGGTCCGGCGGGACGCCGCCGAACCATTCCTTCGCGTCTTTCTCGGGCATCGTGGCCTTCATCAGGTCACCCACCTTGTCGCTGGTGAACAGCAGATTTTCGCGGATCTGGTCTTCCGACAGGCCGATATCGCGCAAACGATTGTGGCGAACCAGCGAAGCCGAGTGACAATTCAGGCAATAGTTGACGAACAGACGCGCACCGTTTTGCAGTGCCGACAGGTCAGCGCTGCGATCCGGCGCGCTGTCGAGCGGGAAGCCGCCTTCGGATGCCACGGCCAGCACTGGAACCAGTGCCAGTGCCGCCAGCAGTTTTTTCAGGAGTTTCATTGTTGTATTCCTTTGCGACTCAGTGCGGCTTGAAGTTCACGCGGGTCGGGACAGGCTTGAAGGTGCCCATCTTGCTCCACCACGGCATCAGCAGGAAGAAGCCGAAATAGATAAAGGTGCCGATCTGCGCGACCAGAGTGCGGCCAGCCGTCGGCGCCTGCACGCCCAGATAGCCGAGGACCAGGAACGCGATCCCGAAGACCACGTAGACCCACTTGTGCCAGTCCGGACGGTAGCGAATCGACTTCACCGGCGAATGGTCGATCCACGGCATTGCCGCGAGGATCATCACCGACACACCCATCAGCACGACGCCCCAGAACTTCGCATCGAACACCAGCATCAGCACGGCGATCACCACCGCCGCGGCCATCACCGCCTGCTTGACCTTGCTCGGCAGCCGGGTCTTGAGCGCGATCAGCGCGCCATAGGCGAGGACACCGACGATCAGCGCGTACATGAACTGCGAGGTGGTCGCACGCAGGATCGAGTAGAACGGCGTGAAGTACCAGACCGGCGCAATGTGCGACGGAGTCTTCAACGGATCGGCCGGAATGAAGTTGTTGTACTCCAGGAAGTAGCCGCCGAACTCCGGCGCGAAGAAGATCACCGCGCTGAAGATGAACAGGAAGCAGGCCACGCCGAAGATGTCCTTGGTCGTGTAGTACGGGTGCGACGGGATGGCGTCAACGCCATGACCATCCGGACCAAGGTTGTCCTTGACTTCGATGCCGTCCGGGTTGTTCGAACCCACTTCGTGCAGCGCGATCAGGTGCGCGACCACGAGGCCGAGCAGCACCAGCGGAATCGCGATCACATGGAAAGCGAAGAAGCGGTTCAGCGTCGCATCGGAGACCACATAGTCACCACGAATCCACAGCGACAGGTCCGGACCGATGAACGGGATCGCGCCGAACAGGTTCACGATCACCTGGGCGCCCCAGTACGACATCTGACCCCACGGCAGCAGGTAGCCGAAGAAGGCCTCGGCCATCAGGCACAGGAAGATGCCGACGCCGAACAGCCAGATCAGCTCGCGCGGCTTGCGGTACGAACCGTACAGCAGGCCCCGCAGCATGTGCAGGTAGACCACGATGAAGAAGGCCGACGCGCCGGTCGAGTGCATGTAGCGCACCAGCCAGCCCCACGGCACTTCGCGCATGATGTACTCGACCGAGGCAAACGCGAGGTTTGCATCCGGCTTGTAGTTCATCACGAGGAAAATGCCGGTGACGATCTGGATCACCAGCACCAGCGCAGCCAGCGAGCCGAACAGGTAGAACAGGTTGAAGTTCTTCGGCGCGTAGTACTTGCCCCACTGGTCATTCCACAGCTTGGTCAGCGGGAAGCGGGAATCGACCCACGCCAGCGCCTTCTGCGCAGCCGGCGCATCGGCCGGCAGTTTTTTCTCAACGAATGCCATGGTCAAGCCTCGCCTTTCTCGTCTTTGCCAATCACGATGCGGGTATCGCTGACGTACATGTGACGCGGAACCTGAAGGTTGTCCGGTGCCGGCACGTTCTTGAACACGCGGCCGGCCAGGTCGAAGGTCGAGCCGTGGCACGGGCACAGGAAGCCGCCCTGCCAGTCATCGGGCAGCGAAGGCTGGGCGCCGGTCTGGAATTTGGTGGTCGGCGAGCAGCCGAGATGCGAGCAGATGCCCACGGCGACCAGAATTTCCGGCTTGATCGAACGATGCTCGTTGCGCGCGTATTCCGGCGTCAGATCGTCCGGATTGCGCTCCGACTTGGGGTCGGCAACCTTGTCATCCGTCTTCTTCAGCGACGCGACCATTTCCGGCGTGCGCTTGATGACCCACACCGGCTTGCCGCGCCATTCGACCGTCTTCATCTCGCCGGTCTTGAGGTCGCCAATGTCGATCTCGACGGGAGCGCCGGCTGCTTTTGCGCGCTCGGACGGCTCGAAAGTTGACACAAAGGCACCGGCCGCAGCCAGCCCCGCCACACCACCTGCCGCACAGGTCGCAACCAGCAGGCCGCGTCGACCCGAGTCGACCTGATTTTCGTCACTCATGACAACCCCAATCAATAAAGTGCTAATTTTTTGGAACTTCCTGCAACCCTACATTATATCGAAGGCGTCACTGAATAGTAAGCAGGCGCGGGGTGGTGAATGACGATTTGCGTTGGGGATCGCCTTATCCGCGGTGGGCCAAGGCACTGCAGCAGGGGCGAATTTGCCAAATTGGCATGCCCCGGCGGCTGGATCGCAGGTCAGCCGGAATCTCGTCCGGAGATCCGCAACGACTCGGAAGATATGAGCCCGCGGCGCTGCGCTTCGATGATGGCCTCGGTGCGCGAATGCACGGACAGCTTTGCGTAGATGTGCTTGACGTGCGTCTGTACCGTGCCCACCGACAAACCCAAGGCCTGCGCGACCTTCGCGTAAGTCCCTCCGCGGGAAATCAGCTCGAGGATGGCCGACTCCCGACGCGTGAGCATCGCGTCATCGGGCGCAGGAACCTCCGGTCGAGTGGCTGCGTATTTTCGCATGCGCGCAAGCACCTTGCGCGCGATCACGGGACTTATCGGCGAACCGCCGGCTCGCAATTCGAGGATGGCGCGAAGGATGTTGATATGCCCGGATTCCTTCAGCACATAGCCCGACGCGCCGGCCTCGATACAGGCGAGGATCTGGTCCTCGTCGCTCGACAGCGTGATCACCATGATGTCAGCCTGCGGCGACAGCCGGTGGCAGCTGCGGATCACGGTCAGGCCAGAGCCATCCGGCAGTCCGAGATCCGTCAACAGCAAATCGATCGGCATGCGCTCGAGATAGGCCTGCGCATCGATCACGCTGCCAAAGGCGGCGCTCAATTCCAGCGAGGGCTCGAGCTCGATCGCATTGCATAGCAGCCTGCGAGTGACCACATCGTCTTCGACGACCATGACCCTGCAGACCTTCGACCCCCTGAGCGATAACATCAAAGCGAACCTGATCCGTGAACAAACGCATCCTCGGTACAGATTCTTTTCGCTTAGTTCCGGCCGGCGCCTGAACGTGGTCGGCCCGTGGCGGCGATTCCTGGCGGCGCCGGCAATTCATCGACCCCGCAAACTCATACAGGGTTCTGGATATCGACGAAGCTGTGCGCGAGGCCAAACTCCCGCGCCAGATGGTCGCCGACGGCCTGCACGCCGTAGCGTTCGGTCGCATGATGACCGCAGGCGAGATAGGCCACACCGGCTTCGCGCGCAAGGTGTACGGTCTGCTCGGAGATTTCTCCGCTCAGGTAGGCCGTCGCACCCGCATTGATCGCCGCATCCATCGCATTCTGCGCAGCCCCCGTGCACCAGCCGATGCGCGCAATCGGCTGATCCGCATCGCCGATTACCAGCGGCGCACGCCCCAGCGCACGACCCACCCGCTCGGCCAGCTCGCCGACAGTTCTTGCCGGCGACATGCCCAGCCAGCCAAGATCCTGCTCGCCAAAACGGCCGTCAGGCTCAAGGCCCAGCACTTGCGCCAGCCGGGCGTTATTGCCGAGCTCCGGATGCGCATCCAGCGGCAGGTGGTATGCGAACAGGTTGATATCGTTCTCGAGCAGCAGCTTGAGCCGGCGCTGCCTGGGACCGACCACGCGCGGATCCTCGCCGCGCCAGAAGTAGCCGTGATGCACCAGCACCATGTCGGCCTGCAGCGCGACGGCAGCCTCCAGCAGCGCGAGGTTGGCAGTCACGCCGCTGACCACACGGCGGATCTCGGCCCGCCCTTCCACCTGCAGCCCGTTTGGGCAGTAATCCCGAAAACGGTTAATATCAAGCGTGCTGGCGAGGTGTTTTTCGATTGCATCGCGCAGCGCGCCATTCCCGGCCTTTTCGCCCATTGTCCTATCCCGTCATGCGTCGTCTGTGGTTATTGTTCGCGCAAACCGTCACCGTTGCGCTTGCCTTGTGGTTCATTGTAGCGACCCTGAAACCGGAGTGGCTGGCACGCGCCCCGGCCAGCGTACAGCTGCAATCCACCACGGTGCCGGTGCGCGAGGCCGATGGCTCCTCGACGTCGGCACAGAACACCTACCGCGCGGCATCGCAGCGCGCGATGCCGGCGGTGGTGAACATCTTCACGACCAAGGCCGCAAAGCAGCAACCGCATCCGTTCGGCGATGACCCGCTGTTCCGTCGCTTCTTCGGCGACAACTTCGGCGCGCAAGACGAGCGCCAGTTCAGCCTCGGCTCCGGCGTGATCGTCAGTCCCGACGGCTACATCCTCACCAACAACCATGTGATCGAAGCTGCCGACGAAATCGAGGTCGCGCTGGCTGACGGCCGCAAGATACCGGCCCGGCTGGTTGGCACCGACCCCGAGACGGATCTCGCCGTCATCAAGGTCAACCTGAAGGAGCTGCCGTCGATCACCCTTGCACGCGTCGACAACGCCAAGGTCGGCGATGTCGTGCTCGCGATCGGCAACCCGTTCGGGGTCGGCCAGACCGTGACGATGGGCATTGTCTCGGCGTTGGGCCGCAACCACCTCGGCATCAACACCTTCGAGAACTTCATCCAGACCGATGCCGCGATCAACCCGGGCAACTCCGGTGGCGCGCTGGTGGATATCAACGGGCACCTCCTCGGCATCAATACCGCGATCTACTCGCGCAGCGGTGGTTCGCTCGGCATCGGCTTTGCGATCCCGGTGAGCACGGTCAAGACCGTGATGGAATCCATCATCCGCAACGGGCAGGTGGTGCGCGGCTGGATCGGCGTCGAGCCGCAGGACATCACGCCGGAGCTCGCCGACAGCTTCGGACTGCAGAAAAGTTCGGGCACCATCATCGCCGGCGTGCTCAAGGGCGGCCCGGCGGACAAGGCCGGCGTCAGGCCCGGTGACATCCTGCTGGCGGTCGGCGGCCAGCCCGTCACCGATACGGTCGCGATGCTGAACCTGGTCGCGCAACTGACGCCGGGCGAGAAAGTGAACCTGGTCGTGCTGCGCAAATCGCAGGAGACGCACCTCAGCGTTGTCGTCGGGCGGCGTCCGCGGATGAAGCAAATGCCGCAACAGGATACGGAGTAAGCATCGTGCACCTGCGCGACCTGAGCCGCTTCCTGCTCGAACTGGCGGAGAACAACAATCGCGCATGGTTCGTGATGAACAAGCCGCGCTATGACATCCTGCGCGCGGAATTCCTTGAACTCGTCACCGCGCTGATCACCGACATCGCGAAGTTCGATCCGGCAGTCGCCGCATGCAACCCGAAGCGCGCGTTGTTCCGCATCAATCGCGACCTGCGCTTCGCGCGTGACCGCGATCCGTACAAGACCACCTTCTCGGCATCGATCACGGCAAGCGGCCTGAAAAAGCCGAGCCAGGGCGGCGGCCCCGCCTATTATTTTCATATCGACGCCAACGGCAAGCTGCTGACGGCCTGCGGCGAATACATGCCGCCGACAGACCGGCTGCGTGCAATCCGCCACCATATCGTCGCGGACACGGCCGGCTTCGAAAAGCTGCTGAAGGACAGGGAATTGAATGAGCGCTTCGGCGGGCTGAGCCCGGAAGACAGCCTCGTGCGACCGCCCAAAGGCTTCGATGCGGACACACCCCACATCGAGCAGATCAAGCTGAAAAGCTTCCTGGTGTGGCGGGAAATGGCGGTCAGCCGTGTCGGCTCCGGCCAGCTGCCGGCGCTGCTGCTGGCCGACTTCTTCGCCGGCATGCCGCTGGTGAAATGGCTGCGCGGCGCCGAACCGACGCCCTGAGCCGCGCCGCTACAACGATCAGGCCGAGCCGGTCGTCTCTTCCGGCGACTGCGTGACCTTCACGAACAGCGGCGCAAGCAGCAGCCCGACTTCATAAAGCAGGCACAGCGGCACCGCAAGGAACAGCTGGCTCATGATGTCCGGCGGCGTGACGACCGCAGCCACCACGAAAGCACCAACGATCACATACGGGCGGATTGCCTTGAGCTTCTCGACCGACACGATGCCGAGGCGGACCAGCACGATCACCACCACCGGCACTTCGAAGGTCAGGCCGAAGGCCAGGCACATCATCAGCACGAAATCGAGGTAGTTCTCGATGTCCGGCGCGACCGTGATCGACTTCGGCGCAAACTCGCTGATGAATTTGAACACCGTACCGAAGACGAGGAAATAGCAGAACGCGACGCCGATCACGAACAGCGCCGTCGACGAAATGATCAGCGGCGCCACCAGCCGCTTTTCATGCGTGTACAGCCCCGGCGCCACGAAGGCCCAGCCCTGGTACAGCACCCACGGCAGCGACACGATCAGCGCCACCGCCATCGTCACCTTCATCGGCACCATGAACGGCGTGATCACGCCGGTGGCGATCATCTTCGAACCGGCGGGCAGCGCCTGCAGCATCGGCTGCGCCATGAAATCATAGATCGCGGCCGCACCCGGCCAGATCGCGAACAGGACGATGAACACCACCAGCACCACCGCGGAAGCACGCACCAGCCGGGTGCGCAGTTCGATCAGGTGGGAGATGAAGTTTTCCTGGATACCGGACGGCTTGTCGTCGGACATGGGATCAGTTGAAGAACGTCACGGACTTGCCGGATTTGGGACGGTAACGCGCCACGCGCGCCGCACCCGACATCACACGGGTCTTGCGGCCGCTCTCGCGCTTGTACCAGGTCGGCAGCCCGCTGGTGTGGGACAGTTTTTTCTTGCGGAAATCGCGCCGCTTCGCATCCAGCTCCCACTGCGAGGGAACACGCCGGTAATCGTGACCGCCTTCGAAGGCGTCACTGGCCTCGGACAGCGAATCGCCGAGCTCCTTGCCCGCCTCCTCGACTTCCTTGCCAACCTCGCCGACCTGCTCGCTGACGGTCTGGTTGAGCTTGGTGGCCGCGTCCACGATGTTCGTGTGCATCTTGCGCAGCTCATCCATCTGCATTTCGCGATTTACCTCGGCCTTGACGTTATTGATGTAACGCTGCGCACGGCCGAACAGCGTGCCGGCCATGCGGGCGACCGTCGGCAGCTTCTCCGGTCCGATCACGACCAGCGCGACCGCACCGATCAGCGCGAGTTTGGAGAGACCAAGGTCAATCATGTGGGGAAATGATTCGAGAGGGCGACGCGGGCATGGAATTCATGCCCGCTGCAGGCGGAGAGCAGGATCAGCTCTTGGACTTTTCCTTGGCTTCGACGTCGATGGTCGACTTGTCGGCCACTTGCTGTGCAGGCGCTGCCGGCTCGTCGGAACCCTTGACGCCGTCCTTGAAGCCCTTGACGGCCTTGCCGAGGTCGGAACCGATATTGCCGATCTTCTTCGTGCCAAACACCAGCATGATAATCACCAGCACGATAACCCAGTGCCAAATACTGAACGAACCCATTGTCTTCTCCTAGCCGGACCCGAAGGCCCAATTCTCCGATTAGCGTCGTGTCAACGCTGTCCGCGCCACGGGCGAGGTCCGCCCATGACATGCAAATGCAGATGGTACACCTCTTGGCCGCCGTCAGGACCGGTGTTGAAGAGGGTTTTGAAGCCGCCGGCTGGGCCGTCGGCATTATTCTGGTATCCACCACCCTGTTCCTGAGCCAGCTTTGGCGCGAGCAGCAGCATTCTACCCAACAAAGCCTGATGCCTGTCATCGCAATCGGCGAGCGTCGCAATGTGCTCGCGCGGCACCAGCAGCAGATGCACCGGCGCGGCCGGATTGATGTCGTGGAAAGCGATCAGGTCGTCGTCCTCGTAGACCTTCTTCGCCGGGATCGCGCCGGACGCGATCTTGCAAAAAATGCAGTTGTCCAAAATTGTCTCCGGAATCCTCGCCATTCACGATGGCCTCGGTGGCACTGCCGTCGGATCGCGCCCCGGCTCGCACCGGAACAGCTGACCGCCGCTCTTATTTCCCCGCTTCGTCCTGCTCCCGCGACTGCAGCTTGCGGTTGGCCTTTTCCTCGATGCCCGAGAGCCCCTCGCGGCGGGCCAGCTCATCGAGCACCTGCTGCGGCGTCAGGCCGAACTGCGCGAGCATGATCAGCGAATGGAACCAAAGGTCCGCGCACTCGTAGACCAGCGTGGCAGGATCGGCGCCGTGGCGCACGTCCTTCGCGGCCATCACCGACTCGGTCGCCTCTTCGCCGACCTTCTTCAGGATGGCATCGTCACCCTTCTGGAACAGGCGCGCGATATAGGATTTGTCAGGATCGCCGCCGGCTGCCGGCTTGCGCATCTCGATCACTTCGGCGAGGCGTTGCAGGATATCGCTCATCTTATTTTTTGTAGATGTCGTCCGGATCCTTCAGCACCGGCTCGGCCTCGGCCCAGTCCGGCTCGCTGCCGTCCACGAACTTGTTGAAGAAGCAGCTGTGGCGGCCGGTATGGCAGGCCAGCCCGCCGACCTGCTCCACCTTCAGCAACACGACGTCCTCGTCACAGTCGATGCGGATCTCGTGCACCTGCTGGAAATGGCCGGACTCCTCGCCCTTGTGCCAGAGCTTCTTGCGCGAACGGCTCCAGTACACCGCCTGGCCGAGCTCCGCG
This sequence comes from uncultured Bifidobacterium sp., assembly GCA_964613635.1. Taxonomy (GTDB): domain Bacteria; phylum Pseudomonadota; class Gammaproteobacteria; order Burkholderiales; family Burkholderiaceae_D; genus Pernthalerella. The sequence continues at coordinate 20,144 of CAZTIF010000010.1, read as the reverse complement.
GTGCGCGCGAGCGCCTCGCGGTTCATCCACGCGAACATCAGCACGTCATTGCTGCCGACTTCCTGGGCGATCACTGGCACGAGGCCGTTTTCGTCCCATTTGATCCGGTTCAGCCATTTGGACTTCGCGATCATGCGAGCCTCATCGGTATGCCTTGCGCAGCCATGAACGCCTTCGCTTCCTGCACCGTGTGCTGCCCGTAGTGAAAGATGCTGGCAGCGAGCACGGCGTCGGCGTGGCCTTCGATGACGCCGTCGGCCAGGTCCTGCAGGCCGCCCACGCCACCGGAAGCGATCACCGGGATCGATACCGCATCGGACACCGCGCGCGTCAGCGGCAGGTCGAAGCCGACCTTGGTACCGTCACGGTCCATGCTGGTCAGCAGGATCTCGCCGGCGCCGAGCGCCTGCATCTTGCGCGCCCATTCGATCGCATCGAGGCCGGTCGCCTTGCGACCGCCGTGCGTGAACACTTCCCAGCGACCGTCAGCCGTACGCTTGGCATCGATCGCGACGACAATGCACTGCGAACCGTACTTGCCGGCCGCATCGGCGACCAGCTGCGGATTGGTCACCGCCGACGTATTGATGCTGACCTTGTCCGCGCCTGCGTTCAGCAGCCGGCGCACGTCATCGACGACGCGCACGCCACCGCCCACGGTCAGCGGAATGAACACCTGCGACGCGACGTCCTCGATGATGTGCAGGATCAGGTCGCGGTCGTCCGAGGACGCGGTGATGTCGAGGAAAGTGATCTCGTCGGCGCCCTGCTCGTCATAGCGGCGCGCGATCTCGACCGGATCCCCGGCGTCGCGCAGCTCGACGAAATTGACGCCCTTGACCACCCGCCCCGCGGTCACGTCGAGGCAGGGGATGATGCGTTTGGCCAGCGTCATGTCAGTCTTCGTCGGTCTCGCCGGTCAGTTCGTCGGCGCGAACCTGCGCCTCGCGCAGGTTCAGCGTGCCTTCGTAGATCGAACGGCCGCAGATCACACCCTCGATGCCCTCGTCTTGCACCGCGCACAGCGCCTCGACATCTTTGATCGTGTGCACGCCGCCGGAGGCGATCACGGGGATCGTCATGCTCTGCGCGAGCTTCACGGTCGCTTCGATGTTCACGCCCTTCATCATGCCGTCGCGGCCGATGTCGGTGTAGACGATGGCCTCGCAGCCGTAGTCTTCGAATTTCTTTGCCAGGTCGATCACCTCGTGGCCGGAGAGCTTGCTCCAGCCGTCGGTCGCCACCTTGCCGTCCTTCGCATCGAGGCCGACGATGATCTGGCCCGGGAACGCACCGCACGCATCGTGCAGGAAGCCCGGGTTCTTCACCGCGGCCGTGCCGATGATCACGTACGAAATGCCGTCGTCGAGGAAGCGCTCGATGGTGTCGAGGTCGCGGATGCCACCGCCAAGCTGCACGGGGATCTCGTCGATGCCCTGCTCCTCGGCATACTCGCGCACGGCGGCGAGGATGGATTTGATGGCCGGCTCGTTCTTCGGCTTGCCGGCGAAGGCGCCGTTCAGGTCGACCAGATGCAGGCGGCGTGCGCCCTGCTCCAGCCAGAGCCGGGCCATTTTGGCGGGATCGTCGGAGAACACCGTGGCCTGGTCCATGTCACCTTGCTTGAGGCGAACGCAATGGCCGTCCTTGAGGTCGATAGCGGGTATGAGCAGCATGGCTACAGGAGGAAGATTCGGTCAGGAAAGTTCGGGTGGAAGGGACGCGCGATCCGAAGAGTCACGGGTTCCAATGTACAAAATTTTTATAAAGCTGCAAACCGGCGGCGGCGCTTTTTTCCGGGTGGAATTGGGTGGCAAAAATGTTATCCCGACCGGCGGCACAGCAAAAATTCACGCCATAAGTCGTCTCGCCCAGCAGGTGCGCCGGGTTGTCCGGCACCGCGTAATAGCTGTGGACAAAGTAAAAGTAGGACTCATCCGGCACGCCGGCCCACATCGGGTGGGCCGCGCGCTGGTGCACGCGATTCCAGCCCATCTGCGGCACCTTGAAGCGCGAACCGTCCGGCTGGCGCTGGTCGTCGAGGCGAAAACGCACCACTTTGCCCGGCATCAGCGACAGGCAGTGGGCGTCGCCCTCTTCGCTCCAGTCGAACATCATCTGTTCGCCGACGCAGACGCCGAACAGCGGCTTGTTGCGCGCCGCCTCGAGCAGCGCCTCCAGCAGCCCGGATTCGCGCAGCGAGCTCATGCAGTCGGGCATCGCGCCCTGTCCGGGCAGCACGATGCGGTCAGCCTCGCGAATGGCGTCAGGGCTGCCGGTGACGCGCACCTCGGCCTCGGGGGCGACATGCAGCAGCGCCTGCGCGACCGAGCGCAGGTTGCCCATACCGTAATCAACGACAACAATCTTGTTCATGAATGTGGCTACTGCCGGGCGGATCGCGCCCGGCCTTTGTCGGTCAGAGGCTGCCCTTGGTCGAGGGAATCGTGCCGGCAGCGCGCGGGTCGAGCTCGGCGGCCATGCGCAGCGCGCGGCCAAAGGCCTTGAACACCGTCTCGCACTGGTGGTGCGCATTCACGCCGCGCAGGTTGTCGATGTGCAGGGTCAGCTGCGCATGGTTGACAAAACCCTGGAAGAATTCGTGCGTCAGGTCGACATCGAACTGCCCGATCATGGCACGCGTGAACGGCACATGGAATTCGAGGCCCGGACGACCGGAGAAATCGACCACCACGCGCGACAGCGCCTCGTCCAGCGGGACATAGGCGTGGCCATAGCGGCGAATACCCTTCTTGTCGCCAATGGCTTTCGCGAATGCCTGGCCGAGCGTGATGCCGACGTCTTCCACCGTGTGGTGCGCGTCGATATGCAGGTCGCCGATGGCCTCGATGTCGAGGTCGATCAGCCCGTGGCGCGCGATCTGGTCCAGCATGTGGTCGAGGAAGGGCACACCGGTATTCAGCTTCTGCTGGCCGGTGCCGTCGATATTGATCGCGACCCGGATGCGGGTTTCGTTGGTGTCGCGGACGACTTCTGCTTTGCGTTCGATGGCCATGTCGGGGTAGGTCAGGTATTCAGGCTGGACTGCAGCGCGTCGAGGAAGAGCGCGTTTTCGGCCGGGGTGCTCACGGTCACCCTGAGGCAATTGTCCAGCAGAGCATGCATTTTACCGACATTTTTCACCAGCACCTTCCTCTGCAGCAGCCGCTCGAACACGGCCGTACCGGTCAGGCCCGGCCGCGCGATGCGCAGCAGCAGGAAGTTGGCGGCCGACGGGAACACCTCGACGCCCGGCATTGCCGCCAGCGCAGCGGCCAGTTTTGCGCGCTCGGTGCAGATGTCGGCGGCCTGCGCATCGAGCACGTCCGCATGCTCGAGCACGAAGGCTGCGGTCGCTTCGGTCAGCACGTTCACGTTGTACGGCGGCCGCACCTTGTCGAATTCGGCCAGCAGGTCTTCCGAGGCCGACATGTAGCCGAGCCGGATACCGGCCAGGCCCAGCTTGGACACAGTGCGCATCACGACCACGTTCGGATGCTCCGGCAGGCGCGACATGAAGCTGGTGCCGGCGAACGGCTGGTAAGCCTCGTCGACCACCACCACGCCGGAGTCGCCGACTTCCTCGATGATGGCCAGCATCGCGTCGAGGTCGAACAGGTTGCCGGTCGGGTTGTTCGGATACGCGAGATAGGTGATTGCCGGACGATGCTCGCGCACCGCAGCCAGCATCGCGTCGCGGTCCAGCGACAGGTCCGCCTTCAGCGGCACGCCGACAAAACCGAGGCCGGCGAACTGTGCCGACATTGCATACATCACGAATCCCGGCAGCGGCGCGAGCACTTTCGCGCCCGGCTGCGCGCACGCGACCGACACGATCGAGATCAGCTCGTCCGAGCCATTGCCGAGCACGACGTCGAAGCCGGCCGGCACGCCCATGTGCGCGCGGATCGCCGACTTCAGCGCCGCATACGACGGCACCGGATAGCGGTTCAGCGCGAGCGCGCCAAGGCGCTGGCCGAGCTTCTGCTGCAGCTCGGGCGGCAGCGTGTACGGGTTTTCCATCGCGTCCAGCTTCACGAAACCGGACGCATCCGGCACATGGTACGCGGACAGCGCGCGCACATCGGCGCGAATGATGTTCCTGGCTACCGACATGTCACCTCACTTCAGGCGCAGCTCGGCAGAGCGCGCATGCGCCTGCAGGCCTTCGCCATAGGCCAGTTCGGCGGCGACCTTGCCCAGCGTCTGCGCGCCAGCTTCGCTGACATGGATGATCGACGAGCGCTTCTGGAAGTCATACACGCCCAGCGGCGACGAGAAGCGCGCGGTGCGCGAGGTCGGCAGCACATGGTTCGGGCCGGCGCAGTAGTCGCCGAGCGACTCGGACGAGTAGCGACCGAGGAACATCGCACCCGCATGCCGGATCTTGTCGGCCCACCGGTTCGGCTCGGCCGCCGAGATCTCGAGGTGCTCGGCCGCGATCAGGTTCGCGATCGCACAGGCCTCGTCCATGTCGCGCACCTTCACCATCGCGCCGCGGTTCGTCAGCGACGTGCGGATCACGTCCTTGCGCGGCATGGCTTCGATGAGCTTGTTCACGCTGTCCCGCACACGATCGAGATAAGCCGCATCCGGGCAGACCAGGATCGATTGCGCGAGCTCGTCATGCTCGGCCTGCGAGAACAGGTCCATCGCAACCCAGTCGGGATCGGTGCTGCCATCGGCCAGCACGAGGATCTCGGACGGGCCGGCGATCATGTCGATGCCGACGATGCCGAACACGCGGCGCTTGGCCGCAGCGACATACGCATTGCCCGGGCCGACGATCTTGTCGACCTGGGGAATCGTCGCGGTGCCGTGCGCGAGCGCGCCGACGGCCTGCGCACCGCCGATCGTGAACACGCGGTCGACGCCGGCGATATGCGCGGCCGCCAGCACCAGCGGGTTCTTCACGCCATCCGGCGTCGGCACCACCATGATCACTTCGGCGACGCCGGCCACCTTCGCAGGAATCGCATTCATCAGCACCGACGACGGATACGCGGCCTTGCCACCGGGGACATAGATGCCGACCTTGTCGAGCGGCGTGACCTTCTGGCCCAGCACCGTGCCGTCGGCTTCAGTGAAGGTAAAGCCGTCCGAACCGCATTCCTGCTTCTGCCGCTCGTGGTAGGCACGCACGCGGTCGGCGGCCTGCTGCAGCGCCTGCCGGCGCGCGTCGGGCAGGCTGGCGAGCGCCGCCTGCAATTCGGCGTGCGGGATCTCCAGCGCCGCCGCGCTGTTCGCGGACAGGCGGTCGAACCTGTTCGTGTACTCGAGTACCGCAGCATCGCCGCGATTCTTCACGTCGGCGAGGATGGCGGCGGCCGCGCGATCGATCGCCTCGTCTTCGGAGGCCTCGAACGCGAGCACGGCCATCAGCTTCGCATTGAACTCGGCATCGGTACTGTCAAGCTGGCGGATCTGTACGGACATGGCTTTATTTTTCACGACGGGATGCCTTGTCGATGGCATCGATGATGGGTTGCAGCTTCTCGCGCTTCAACTTCAGCGCTGCTCGGTTCACGACCAGGCGCGACGAAATGTCCATGATGTGCTCGACCTCGACGAGGTTGTTCGCGCGCAGCGTGCTGCCGGTCGACACCAGGTCGACGATCGCGTCCGACAGGCCGACCAGCGGGCCGAGCTCCATCGAGCCGTACAGCTTGATCAGGTCGACATGCACGCCTTTCGCGGCGAAGTGCTCGCGCGCGACGTTCACATACTTGGTCACTACCGACAGCCGCGCGCCCTGGCGCACGGCGCTCGGGTAATCGAAACCGGCCGGCACCGCGACCGACATGCGGCACTTCGCGATATTCAGGTCGATCGGCTGGTACAGCCCTTCGCCGCCATGCTCGAGCAGCACGTCCTTGCCGGCGACACCGAAGTCGGCCGCGCCGTACTGCACATAGGTCGGCACGTCGGAGGCGCGCACGATGACCACGCGGATCGCCGGGTCGCTGGTCGGCAGGATCAGCTTGCGCGACTTCTCCGGGTCTTCGGTCACGACGATGCCTGCGGCCTCGAGCAGCGGCAGCGTTTCCTCGAAAATCCGTCCCTTCGACAGGGCCAGCGTCAGCGTCTGCTTCGTCGTCATTTGATTCTTTCTATGTCGGCGCCTGCCGCCGACAGTTTGACTTCCATCCGGTCATAGCCGCGATCGAGGTGATAGATGCGGTCGACCAGCGTCTCGCCCTCGGCCGCCAGACCGGCGATCACCAGCGATGCGGACGCGCGCAGGTCGGTCGCCATCACCGGCGCGCCAACCAGCTTCGGCACGCCATGCACGAGCGCGGTGTGGCCATCGATCTCGATCGATGCGCCGAGGCGGTTCAGTTCCTGCACATGCATGAAGCGATTTTCGAAGATCGTCTCGATGACACGGCTGGTGCCGTCGGCGAGGCAATCGAGCGCCATCAGCTGCGCCTGCATGTCGGTCGGGAAGCCCGGGTATTCGGTGGTACGGAAACCGACCGGCTTCGGGCGGCCCGACATTTGCACGCGGATCCAGTCGTCGCCATTGGTCAGGATCACGCCGGCTTCGCGCAGCTTGTCGACCACGGCATCCAGCAGGTCGACGCGCGTATTCCGCAGCACCACGTCGCCACCGGCGGCGGCGACCGCGCACATGAAGGTGCCGGTCTCGATGCGGTCGGCGACCACGGCATGCTCGGCGCCATGCAGCGCCGGCACGCCGGTCACCACGAGGCGGTCGCTGCCGACGCCGTCGATCTTCGCGCCCATCGCCAGCAGCAGGGTGGCGAGGTCGGTCACCTCGGGCTCGCGCGCGGCGTTCTCCAGCACGGTCACGCCGTCGGCCAGCGTCGCGGCCATCAGCAGGTTCTCGGTGCCGGTGACGGTGATCATGTCGGTGACGATGCGCGCGCCCTTGAGCTTCTTTGCCTTGGCGTAGATGTAGCCACCCTCGATGCGAATCTCGGCGCCCATCGCCTGCAGCCCCTTGATGTGCTGGTCAACCGGACGCGAGCCGATCGCGCAACCGCCGGGCAGCGACACCTTGGCCTCGCCGAAGCGCGCCAGCAGCGGGCCGAGCACGAGGATGGACGCGCGCATGGTCTTCACCAGCTCGTACGGCGCTTCCAGCTTCGCCACATCGCGGCCGCACAGCTCGAGCACGCCGCCTTTTTCCTCGACCGACAGGCCCATCTGCCGCAACAGCTTTTGCATCGTCGCGACGTCCTGCAGCTTCGGCACGTTGGACAGCGCCAGTGTGTCGGCCGTCAGCAGGCCGGCGCACAGGATGGGCAGCGCGGCGTTCTTCGCGCCGGAAATCGGTATCTCGCCGGACAGGCGGCGACCGCCGCGGATCAGCAGCTTGTCCATCAGCCCTGGTGCTCCTCGGGCGTCAGCGTCTTCATCGACAGCGCGTGGATCTCGGCTTTCATGCGGTCGCCCAGCGCCGCATAGACCAACTGGTGGCGCTGGATCAGGCGCTTGCCGGCGAACGCGGGCGACACGATCAGCGCGGTGAAATGCTGACCGTCCCCCTCCACTTCCAGATGGGTGCATTCGAGGCCAGAGGCAATGTAGTTCTTGATCAGATCAGGAGTGGGCAGCACGATTCAACCTTTGCTCAAAAATTCCGTGGATCAGTGGCGCAGCTTGTAGCCGCGCTTTAACAGCGTGACCGCGATCGCGGACAACGTGACGAAGAACAGGGTCACGATCGCGAGGCTGGTGGCCGGCGGCACGTCGGAATGGCCGAAAAAGCCATAGCGGAAGCCGTCGATCATATAAAAGAACGGGTTCGCGTGCGAAACCGCCTGCCAGAACGGCGGCAGCGAATGCACGGAGTAGAACACGCCGGCGAGGAAAGTCGCCGGCACGATCAGGAAGTTCTGGAAAGCCGCCAGCTGGTCGAATTTTTCCGCCCAGATGCCGGCCAGCAGGCCCATCGTGCCAAGGATCGCCGCGCCCAGCAGCGCGAACACCAGGATCCACAGCGGCGCAACGAACGACAGCTTCGCAAACCAGACCGTGATCAGCAGCACGCCCAGCCCGACCGTGAAGCCGCGGATCATCGACGCCAGCACATAGGCGCCGAACATTTCCCAGTGCGTCAGCGGCGTCAGCAGCACGAACACCAGGTTGCCGGTGATTTTCGACTGGATCAGCGACGATGACGAATTCGCGAACGAATTCTGCAGCACGCTCATCATCACCAGTCCCGGCACCAGGAAGGCGGTATACGACACGCCCGGGAAGACCTGCACATGCTCCTCCAGCACATGGCCGAAGATCAGCAGGTACAGCATCGCGGTCACGATGGGTGCGGTCAGTGTCTGCGTCGCCACTTTCCAGAAACGCAGCAATTCCTTGTACAGCAGGGTACGAAAGCCCGTCATTGCGCGCCTCCCATGATCTGGATGAACACGTCCTCCAGATCGGCCTGGTGCAGCTGCAGCTCTTCCATCGCCAGTCCTGCCTCGCGGATCGTCGCCAGGATGGGCTCGACCTCGTCATGATGGTTCACGCGCAGCGTGTACTGGCGCCCGTGCTGCAGCTCTTCCGGGTGCGACAGCAGAGGGTGCAGCGACGCCGGCAGGCTGCCACCGGCCAGCCGGACCACCAGCTGCGAGCCCGAGATGCGGCGGATCAGCGCGGCGGTCGAATCGAGCGCGACCACCTGCCCCGACTTCAGCATCGCGATGCGGTTGCACAGCGCCTGCGCTTCCTCGAGATAGTGGGTGGTCAGGACCACGGTATGGCCCTCGCGATTGAGCCGGCCGATGAAATTCCACAAGGTCTGGCGCAGCTCGACGTCGACGCCGGCGGTCGGCTCGTCGAGCATGATCACCGGCGGCTTGTGCACCAGCGCCTGTGCGACCAGCACACGGCGCTTCATGCCGCCGGACAGCGCGCGCATGTTGGTATCTGCCTTGGACGTGAGTCCTAGTTCGTGCAGCACCTCGTCGATCCACGCGTCATTGTTCGAGATGCCGAAGTACCCGGACTGCATGCGCAGGGTTTCGCGTACCGAGAAGAACGGGTCGAACACCAGCTCCTGCGGCACCACGCCGAGGTGGCGGCGCGCGTTGCGGTAGTCCGTGACCACGTCATGACCATGGATGCTGACGCGACCTTCGTCGGCGCGCCCCAGGCCCGCGATGATGGAAATCAGCGTCGTCTTGCCGGCGCCATTGGGGCCGAGCAGCCCGAAGAATTCACCCTGCGCGATCTCGAGCGACACCCCGCCGAGGGCCTGCAGCGAGCCATAGCGCTTTTTGACTTGATCGATACGGATGGCGGCCATTTTTGGCTGGGAAGGGAAGGACATGCGCGCGAACGCCAGAGTCCGCGCAAAGTCGTTGATTATAGGGGATTTTCCATGCGCCAACGGGAATGGCCGCTGTTCCGGCAGGGCCGGGCCCGATGCCCGGGCGGTGGCTGGCGCGGGAAAACGCTCAGCCGTGCAGCAGGTGCGACACGCCGTAGACGCGCGCGAGGCTCTCGAGCCCGTCCGGCATGCCAGTGACTTGCAGCGGCACGCCACGCGCTGCGGCCGCACGCCGCCACGCAAGCAATGCCGCTATTGCGGTCGAATCGAAGCGCTGCAGGCCGCCGAGGTCAACCCCCGACGCACCCTCGGCCAGCGCCTGCAGCCCGGCGCGCACCACATCGGCGGCTTCGGCCTGCGTCAGGACAGTCGGCGCAAAATTCATCCGGCTCAGCCCTTGATGGCCGGCTTGGGCGGATTGGCAGCGAGCCGCTTGTTGCGCTCGGCCAGTGTCTTGATCAGGCCGTCGATGCCACCCTTCTGGATCTCGGCCGAGAAGCTGCCCTTGTAGGTCTCGACCAGCCAGGCGCCAAGGATGTTCACGTCGTAGATCTTCCAGCCGGTCGGCGTCTTTTCGAGCCGGTAGTTCAGCGAAATCGGCTCGCCGCGCTGCTGGATCACGATCGAGCGCACCTCGACATCGGTGTCGTCCGGCGCCGAGCGCATCGGCTTGAACTCGAGCTTCTGGTTGCGGATCTGCGCAACCGCGCCCGAGTAGGTGTAGATCAGCAGCATCTTGAATTCGCTGGTGAGCGCAGCCTGCTGCTCGGCGTTTGCCTCACGCCAGTAACGGCCGGTGGCCGATGCGGTCATGCGCTGGAAGTCGACGTGCGGCAGGATCTTGCCCTGCACAACCTCCATGATGCGCTGCTGGTTGCCGGCCTGGATCTGCTTGTCGGTCTTGGCCAGTTCCAGAATCTCCTCGCTGACACGCTTGATCAGCACGTCGGGAGCCTCCTGCGCGACGGCGCCGGCCGACAGCAGCGAGAGCGAGGTGAACAGGATGGCGGAAAGATATTTGAAGATATTCATCGGGTTCAGTGCAAAGGGCGCCGGACGGCCGCCGCATGGGAGGAAACCGAATGATAACCAATGCCGGCGCAGTCGGCCAATCTGACAAGATACGTTACAACCTGACAACGCCCTTCCGAGCGCTCAGTCCTGCGAATTGACCGGCTCCGGCTCGCCGTCGCGGACGCGTGCCTGCCTGCGCTGGAGGTAGGAGTCGCGCAGGAATTGATACCGGTCGAGCGCCACGTCTTCCATCAGGCTGGATGCGCCGAGCAGTTCGGCGCGGGTGTCGACGATACGGATTGCGCGCGCAGAATTCTGCGCCCGTACGCTGTCGAACTGGTTCACCGGATCGGCATACAGGTCGACCGGTTTTGCCAGGCCGTCGCGCACCGTGCTGGCGCCGAAGATCGGCAACACCAGGAAAGGCCCCGACTTCACGCCCCATACGGCCAGCGTCTGGCCGAAATCTTCTTCATGCTTCGGCAGCCCCATCGGCGTGGCCACATCCACCAGGCCGACGATGCCGAAGGTGGTGTTGAAGATCACGCGGGCGAGATCCTGGGAGCCTTCGCGCGGCTTGAGCTGCAGGTAGTTGTTTACCGAGGTCCAGACGTCACCAAGGTTGCCGAAGAAATTGCCGATCCCGGCACGCACGAAAGCGGGCGTGTAATCGACGTACCCGATGGCGACCGGCTTGATCACGTTGCGGTCGAGCGCGTCATTGAACGCGAACATGCCGCGGTTGTAGCGCTCGAACGGATCGCGCGGGTCAGCCCCCATCCCGGGCGTGCTGGCGCAGCCGGTGAGCAGAAGCGAAGCCAGGCCGGCGACCAGTGCGCGAGCCACAGTGCGTTTCTTCATTTCTCTTCCCCCTTGCTGCCTTCGGCCGCTTTGCTGAACAGGAACTGGCTGATCAGGTTTTCCAGCACGATCGCCGATTGCGTACTCTTGATGCGATCGCCCTCGGCGAGGTTCTTTTCATCGCCGCCGGGCTCGATGCCGATGTACTGCTCGCCCAGCAGGCCCGAGGTCAGGATCTTGGCCGAACTGTCTTTCGGGAATTGCACGTCGGCCTGCATGTGCAGCGTGACTGTCGCCTGGAAGGTCTTGTCGTCAAAACCGATCGACTCGACGCGCCCGACCACGACACCGGCGCTCTTGACTGCCGCGCGCGGCTTGAGCCCGCCGATATTGTCGAAGCGGGCGAGCACCTTGTAGCCGGGACCGAAGCTCATCGAGCCGAGGTTGCCGACTTTCAGGGCAAGGAACATGATCGCGGCCGCGCCCAGCAGCACGAACAGGCCGACCCACACATCGAGGGATTTGCGTTGCATCTTGTAGCCTCGTCAGAAAACGCGGGTTTTACGAAAACATCAGTGCCGTCAGCAGGAAATCCAGCCACAGCACCATCAGCGAGCCGATCACCACGGTGCGCGTGGTCGCGCGGGCGACGCCCTCCGGCGTCGGGTCGGCGCGGTAACCCTGCTGCAGCGCGATGAAGGTGACGGCAATGCCGAACACGACACTCTTGATCACGCCATTGCCGACGTCGGCCCACAGCTCGACGCCGCCCTGCATCTGCGACCAGAACGCGCCCTCGTCGACGCCGATCATGCGCACGCCGACCACATAGCCGCCGAGCACGCCGACTGCCGAGAATACCGCCGCCAGCAGCGGCATCGCGATCACGCCGGCCCAGAAGCGCGGCGCGAGCACGCGCCTGAGCGGATCGACCGCCATCATTTCCATCGCCGCCAGCTGCTCGCCGGCCTTCATCAGCCCGATCTCGGCCGTCAGCGACGTACCGGCGCGCCCGGCGAACAGCAGCGCAGTCACCACCGGCCCGAGTTCGCGCACCAGCGACAGTGCGACCAGCAGTCCGAGCGCTTCTTCGGAGCCGTACTTGTTGAGCGTGTAGTAGCCCTGCAGCCCCAGCACGAAGCCGACGAACAGGCCGGACACCGCGATGATCACCAGCGAATAGTTGCCGATGAAATGCACCTGGTCCGTGACCAGCCGCGGCCGCCGCAGCAAGCCGCCGGCCGCCAGCAGCAGCGCGCCGAAGGTGCGCGCGGCGAGACCAAGGTCGGCGAGGCCACCGCGCACGCTGCTGCCGAGCCTCGCGAGCAGGTCGATCATTGTGCGTCCTCCAGCCCGAGCTGCTCGCCGATCGAGCGGCCGGCGAAATGGAAAGGCACCGGGCCGTCCGCCTCGGCGTTGACGAACTGGCGCACGAAGGGGTCGTCGGATTCGCGCATCTGCTGCGGCGTCCCGTGCGCGACGATCTTGCCCTTGGAAAGAAAATAAACGTAGTCGGCGATCAGGAAGGACTCGTGGACATCGTGCGACACCAGGATCGAGGTCGAGCCCAGCGCATCATTCAGCTTGCGGATCAGGTTGGCGATCACCCCCATCGAGATCGGGTCGAGGCCGGCGAATGGCTCATCGTACATGATCAGCTGCGGGTCGAGCGCGATCGCACGGGCCAGCGCGACGCGGCGCGCCATGCCGCCGGACACCTCGGTCGGCTTCAGTGCGGCCGCGTTCGACAGGCCGACCGCATGCAGCTTCATCAGCACCAGGTCGCGGATCATCGACTCCGGCAGTGGCGTGTGCTCGCGCAGCGGAAAGGCGACGTTGTCGAACACCGACAAGTCGGTGAACAGTGCGCCATGCTGGAACAGCATCCCCATGCGGCGACGCAGCTGATACAGCCCCTGCTGGTCCAGGCCGCCGACCTCCTGCCCGTCCACCGTCACGCTGCCCGATTGCGCACGCAACTGGCCGCCGATCAGGCGCAGCACGGTGGTCTTGCCCGAGCCCGAGCCCCCCATCACGGCGATCACCTGGCCGCGCCTGAACTGCATGTTCAGCCCGGTCAGGATGGGACGCTCGTTGTAGGCGAAATGCAGGTCACGAATGTCGACGAGGTTGGCCACAGGGGGACTTGAGTGATTCAAAACCCGTATTGTAAGCCAGTGCGAAAAGAAACTTGCCGAGAATGAATCACCGCAGGTTTCGATACCAACGCCGACGCCCGCTTCGGCGCTTTTTCATGCGCGCGAGGTACCCGTTGGCCGCGGGCGTTCTCGGCGGGTGCGCAGGTCGGCCTGCGCATGGACTGCATGTTTTCCGAAGGGGGAACGTCGGGTGGTTTGAGTGACGCAGTGCTGACCGGCCTCGATGGCCATCGAACTCGGGGCTCACGATCGTCATGCCGTTCACTGACGGTGTTTTATTCGCGTGCTCCGCGCGATCAGACCCGCTTTGTTTGGCGCGAAGTCCTTCATGCTTGCAATTTAAATTAAAGAGGGTTTTAATTTGACGACCGCAATTAAAGAACGCTTTCAGTGAACCGAGACACCGGGACCTACGCCATCTCAACGACTCTGGGTGAGCCGGTGCGGGCGTTCGTGCCCCATCCCTTGCTGCCGGCAGGGCCCGCTTTGGTACCTGCCGTTTACGCTGAACGCCATCGCCAGCCGAATTGGCGCTCGCTCGCCTTGCCGGCGTGTCGGGCCTGGTGCCATCGGTGGATTGGCTGCTGTACAGCGCCATTCGCAAGGAAGCTTTGCTGACGTCCCAGATCGAGGGTACACAGGCCACCCTGACCGATTTGTTCGACGAAGAAGCGGGATTCAAGGTCAGCAACACCGACGATGTGGAGGAGGTCACCAATTACCTGCGGGCCTTCCGCTGGGTCCAGGAGCAATTGCGAGACCGCCAGGGACTGCCCATCAGCGTTCGCTTGTTGTGCGATGCCCACCGCTTGCTGCTTGACGGTGCCAGAGGTGCGGGCAAGCAGCCAGGAGAACTGCGTCTTTCACAAAACTGGATCGGCGGCACGCGGCCGGGCAATGCGGCATTCGTACCGCCACCGCCGGAGCATGTGCCTGCATTGCTGGCCGATATGGAGCGCTTCATTCATGACGGTGGGACCGAGTTGCCACCCATGGTGAGGGTGGCGCTCATCCACGCGCAGTTTGAAACCATCCACCCTTTTCTGGATGGCAACGGGCGCATTGGCCGATTGCTGATTGCCGCCTTGTTCGAGCATTGGGGATTACTGGCTGAGCCGCTGATGTACCTCAGCGGTTATCTCAAGCGACACCAGACCGAGTACTACCGCCGCCTGTCGGCCATTCGAACTGAGGGCGACTGGGAAGCTTGGGTGAGCTTCTTTCTGGAGGGGGTATACGTGGCCGCCGGAGATGCAGAGCGCAACATCATCGAGGTGGCCAGTCTGGTTGCGGCTGACCGCAGGCGTCTTCTGCAGTCTCCCAAGGCCGGCCCGGCGAGTTACCGGCTGTTTGAAATGCTGCCGATGATGCCGCGCTTCACGATCGAGCGGGTTCGCAAGCAACTCGACACCAGTTTTCCGACCGCGACGGCCGCGGTCAAGGTGCTTGAGGAGCTGGGCATCGTGGCAGAAATGACGGGCCAGAAAAAAAACAGAAGCTATAGCTACCAGAGCTATGTGGAGCTGCTGTCACGGTGACGAATCCGGGCCAATCCGCAGCAGTTCGCACCAGCATTTGCGGGCTCGGCCAGTCACTGACCACCTTGTTGATCGTCCGCCAACGTCCCTGCCGCCGTGCCGCGCCACATCGCCGGGCCACGCACCGCGCCCCGATCGCGCATGCAGCGAATTCAGGGCGTACCGACAGTGGGTGCCGCGCGTTCAGCCAGCCGCTTACCTGCAATCGCCGGCCACATAGCGGACACTGCCATCGGGCTCCTGCGCATAGGTATGCGCGAGATAGCTGCCACCGAAGGTTCGCATCACCGAGCCGAGCCGGCACTCGCGCGTACCGTCCGGCGTGTCGAGAAGCACCACACATCCCGCGCTGCCCTCGGGCGGCCGCACTGCAAGGATCTTCAGCGTATATGCCGGGATCTGGTACCGGCCCGAGATCGCGTCGGCATACTGCGCCGACAATCCGCGAATGCGCACACAGGCACCCGCATCGGGCCGGTAGATACGCGCGCCGCCTTCGTTGACGGCCCAGAAATGCAGGCTGCCGTCTCCGGCCGAATCAGTGGCCGGCGAGTTTTGCAGCGCCTGCGACTGGGCAGCCGCGTCACGACCCCCAACACCGGCAAGTGCCGCCAGCAACAGGCCTGTCGCCAGGAGGCTTGCCGCGCCGTGGGAGCGGCTCAGGCCCGGATGAAGCCCGGGTCGGGCTGTGTTCTTCTTCGTTGTCGTCATCTGCCGCTTTCTGTCAATCTTCCGCCCCGTTCAGGCACCGCCCCGCATGATCGTCAGCACGTGCGCGGACAGGCCGCGTCCGAGCTCGTGTTCGGCAAGGAAAACCGCACCGCCCGTGTCCTCGCGCAGCAGCGCCGCCTCCTCATCGCTCTCGGTGCGCAACGCGACCCGAATGCCGGGGTTCAGCGCGCGCGCGATCTCCACCATCCGCCGCACATCGACAGCACCGGGAATGGCGATCACGAGCATTGCCGCGCGCGCGATATGCGCCTGGATCAGCACCTCCGGCGTGGCGGCGTCGCCGCTCACGGCCGACAGGCCGTCGCGACGCAGGGCATCGACGAGCTCGCGATTCTGTTCGGCCACCACGAAGGGAATGTCCGCCTCGCGCAAGGCCTCGGCGACCATCCGGCCGACGCGGCCATAGCCTGCCAATACCACCTGCCCGCTCAGCATGCGGCGGTCCGTGGACATTGGCAGCTGCGCCAGCGGATCATCGCGCAATTCGAGCTGCCGCGCGAGCGCCGAGCGGCGCAGTACCCACTGCCGCAGCGGCTCCATCGCAGCGAAAATGGCCGAGTTCAGTGCGATCGAGATCAGCGCACCGGCCAGCACCAGGCTCTGCCCCTCGGGCGGCATCAGGTTCAGTGCAACGCCCAGTCCGGCCAGGATGAACGAAAACTCGCCGATCTGCGCCAGGCTCGCGCCGACGGTCAGCGCAGTATTCAACGGGTAGCGGAACAGCAGCACCAGCACGACCGCGGCAATGGTCTTGCCGACCATGATGATGGCGACCACGGCCAGCAATTTCACCGGCTCGTTCCAGATCACTGCCGGATCGAACAGCATGCCGACCGATACGAAGAACAGCACGGCGAACGCATCGCGCAAGGGCAGCGATTCATCGGCTGCGCGATGGCTGAATTCCGATTCGCGCAGCATCATGCCGGCGAAGAAAGCACCGAGCGCGAATGACACGTCGAACAGTTTCGCTGCACCGAACGCGACACCGACCGCCACCGCCACCACGCAGAGCGTGAACAGCTCTTGCGAACCGGTGCGCGCAACCCACCAGAGCAGCTTCGGCAGCAGGCGACGGCCGACCACCAGCATCAGCGCGATGAAGCCGGCCACCTTCGCCAGCGTGAGTCCGATGGCTTCCCACAGCGGCACGCCGGCACTGGTGCCTGCGTCCGCCGGCGACAGCACGCCGGCCAGCGCCGGCAGCAGCACGAGCGCCAGCACCATCACGAGGTCTTCGACGATCAGCCAGCCGACCGCGATCTGGCCATTGATGGACTTCAGCAGGCCGCGTGCCTCAAGCGCGCGCAACAGCACCACGGTACTGGCGACCGACAGGCACAGGCCGAACACCAGCGCGGGGCCGAATCCCCAGCCCCAGAACATCGCTGTCGCCAGCCCCAGCAAGGTGGCCGCCGCAATCTGCACGATCGCGCCGGGCACGGCAATGCGCCGCACGGCCATCAGGTCGTCCAGCGAGAAATGCAGGCCGACGCCGAACATCAGCAGCATCACGCCGATCTCGGCCAACTGCCCGGCCAGTCCGACATCCGCGACAAAACCGGGCGTGGTCGGGCTGATCAGGATGCCGGCCAGCAGGTAGCCGACCAGCGGCGGCATGCGCAAGCGGATCGCGATGAATCCGAACACCAGCGCCAGCCCGAAGGCGGCGGCAATGGTCGCGATCAGGCTGACGTCATGGGGCATGGGTTCTCCTGTCGTTGTCATGTACGGAGGCGCGTGCCTGTGGTTCGTACCGTTGTCGATTTTACTTTCGATAAGCGTCGGCGGCCGGGCCCGGGCCAAAAAGCAAAAAGGCCAGGGATTGCTCCCGAGCCTTTCAGCGAATCGCTTGCTGCGCGGATCAGCGCGGCAGCACCGATGCTCCCATCAGGAACTCATCGACTGCGCGTGCACATTGACGACCCTCGCGGATCGCCCACACCACCAGCGACTGCCCACGACGCATGTCGCCGGCCGCGAACACCTTCGGCACCGAGGTCTGGTAGCAGCCATCGCCGTCGGTGGTTGCCTTCGCGTTGCCGCGCGCATCCTTGTCGACGCCGAAGGCATCCAGCACCGACGACACCGGCGACACGAAGCCCATCGCCAGCAGCACGAGGTCGGCCTTCATCTCGAATTCGGATCCCGGCACTTCAACCATCTTGCCGTCTTTCCACTCGACGCGAGCGGCGATCAGCTTCTCGACCTTGCCGTTCTTGCCTTCGAGGCGCTTGGTGGCCACGGCCCAGTCGCGCTCGCAGCCTTCTTCATGCGACGACGAAGTACGCAGCTTGGTCGGCCAGTACGGCCACACCATCGGCTTGTTCTCCTGCTCCGGCGGCATCGGCATCAGCTCGAACTGCGCGACCGAGGCCGCGCCATGGCGGTTTGACGTGCCGACGCAGTCGGAGCCGGTATCACCGCCGCCGATCACGACCACGTGCTTGCCGGTGGCCATGATCTGGTCCTTCAGCTTGTCGCCGGCGTTCACGCGGTTCTGCAGCGGCAGGAATTCCATCGCAAAGTGCACGCCGTCGAGCTCGCGGCCCGGTACCGGCAGGTCACGCGGCTGTTCTGCACCGCCGGTGATGATCACGGCGTCAAAGTCCTTCTGCAGCTGCTCCGGCGACACGGTTTCCTTCGCGAGATTCATGATCTCTTTCGGGAAGTCCTTGCCGACCAGCACGCCGGTACGGAAGCTCACGCCTTCGGCCTTCATCTGCTCGACGCGGCGATCGATGTGCGACTTCTCCATCTTGAAGTCGGGGATGCCGTAGCGCAGCAGGCCGCCGACGCGATCATTCTTCTCGAACACGGTCACGTCGTGACCGGCGCGTGCGAGCTGCTGCGCAGCCGCCATGCCCGCCGGGCCGGCGCCGACCACGGCCACCTTCTTGCCGGTCTTTGCAGCGGCCGGCTGCGGAACGACCCAGCCGTTCTCCCAGCCCTTGTCGATGATGAAGTGCTCGATCGACTTGATGCCCACCGCATCGCTGTTGATGCCGAGCGTGCAGGCGGATTCGCAAGGCGCCGGGCAGATGCGGCCGGTGAATTCCGGGAAGTTGTTGGTCGAGTGCAGGACGTCGAGCGCCTCGCGGTAGTTGCCGTTGTAAACGAGATCATTCCAGTCCGGGATGATGTTGTTCACGGGGCAGCCGTTGTTGCAGAACGGGATGCCGCAATCCATGCAGCGCGCGCCCTGCACCTTGGCGTCCGCGTCGGACAGATGCAGCACGAATTCCTTGTGGTGCTTCAGGCGCGAACCCGGGGCTTCGCTCGCCTCCTGCAGGCGCTGGTATTCCAGAAAACCGGTGACTTTACCCATGTTGTTCTCTTCTCTGCTTAAGCTGTGACTTTGTCCTTGGCCTGGGCGGCGGCATGCATCTCGCCCAGCGCGCGCTTGTACTCGGTCGGGAAGACCTTGACGAACTTGCTGCGTGCGTTGCTCCAGTCATCCAGCAGCGTGCGCGCGCGCGTGCTGCCGGTGTGCTTGAAGTGACGCTCGATCAAGCCCTTCAGGATCGCCTCGTCGGTCTGGCGCTCGCCGCCGCGGGTCAGGCTGTGCCAGCCGGCCTTCGCGACCGTCGACTCCTGCTCGGATGCGGTGAGCACCGGCTCGAGCGCAACCATCGCCATGTTGCATTTCTTCGCGAACGAACCGTCTTCGTCGTACACGTAGGCGATGCCGCCCGACATGCCGGCGGCGAAGTTGCGACCGGTGCTGCCCAGCACGACCACGGTACCGCCGGTCATGTATTCGCAGCCATGGTCGCCGGTGCCTTCCACCACGGTGACGGCGCCGGAGTTACGCACCGCGAAACGCTCGCCGCCAACACCATTGAAGAAGGCTTCACCTGCGATCGCACCGTACAGCACGGTGTTGCCGATGATGATGTTGTCGACCGCACGGCCGCGGAACTCGGTGTTCGGGCGCACGATGATGCGGCCGCCCGACAGGCCCTTGCCCACATAGTCGTTGCCTTCGCCGACGAGGTCGAAGGTGACGCCATGCGCGAGGAACGCGCCGAACGACTGGCCCGCGGTGCCCTGCAGCTGGATGTGGATGGTGTCATCCGGCAGACCCTCGTGGCCGTACTTCTTCGCCACTTCGCCCGACAGCATTGCGCCGGCGGTGCGGTTGAGGTTCTTGATCGGCGAGATGAACGACACCTTCTCGCCACGCTCGATCGCCGGCTTCGCCTGCGCGATCAGCTTGTGGTCGAGCGCCTTGTCGAGACCGTGGTCCTGGGTCGCGACATGACGGCGCGCTTCGTCGCCCGTTTCCGGGATGTAGAAGATCTTGCTGAAGTCCAGGCCCTTCGCCTTCCAGTGGCTGACTGCCTTCGACTTGTCGAGCAGGTCGGCGCGGCCGATCAGCTCGTCGAAGCTGCGGATGCCCAGCTGCGCCATGATCTGGCGCGCTTCTTCGGCGACGAAGAAGAAGTAGTTCACCACATGCTCGGGCTTGCCCTGGAATTTCGCGCGCAGCACCGGGTCCTGCGTCGCCACGCCGACCGGGCAGGTGTTCAGGTGGCACTTGCGCATCATGATGCAGCCCTCGACGACCAGCGGCGCGGTCGCGAAGCCGAACTCGTC
>CAZTIF010000009.1:28994-48852 GCA_964613635.1 uncultured Bifidobacterium sp. | reverse complement strand
CCGCTGCTGATCCGATTGAGGAGATGACAGCGTGGGCCAATGACGCTAATATGCATGAAACTTCAATGAAAAATATTTCATGCCAGCGACCACTTTGCTGCCTGCCCAATCCCTACGGGGTGCCTCTTCGCACCTGGCAGATGGGCTGAAAGCCGGTCATGTCTATCGGCGGGAGGATCTCGCTCGCCTAAGCAATGCGGTGGATAGGCATCTACGTGAGCTAGTATCCACGGGAAAACTTCAAAAGCTGGCCCAGGGACTTTACTACGCCCCCAAGCAGTCGAATTTTGGCCCACTCCCCCCAGCCGACGATCAGGTTGTGAAAGGATTTCTGCGGGACAAGGAATTCCTGGTGTTTTCACCATCTTCTTACAACGCTGTGGGTTTGGGGACCACGCAGCTCTACAACCGGACCTTGGTCTACAACCACAAGCGCCACGGTGTCTTCCGCTTGGGAAATCGGCAATTCGATTTCCGGGTGAAGCCTCGCTTTCCGAAGAAGCTGTCACGCGAGTTCCTCTACGTCGACCTGCTCAACAACTTGGAGGAATTGGCTGAAGATCGTGATGCGGTGCTGAGCCAAGCACGCAGCAAGTTACCCTCCTACGATATGGATCGGCTGAAGGAGGCCGTAGAAAGCTACGGCAATATGGCCACGCGCAAGCGATTCCGAGAATGGATCGATGGCTGAGTTTCTTCACGAGCGACGCGACTTCTGAATCGCAATCGAAACCCTAGACACTCCTGAGCCTGCAGTCCAGGCCCAATGGGGGTATCGAGCTGCAGCCAGTATCAATGGATCAAGCGTTACGGGATCCTGGCGGAGAAGCGACTGGCCCAGGAAGACCAGGCGTCCAAGCTCAAGCGCATGGAAGCGGAGTTGAAGCGCGTGACCGAGGAGCGCGACATCCAAAAAAAGGCCGCCGCGTGCTTTGCCAGGCAGTCCGGGTGAGGTACGCATTCATCCGGGCCCATGAACAGGAGCATCCAGTGCGCCCCCTGTACTGTGTGCCAAAGGTCCATCCCAGCGGCTGTTCCTGCGTTGGACTCATCCGAGAAAAGGCTGAAGAAAAGCCCAAGATGGCTTAAAAAAGAGCTGGTTCGGCGAGAACTCCCTGTAAAATTCTCGGCTGACAGAAGGTGCGTGAGACGACTTGCGCCGTGACTACGCCCACCAAGTATTCAAGGCCCCTGACTCAGGGGCCTTTCCCATTCAGGAGCCCCGCACAGCGCTCTCGGGAAATGTTGGCTTCCGGATCACATCCCGCAGACATTCCGGCGTACGTGAAGAGCTCGTCCTTCAAGGATGCCAACCCACGCCTCAAGCGCCGGGAGCGCATGAGAGCAGATCTTTGGCACGGTGGCTTGCTGGAATTGTTTGATAATCGCGATCAAAGTCATGCAAGCAGACGCGCGTGTCTCCGACTGCGCCGCAACCTCGTCCAGAATTCAGCAGGGTGACGGATCATTGCCTTCACTGCATCCTGAACATCATTTTTGAAAGTAGCGTATGGAAATCAAGGTCAACTTTCTCGACAAGCTGCGTCTTGAAGCCAAATTCGATGACTTCACCGTCATCGCCGACCAGCCCATACGGTACAAGGGCGATGGTTCGGCACCGGGGCCTTTCGATTATTTTCTGGCCTCGTCGGCCTTGTGTGCCGCGTACTTCGTGAAGTTGTACTGCAACACGCGCAATATCTCGACCGAGAACATTCGCCTGGCACAAAACAATATCGTCGATCCGGAAAACCGCTATCGGCAGATTTTCAAGATCCAGGTCGAGCTGCCGGCAGACATTCCTGAAGTCGACCGGCGCGGCATCTTGCGCTCCATCGAGCGTTGCACGGTGAAGAAAGTGGTGCAGGAAGGCCCCGAGTTCGTCATCGAAGAGGTCGAGAGCCTCGATGCGGATGCGCAGTCCCTGCTGACCCTGAAACCGGATCCCGACGTCCATACCTTCATCCTCGGCAAGGACCTGCCGCTGGAACAGACTATCGCCAACATGTCAGGCGTGCTGGCGGCGCTGGGCATCAAGATTGAAATTGCTTCGTGGCGCAACCTCATTCCGAATGTATGGTCCCTGCACATCCGCGATGCGCATTCGCCGATGTGCTTTACCAATGGCAAAGGCGCGACCAAGGAAAGCGCGCTGGCGTCTGCGCTGGGTGAGTACATCGAACGCATCAGCAACAACCATTTCTATGCAGGCGCATTTTTTGGCAACGACATCGCCAATGCGGCGTTCGTGCATTACCCGAACGAGCGTTGGTTCCATGCCGGCCCCGGCGATGCACTGCCGGCCGAGATCCTGGATCCGTACTGCCTTGACATCTACAATCCCGACGGCGAGCTGCGCGCCTCGCATCTGGTCGATACCAACTCCGGGAATCTGCAGCGCGGCATCTGCTCGCTGCCGTATGTGCGGCAATCCGATGGCGCGGTCGTGTATTTTCCGACCAACCTGATCGAGAACCTTTTCGTCAGCAACGGCATGAGCGCCGGCAATACGCTGGTCGAGGCGCAGGTGCAATGTCTGTCCGAAATTTTTGAGCGGGCAGTGAAGCGCGAAATCCTCGAGGGCGAGATCGCCTTGCCGGATGTGCCGCACGAGGTGCTGGCGAAGTACCCCGGCATCCTGGCCGGCATTCAGGAGCTGGAATCGCAGGGGTATCCGGTGCTGGTCAAGGATGCGTCACTCGGCGGGACTTACCCGGTGATGTGCGTCACCCTGATGAACCCGCGCACCGGCGGCGTCTTCGCGTCGTTCGGCGCGCATCCCAGCTTCGAGGTCGCGCTGGAACGCAGTCTCACGGAATTGCTGCAAGGTCGGAGTTTCGAAGGCCTCAACGATTTGCCCCAGCCTACCTTCGAGAGCAACGCGGTTACCGAGCCAAACAATTTCGTCGAACACTTCATCGATTCCAGCGGCATTGTGTCGTGGCGCTTTTTCAGTGCCCGGGCAGGCTTCGAGTTTACCGAGTGGGATTTCTCCGGCAAGGGTGACAACCCGAATGCGGAGGAGGCCGCCACCTTGTTCGGCATTCTCGACGCCATCGGCAAAGAAGCGTACGTCGCGGTGCATGACGAGCTGGGCGCGATCGCCTGCCGCATCCTGGTGCCGGGGTATTCGGAGGTGTATCCGGTCGAGGACCTGATATGGGACAACACCAACAAGGCGCTGCTGTTCCGCGCCGATATCCTGAACCTGCATCGTCTGGACGATGCCAGCCTGACGGCGCTGCTGGATCGACTGGACAACAACGAGCTCGATGAGTTTTCCGATGTGGCCACCCTGATCGGTATCGAATTTGACGAGAATACCGAATGGGGGCAGCTGACCGTCCTCGAGCTGAAATTGCTGATCCATCTCGCCTTGCAACAGCTGGAGGAGGCGCATGAACTCGTCGGCGCCTTCCTGCAGTACAACGACAACACGGTCGAGCGCGGCTTGTTTTATCAGGCATTGAACGTGGTGCTGGAGGTGATGCTTGCCGACGATCTCGAGATGGATGACTACGTCGTCAACTTCCGGCGGATGTTTGGCGATGCCCGCATGGATGCCGTGCTGGGCTCGGTGGACGGCAGCGTGCGCTTCTTCGGATTGACGCCAACCAGCATCGAATTGGAAGGACTCGACCGGCATCACCGACTGCTCGACAGCTACAGGAAATTACACAAGGCACGCGCCAGCGCGGCAGCGGCCGCCAGCCAAGGGGCGCTTCACAGGACTTTGCCATTCGGGTGATTCAACATCGGAAAGATTCAGCGCCTGTCTTTCCAGGCCGCTGGCGCGGTGCCGAATGGCGGTCAAAAAAAATGTCTGCACGTGTTCCAAATTCGTGTACTATCCGCCTGCACTTCAACAAGTTGATCACCGTAGGTCTCTTTCCTGTTTGGCTCTGCTCCAGAGCGATTCCCGTCTGACTCCACCGTTTTTTTCCTTGCCTGATGTGCTTGCGGCGATCGCATGGCCAAGCTTTGCGTCGTCATCCAGACACCATTCCATCATTAAGGAAAAACACCATGAGCAACCAAACCGGCATCGTCAAATGGTTCAACGACTCGAAGGGCTTCGGCTTCATCACTCCCGACGGCGGCGGCAATGACCTGTTCGTCCACTTCCAGGACATCTCAGGCAACGGCTTCAAGAGCCTGGCCGAGAATCAGCGCGTGAGCTTCGTCAAGGGCAACGGCCCGAAGGGCGAAAAAGCGACCAACGTCCAAGCCATTTAAAGAATCAACGCCACGCGGCATCCGCGTGGCGAGCGGCGCAAGCTCTGGCACCCGGCAGATAGCCGGGGTTGGGGCAGGCATCAGGGACACCCTGCAGATAGCTTGGGTTTCTGTGTGATTGCGCTGCGAAAAGCCTGCTAGAATTTCTCCTCCGCACGAGGGCCGTTACGGCGTCGGTGCCGAGCAAAAAGCGAATGCTGCAAGATCTGCCCTCAAATGGGAGTGGGCGGAGGCACGTGACTCGGAACTTTATCCGCTGGAGTCGAGCCTCAGCCTGCCTGTTACTGTATAAAAAACCTCGCTGTTGTCCTGCCCGGCGGGGTTTTGTTTTTTGATCTGGATGTCCCGTGCATCGCAGGTCCGAACCGAATCGAAAATGAAATGAATACTCAAGCGAAGCAACGGCGCTTGCACTTCAGCGATGTTGAAGTCGGGCAGAGGTTTTTCGACCTGATCAGCGCGGAATACTTTGTGAAGCAATCAGACACCACCGCTGTCATGGTCACCGGGATTGGCGATGGCAAGACGGCCGATGAATTCGAGCCGGATGATGTCGTCAGGGTAGACGAGTAACCTGTTCGATTGCCCAATGCCAGTCAGTCAAGACGGGCTGCAGGGCCGAAACCCGGCGACTTTCGGGTTTTTTTTCGTCGATCACGAAATTTCCACGCTCAGCTGAAGGCCATGGGGTCGGCGGCCACATGCTCTGCCGCCATCGGCAACCTGACGAAAAAGGTCGTCCCCACCGCCTCGGTCGAGCGGAAGCCTATGCTGCCGCCGTGCGCCTCGACCATCATCTTCGCGATCGACAAGCCCAGGCCGGTTCCCTTCACCTTGGTCGGGCGGCTGCCGTGGTCCACCTGCGAAAAGCGCTCGAAGATCTTCGACTGGAAGGCCGCCGGAATGCCGACGCCGCAGTCGGTGACCTGCACTTCCACGCTCGTGCCGTCGGTGTGCGCGGACACCGTCACATCGGATCCCGCATGCGAGAACTTGGCCGCGTTCGACAGCAGGTTCACGATCACCTGCACCAGCCGCGGCTGGTCGGCGTGCACCGGCAATTCCCCTTGCTCGTTGCTGACCACATACCTGACGTTGAACTGGTTCGCATAGGGCTGCGTCATCGCCACCGCTTTCTCGACCAGCGCCCCCATGTCCTGCCGCGCCATCTCGTAAGTGATTTCGTTGCGCGACACCTTCTCGAAATCGAGGATGTCCGACACCAGCTTCACCAGGTTCTCGCAGTTCTCAAATGCGATGCCCAGCAACTGCCTCTGGTTGTCCGGCAGCGCCTTGCCGGCCATCATGTCCAGCAGGGTCAGTGCGCCCTTGATCGAGGTCAGCGGCGTGCGCAGCTCATGCGACACCATCGAGACGAAATCCGATTTCATCATCTCGACTTCCTTCAGCCGCGTCAGGTCGTTGAAGCTCGTCACATAGCCTTGCAGCCTGCCGTTCCTGCCGTACATCGGGCTCGTCATCACCCGCACCGGCGTCTTGCGGCCCGCCTTGGTCAGGAAGGTCCATTCGCGCTCGGGATTGTCGGTGATGATGCGCGCCAGCGCCGCACAGATCGCCTCCGGAGCGGCATCGGGATCAGCCTTCGCGTCCAGCAGCGCCTGCCGCACCTGCGCAGCATCGTGCACGCGCAGCATCGACAGCTCGTTTTCCGCCTCGTACTGGCTGTAACCCAGCAAGTGTTCCGCGGCGGTGTTCATCATCACGACGATGCCGTCCAGCGAGGTTGTCATGATGCCGGAGGTGCTGCTGTTGATCGTCGCATACAGCAGATCGAAGCTGGCGGCCAGCGAGTCGTTCGCCACTTCGATCTGGCGCTGCATGAATTTCAGTTCGCTGATGTCGGTGCGCAGCGCGATGAACTCCGTGATCGCGCCGGCCGCATTTTTCAGCGGGACGATGGTCGTGCGGGTCCAGAACAGATCCTTGTTGCGTGTACGGTTGCAGATGTCCCCGCTCCAGACCTTGCCGGCATTGATGGTCTCGTGCAGCTCGCGGAAGAAGTCATCGCTGTGCGCGCCCGAGTTGATGATCTTGTGGGTCTGGCCGAGCAGCTCCTCGCGCGAATAGCCGCTGCGCTCGCAAAAGCTCTCGTTGACGATGATGCGGTCGCTGGTGTCGGTGCGCGTGAGCATCGCATGCCGGTGCAGCGCAAACTCGATGCTGCTCGCCCGGGCCATGGCCTCTTCGAGCGCCAGCCGCGAATGCACGGAGCGGCGGATCAGGACGTCGATGTAGAAGGCGGCCCCGCCCAGCGCCGCAAGTATCCAGGCCAGCAGCGCAAGGCGCCAGTACATCCGGTTGCGCCAGTGGCCGAGCTGTCCCTCGACGGTTTCGCCGAACACGACCACCAGCGGCGACGACGCCACATGGCGGAAGGTGTACTGCCGCACCACGCCGTCGAAAGGCGACGGCGCTTCGATGGCGCCGGCATCGTGGCGGTCGATGTAATCCGACAGCGCATTCCGTGGCGTATGCGGGTTCACCTGCATCGTGCCGGTGTGCCCGGGATGCCGCGCCAGCACGACGCCGTCCGCGTCCATCAGCAGGATGCGCGAATCGCCGGCGCGGCCCAGTTTGTCGAATTCCTCCCGCAGAACTTCGAGCGAAATGCCGACCACGGCCGTGCCGAGCCGGCGCCCGCGGACGTCGAACAGTTCGCGATACAAGGGCAGCGTCCATTGCGAGGAGGCCGCGTCGAAGAACGGTGTTCCAACCTCGGTCTGCCCCGCCGCCGGCGATGGCGCGCCCTCCGCCGTGCGCGCAGCGCGGCGGGCGTCCGGCTTCAGCGCAGGATGGAACCTGCCGATGGCGCCGCCGTCCGCATCGAGCACGCCGGCCAGCGTGATTTCCTTGTGGCGTGTGGTGATCCTGTCCAGCTTGTCGCCGAAGCGGCGTTGCGCGTCATGCGCTGCGCCTGAAGTCGGGTAGTCGTCGACGATCTGGTCCAGCAGCAGGCAGGCCTTGCCGTAGCTGCTGCGGATCGCATTCGCGACCGAATCCGTGATCCGCGCGCCGTCCTCATGCACTTCGTCGACCGACTGCCGCCTGTCGTTCAGCGAGGTCAGGACGATCAGCAGCACGACGATGCCGACGATGAGCGCGGTGCCTGCCAGCAGAATGCAGCGTGGGTTCTTGAACATGAAGGGCAAGTGCCAGGTTGAACGATGTCGTCGGGCCGCGCCCGCAGGTATCAAGGAGGACTTGTCAGGGTGATGGCCCGAGGATGCGGTTTTTTGCCGGCGCATGGTAGGCGGAACAGGCCGGCGAGTCCGCCTCAGTTCCGCCCACGGCCCGCACCCGTGGCGGGGCCGGCGCTTACAGGTAGGCGGCGACCTTTTGCATGATCGTCAGCGGTTCGCAGGGCTTGACGATGAACTCGGCCACGCCGAGACTGCGCGCGCGCCGAACGGTGTCCAGCCTGCTGTGGCCGGTCAGCATCATCACCGGCACCGAGGCCAGCCGCCGCGATTGCCGTATCCATGTGAGCACACTGACGCCATCCTGACCCGGCATCTGGTAGTCGAGCAGGATCAGCGCCGGCTCGTTGTTCTCCAGCCAACGCATCGCTTCGCTGGCGTCGGTCGCCGCGACCACCGGCTGATTCAGCGCCGCGACCAGGGTCGTCAGCATTTCCTGGAAGTTCGGATCGTCGTCGATCACCAGCACCGGCAAGCCATTCACGCGGCTGCGCAGCCGATGATGGGCGGTGCGTGTTGTAGCCAGCGATTGCGCGATCCGGCCGCTGCTGTCGAATTTCTGCAGTTCGTCGCGCAATTCGGCATCGAAGTGCAGGAAGGATTCCCAAACCCGGTCCACTGCGTCGGCGCAGCGCGCGGCATTCTCGCGCTGCCTTCCCAGCTCGATCAGGCGCGTGGCGACTGTGGACAGCCGGTCGACGTCATCCTTCAGGTGGGGCACGATCAGGTAGTCATCCGCCAGTCCCTCCTTGCACAGCGACGCGGCGGCGGTCGCTTCGCCGAGTTCGCACAGGGCCAGCGTCGGCACGCGCGCGCCCGGCAGGGCCGCCACCATCTGCAGCGTGTTGCGGCAGACCGTGCGCTTCGTCGCCGGGTCGGTCAGGCGGTAGGCGACCAAGGCCGGCTTGAGCGTCCTGATCCAGGTCGCGACATCGTTCTCGCCGGAGGCCATCTGCACTGCGAAGCCCTCCTGCTCGAACAATCCCACCGTGTCATGCAGCGTTGTGTCGTGCTCGGCGAGTACCAGCACCGTGCGTCGAATACCGTCAGGCACGTCTTCCCTTTCCCATCGATAGGCCGGTCTCCCGAGCAAAGGGGTTGCATCGGGCCGGATGGCCATGAAAAAAATCAGGTGCGCGCGGCGTCCTTCGTGGCCGCTTCGGCCGGACGGCCGGCGGGCGCGTCGACGCGCGGCAGGTCGACGTAAAAGGTGCTGCCGGCGCCGGTGCGGGTATCGAAGCCGATTTGCCCGTCATGCTGCTCGACGATCATCTTGCAGATCGCCAGTCCCAGGCCCGAGCCCGCCTGTCCGCGCCAGTGCGGGCCGCCGGCCTGCGCGAAGCGCTGGAAGATCCGCTGGCGGAATTCTTCCGGTATGCCGCTGCCCTGGTCGGCCACGGATATCCTCACCCGGTCGGCAGAAGGCTCGATCCGCATCTGCACGGCCGCGCCCCTGGGGGAGAATTTGATCGCGTTCGACAGCAGGTTCACGAGCACCTGCGTGATGCGGCCTTCGTCGATGCTGCTGGCGGCGGTCTCGCCGTCGCCATCGGCGTGCAGCGCGATCGACACGCCGAACGAGTCCGCATAGGGCTGCATGCTCCTGAGCGCGTCGCGCGCCAGCGGCGACAAGGCCTGCGGCTTCCTGTCGAGGCTGAGCTTGCCGCAGTCCATACGCTCGAGGTCGAGGAGGTCGTTCACCATCTGGGCCAGCCGCGCGCAGTTCTTCTCGGCGATGTCCAGCAGCTGCAGGCTGCCGTCGCCGGTCGGGCCGGCCTTTGCCTTCGCCTGCAGCAGCTTCAGCGCGCCCCGGATCGAGGTCAGCGGCGTGCGCAGCTCATGCGAGACCGTCGCGACGAAGGCGGCCTTCATCGCATCAAGCTCGTGCTGTTCGCTGATGTCGCGGATGATCAGCGTGAAGCAAGCGCGCCCGCGTATCTCGGTGCGCCCGACCCGGATGTCGGCATGGAAGGGCGTGCCGTCCGCCGAAACCAGCCGCAGGTCGGGCGGCAGCACGCCGTGCAACTGATGGTTGGCCATCAGCATCGCCATGCATTTCCCGAGCTGAGCGATGACGTCCGGCGGCAGCATGCCATGCAGCGACGCGCCGATCATGTCGCGTGAACGCAGGCCGAACATCTGCTCGGCGGAGCGGTTGAAGGTATGGATGTCGAGCGATTCATCGACGGCGAGAATGGCATCGGTCGCGCTGTCGAGCACCACGCGCAGCCGGCGTCCCGCTTGCTCGGCGGCTTCGCTGGCCTGCTGCAGTTCGCGCAGGTTCAGCTCGCGCTCGGCCCATGCGGCGAGGTCCGTCAGCAGGGCCAGTTCGTCGTCCGACAGCTGGCGGGGTTCACGGTCGATCACGCACAGCGTGCCGAGCGGCCGCCCGGCGCCGGAACGCAGCACGACGCCGGCATACAGCCGCAGGTGCAGCGGCCCGGTCACCAGCGGGTTGTCGGCAAAGCGCGGATCCTGCGTGGCGTCGGGAATCACGAAGGGCCGGTCGTGATGGATCGCGTGGCCGCAGAAGGAGATGTTGCGCGGCGTCTCGGTGGCGTCCAGTCCGGCGTGCGACTTGAACCATTGCCGGTCGCAGTCGATCAGCGACACCAGCGCGATCGGCACCCCCAACAGCTTTTGCGCCATCTGCGTGATGCGGTCGAAGCGCCATTCAGGGGCGCTGTCCAGCACATCCAGCGCGCACAGGTCGGCCACGCGCAGCTTCGTCGGCAGGTATCGGGGCGTCGAGCATGGTCGGCTTTCGTTGGCGAGAGTTGTCGGAATGATATCAGAACAGCGGTCCGGTAGTCGCCTTCTGCTGCAGGGTAGCGCGTGGCCAGGTGCGTGAATCCGCGAACAGCGCGGCAAATCCCCGGCTGTTTCTCCGATGGCGCCCGTACAGGCGCGCGCAAGCTCCAACAAAATCAACAATAACCTGCATGGCGCGGACAGCCCGTCCCCTCCGGCCATGTCCGCGGAGCCGGCATGAACCGTTTACGAAAGCTGCTCGGCTGGAGCCGTCGGCGGCCGCATCATTTCCTCGCTGCGTGGATCGCCGCCGTCCTGCTCGTCCTGTTGTGCGCGGGCGGCTACAACCTGCTGGAAGAGCGTCGCCGGATCATCAGCCGCACCGAGGCGCTGACGCAGAATTATGCGGACACCATCGCCAACCGCATGGAAGCATCGATCGCCAAGGTCGATGTGCTGCTGAGCCTGGTCGCCAAAGACTACGCGGCCCGGCACAGCGAGCCCGGGAGGCAGGTGCTGACCCGGCTGTTCGAGCAGGCGCTGCAACACCATCCCGAGATCGTGTCGGTGATGGTGATCCGACCCGATGGCTCGCTGGCCGATTACTCGCGCCCGGCGATGTCGCCAGCGCTGAATTTCCGCGACCGCGCGTACTTCCGCCATCACGCAAGCCATCCGGGCAATGCGCTGCGCATCGGCAGCCCGATCCGCAACCGGCTGGATGGACGCCTGACCGTGCCGGTCAGCATGCGACTCGAGTCCGCCGACGGCAGCTTTGCCGGCATTGCCTTCATCGGCCTGGCCGTCGAACATTTCGAGCGCGAATTCGCCGCGCTGCGCCTCGGGAGCGCTGGCTCGATCGCCATCAGCGACAGCGAAGGCGTGATCCTGTTCCGCCATCCGTCGGTGGCCGGGACCATCGGCGCCGACATCGGCAGCTGGCCAGTCTTCAGCGATGTCGTCCGGCACCACGAGTCGGGCGCCGGCCCCAGCGACTGCCCGGTTGACGACGTCGCCCGCATCCATGCGTTCCGGCATCTGCAGCGCTACCCCCTGATCGCGTTCGCGGGCATTGCGCAGTCCGACCTGCAGGCCGAATGGCTGGACTCGGTCCGGCGCAAACTGCCGCTGATGCTGGCCGCCCTCCTGTTGCTGTGGGCCTCCGGCCTCCTTGTGTACCGGCAGCTGCTGCGCGAGGAAAGGACGAAAGCGCGGCTGAAAGCCTCGCTGCGGCATGCCGACCTCGCGAACCATCGCGCCGCCATGCTCAACGACGCGCTGCAGAAGTCGGCCGATTTCCAGCAGGCGGTGCTCGACAGCACGTCCTGCGGCATCTTCGCCACCGACGTCAGCGGCGCGATCCTGTTCATCAACCGGGCGACGACGAAGATCCTCGGCTTTCCGGCCAACGACGTCGTCCGGACCATGAATGCGCTCGCCTTCCATCACGGCCAGGACGTGCATGCGGCGCTGACGCGCATGCGCAGCGGCGACTCGCCCTACCTGATGATGGTCGCGCACCTGAATGCGCATCCGGGCCGGGAGTGGACCTTCGTCGGCCGTGGCGACCGGCTGGTGCCGGTGTCGATCTCGGTCACCGCGCTGAAAGACAGCGAAGGGCGGCTCGACGGCTTCGTCACCATCTTCCACGACCTGACCGAAAGAAAGCGCTTCGAAGGCATGAAGTCCGATTTCGTGTCGGTGGTGTCGCATGAATTGCGCACGCCGGTGACCGCGATCCGCGGCGCGCTGTCGCTGCACCGGGCGGCCGTCGGCGCGGCAATGCCTGCGTCACAGCAGAAGCTGCTCGGCATCGCGTCCGACAACTGCGACAAGCTGGTACGCATCGTGTCCGACATCCTCGACATCGACAAGCTCGCGCACAACCGCCTCGTGCTGAACCTCACCGCCGAGTCCCTGCCCGGGCTGATCGGCCGTGCGATTGCGCAGACCGAGCCCTTTGCCGCGCAGTTCGGCGTCAGCTACTTGCTGCAAGCCCATCCTGCCGACCTGCAGCTCATGGTCGACGCCGACCGCTTCATCCAGGTGATGGTCAACCTGCTGTCGAACGCCGCCAAGTTCTCCCATCCGGACAGCGAGGTCGTGGTGAAGGCCTTTGAAGAAGACGGCCGCGCGGTGATTCGCGTCATCGACAACGGCATCGGCATACCGGAGGAATTCCGTCCCTATGTGTTCGAGCGCTTTTCCCAGCACAGTCCGGCGATGACCCGCAAGGCAGGCGGCACCGGCCTCGGGCTGGCGATCACGAAATTGCTGGTCGAGGCCCACGGCGGCCTGATCGGCTTTCGTTCAGGGCAGGGCAAGGGCACGACCTTCGAGGTCAGCTTGCCGCTGTCGCTCGGCGGCAGCGCCGACATCGAGGGCGGCGCCGACCGCTCGGGCAGCCGGCCGGATGCCTGATGCCTGAAGCCTGAGATTCAAGCGAGCGGGCCAGCCGGCATCAGGACGCGGGCGGCAGCGCGGACTGGCGCGGCGCATTCATCCACGCCGACAGCTGGCCTGCCTTCAGCGGCCGGCTGAACAGGAAGCCCTGCAGCTGCGTGCAGCCCAGCAGGATCACCGATGCGCGCATCGCGTCGGTCTCGATGCCTTCGGCTACCACTTCCAGCGACAGCCGCTGGCCCAGCATGACGATCGCCTCCGTGATCGCGCGCGACTCGGGCCGCTCCGACAGTTGCCAGACGAATGACTTGTCGATCTTGATCTTGTCGATTGGCAGGCGCGACAGGTAGGACAGGCTCGAATAGCCGGTACCGAAATCGTCGAGCGAGATGCGGATGCCGTCGTGGCGCAGCTCGGACAGCAAGCCGATCAGCGCGTCGAGGTCTTCCATCATCGCCGATTCCGTAATCTCCACCTGCAGCGCCGACGGCGGCAGCCCGTGCGCGCGCAGGCTGCCGAGCAGCTTGGCGCGGAAGTCCGGTTGCCTCAGCTGCAGCGTCGATACGTTGACCGCAATCGGCACCGGCGGCAGGCCGTCTGCCAGCCATTGCCGGTGCGTGCGGCAGGCTTCGTCGATCACCCAGTCGCCGATCGCGATGATCTGGCCGATCGCCTCGGCCGCGGGGATGAACTGGTCGGGGCCGACGCCGCCGGCCGGCCAGCGCAGCAGCGCCTCGACGGATTTCAGGCAGCCCGACTGCGCGTCCACCAGCGGCTGGAAGGCCAGCTCGAATTCGTCGCGCCCCAGCGCGCCGCGCAGCCGCTGCTGCAGCACCAGCTGCGAATGCACCCGCCCGGACAGCTCGGAAGAGAAGAATTGCCACTGGTTGCGGCCGATTTCCTTCGCCAGGTACATCGCATTGTCCGCCGCATTCACCAGCGTTTCCATGTCTTCGCCATCGCAAGGGAACAGGCTGATGCCGATCGACGCCGAGATCGCCACTTCGGCGCGGCCGACCGTGAACGGCCGCGCCAGCGCGTCGTTGAGGCGCTGCGCGAGCCGGGCGGCGTCGGCGCGGTCGCGGAGATGCGGCAGCAGCACGAGGAATTCGTCGCCGCCGATGCGAAAAGCGAGGTCGCCCTTGCGCGCGCATTGCCTGATCCGCTGCGCCACCGCGACCAGCAGCGCGTCGCCGGCCTGGTGGCCGTGCAGGTCATTGACGGGCTTGAAGCGGTCGAGGTCGATGAACAGCACCGCGCCCTCATGCTGGCCGCGCCGCGCGCTGTCGAAGACATGGCCGGAATACTCGAACAGCAGTGCGCGGTTGGGCAGGCCGGTCAGCTTGTCGTGCAGCGCGGCGCGCACGGCCTGTTCCTCGGCCCGTTTGCGTTCGGTGAAATCATGCGTGATGCCCATCACCTCGGCGACTTCGCCGTCGGGCCGGCGCAGCGGCACGCAGGTGATCTGCAGGTGGCGCGGTCCCGGCGCCAGTTCGACCTCGAGCTCCATGCGGCCGACCCGGCCTGCGTGCAGCGCGTCGTGCAGCAGCGGCTGCCACGGCCGGATCACGTCCGCCACGAAGATCTCGTCTTCGCGCTTGCCGATGAAGGCCTCGACCGGCAGCCCGGTGGTGCGGGTGGTGGCCGGATTGATGTAGCGGATGCGCAGGTCGCGGTCATAGATGACCACCACGTCCGGAATATTGTCGAAGGCCGTGCGAAAGCGCATCGCGCCGCTGCGCAGTTCGGCCTCGAGCGTCTTGCGCGCGGTCACGTCGAGGGTGGTGCCGACCATGCGCACGACGCCGATGTCGACGTCGAAGTAGGTCTTGCCGGTGGCCTCGATCCAGCGCAGCTCGCCGTCGGCTTCGCCCAGCGTGCGGTATTCCTCGTGAAAGCGCAGCCCGGGCCGCGCGATGCCCGCGTCGATCGCGCGCATCACCCGCGGCGCATCGTCCGGATGGATCAGCCGCAGCAGCCGGTCGATGTTCAGCGTCGCATCGTCGGGAATGCCGAAATGCCGGTGCACGCCAGTCGACCAGTAATTGCGCGGGTCGGCCGGGCCGATGTAATCGAACAGGCCGATCTGCGTGGCTTCCATCGCCATCTGCAGGCGGCGCTGGCTCTGCAGCAGCGCGTCTTCGGCGACGCGGCGGTCGTGAATGTCCTCCACGACCGACACGAAATGCGCCGGCCGTCCGTCGCTGTCATGCACGACGGTCGCATTCAGGCGGACCCAGACCAGCGAGCCATCCTTGCGGACATAGCGTTTCTCCAGCCGGTAGCTGGGAATCTCCCCGGCCACCAGCCGTACTGCCAGCGCCAGGTCGTCGTCCAGGTCTTCCGGACAGGTGATGTCCTGGAAGCTCAGCGCCATCAGCTCGTCGCGGCTGTAGCCGACGATGTCGCACAGCGCCTGGTTGACCTCGAGCCACTGGCCGTTCAGGTCGAGGTGCGCGATGCCGATCGACGCGTGCTCGAAGCTGACCGCATAGTCCCGCTCCCGACCCTGTTGCCGGCGTCTGGCCGCGCGCAGCGGTTCGCATTCGCAAGCGACGCGCAAGGCAGACGGCTCCGAAGGCGCGGGCGCGGCCGGTCGCCGTGCCCTTGCATCTGTTTGTCCCATGCTTGTCCCATCAGCTGTGGAAGGGCGCCCACCGGGGTGGGCGCCGTGACGTTTGCCCATGCTGAAGCATGATGATGGAGTGGCGGCCATCCGGCCCGGGGAACATCGGGGGAATCCGGCCGCAGTTCGGCATAATGCCGGCGCAGCCGGGTTTGCGCCGATATGCAGCGGTAAAGGCCCGGTATTCCTGCGATCGGTACCGGCCGCAAGCGCTACGCTCGGCTTATTTCATTTCGGATCGATGCGATCCTTACCAGGGCGATGCCAATGAGCCTTCCAGATATTCATTCCGTTCTGTTCGTCGAGGACGATCCGGACGTGCAGGCTGCCGTCCGCGTCGCGCTGCAGCAGAAGCACGGCGTTCATCTCAGGATCTGCAGTTCCGCGCGCGAGGCCTTGCAGGCCGCGGGCGATTTCCCCGCCAGCCTGCTGCTGCTCGACGTGATGATGCCGGAGATCGACGGGGTGACCCTGCTGGCCGGCCTGCGGCAGAAGGAACTCCACCGCAGCACGCCGGCGGTGTTCCTGACCTCGCTGTCCCATCCGGAAGACGTGCGCTACTACCGTTCGCTCGGCATCACCGGCGTGATCCCCAAGCCCTTCGATCCGGCCAGGCTCGGACAGCAGCTCGCCGAGATCGTGGCCGACCGCGCCGACGCCGACGAATCTCCGCCGCCGATGGCCGAGGAACTGATGGTGCTGCAGCGCGTGTTCGAGCGCGACCTGCCGCAGCGACTGGAGAGCATTCGCGGCGCGCTGCAGCGCTGCCGCGTCGGCACGGTCTCGCGCGCCGACTGCGCCCGCCTGTGGGAACTGGTCGAGGAACTGCGCAATGCGGCCAACACCTTCGGCCACGAGCGCATCGGGCGCGAAGCGCTGCGCATCGAGCAGGCGGCTGCAGCGCTGGTGCTCAATCCCGGCCGCAACATGGCCGACCTGCTGAAGATCGAGCTCGGGCTGCTCAGCTGCGGGCTGTGAACATGCGGCGGCCGGCGGCCGCCGTGTTCAACCCTTCGACAGCTTCTGCCACGCGCCGCTGCGCTTCATCGCACCCCAGCCGGACTTCGTGTTGAACACCCAGCGATACAGCCCCACCAGCCGCCACCATGAATTGATCTGCCGGTAGCCGAAGTTTTCGATGACGGCCACCGCCAGCAGCTTCGCCAGCTGCCCCTTGCCCGGATACATGTGGAAGGACATTTCTTCCAGCAGCAGCCCGGACACCGACAGCATGATGCCCAGCCCGAATGCAACGAAGGTGAACGCCGCAAAGGCGTTCCACGAAATGCTGCCGTGAGGAAGGCGACCAGCATGAACAGATAGCCGGACAGCTCCAGCAGCGGGCCGAGCCATTCGAACAGGGCCATGAACGGAAACGCGACCCAGCCCGGCACGCCGCCGTTCGGCAGGAACATCAGCCGCCAGTTCGCCGCCAGGCTCTCCGACAGGCCGCGCTGCCAGCGTATGCGCTGGTTGCGCAGCGTGGCGAGGTCTTCCGGCGATTCGGTCCAGCACACCGGGTCGGGCAAAAATTCGATGCGATAGGCTTCGCGGCGCGCGCGCAGCTCGCGATGGATGCGCACCACCAGCTCCATGTCCTCGCCTATCGTGTTCGGACGGTATCCGCCGACCGAGATCACGGTCTCCTTGCGGAACAGGCCGAACGCGCCCGAGATGATCAGCATGCCGGAGATCGCCGACCAGCCGAGCCGGCCGAACAGGAAGGCGCGCAGGTACTCGACCACCTGGAACAGCGCCAGCAGCGAGTCCGGCAGCCCGACCCGCGTCAGGTAGCCGCCCTCGATGGTGCAGCCGTTGGCCACGCGCACCGTGCCGCCGGTGGCCACCACGCGGCTGTCGCGCAGGAAGGGGCCCACCACGCGCTGCAGGCTGTCGCGCTCCAGCACCGAGTCCGCGTCGATCCCGCAAAACAGCGGATAGCGCGCGGCATTGATGCCGGCGTTCAGCGCGTCGGCCTTGCCGCCGTTGGCCTTGTCGATCACCTTCAGCTGCGGATGCCGCTGCGAGCGCCAGACCGAGCGCACTTCGGCGGTCCGGATCTGCGCGTAATACGCCTCCGGGAAGGGCTCCAGCCCGAATTCGCGCACCAGCGCATCGAGCGTGCCGTCCTTCGAACCGTCGTTGATGACAATGACCTCGAACTCCGGATACGACAGCTGCAGCAGCGAACGGATCGAGCCGCTGATGGTGGCTTCCTCGTTGTACGCCGGCACCAGCACGCTGATCGGCAGTTCGTGGCCCGAGAACACCTGCGGCAGCTGGTCGAGCAGGATCTCGTGGTTGCGCCGGCGCAGCGCGAACAGCGCGAGCAGGTTCAGGCCGAGGTAGCCCGAATTCAGCAGCACGAAATAGCTGAAGAAGAGCAGGCTCAGGCTGTCGATCAGGTTCATGGCGGGCAGGAAGTTCAGGCAGCGAAACGGAGGTCGGCCAGCACATGCTCGGCCATGTTGCGGCCGTAGCGATCCTCGCAGGCGTCGGCCAAGCGGCGCAGCCCGTCGATGCCGCCGCCGGGCAGCGCAACGATCGCGCGCGCGGCGCTGTTGCGCACGTGCCAGTTGCGGTCGCCGAGCATCGCGGCCATCGCGTCTAGATCGGAAGCGTCGCCGATCCGCGCCAGCGCATTGATCGCCGCCACGCGCACGCGCTGGTCCGCATGGCGCAGGCAGTCGCGCAGCGGCGTCAGCAGCGCGGGCTGGTCGACCAGCGCCAGCGCCTCCGACAGCAGCGGCGGCGAGGCCAGCGAGACCAGCTTGTGCTGGGTCGTCAGGTCGGGCGCGATGCGCAGCCCGGCCAGCAGCCGGATCGCGCGCGTCGTCGCGCGCTCGTCCGGCCCGTCCAGCGCGGCCAGCAGCGGCGCGGCCACGCCGGCGGCGCAGGGGCGCAGGATGGTCAGCAGCTGCGGCACGGGCCAGTCGTCGCGCTGCACGCACTGCGGCACCAGCGACGCGGCGCGCTCGGGCGAGATCCGCAGCGCCGAGTGCAGCGCCTGCAGCGACAGCACGCTGTCGCGCGAGGCCACGTGCGCCAGCAGCGGCTGCAGCGCCGGCTCGAGGCCGAGGTGGCCCGCGACCACGATGGCCAGCAGCCGCTCGCCGCGGTTGCCGCGGGCCAGCATGCGCAGCGCCAGTTCATCGCAGTGCAGCTCGCGCGCGAGGGCGGCCAGCGCGGAGCCGGCGTCGCCGCGCAGCGAGGTCTGCAGGTGCAGCCAGAGCTTCAGGAAATGGATCTGTTCTTCCTTGCGCAGCGGCCGCAGCGGCCCGGTCGGCATGCCGAAACTGGCCTGCGCCAGCAGCGGATGCCATTCGGCGCTGACCTGCGCGGCGATGCTGTCCTCGCGCACCTGGCGTCGGCGCAGCCTCAGTATCTCCAGCCAGACCAGCAGTGCGACCACGAGGGTCCAGGTGCCGGCGACCAGCGCGGCATGGGCATCGGCCTCAAAAGGCAACGACGATGCCAAGGCTGCCGCCCGTGCGTGAATAGAAATCGCCCTGGCGCGTGGTGCCGGCTGTGTAGTCGATGGCCAGGTTCGGGCGGATCCAGTGGCGTCCCGTCAGCGTCAGCGAGCGGACGTCGCTGTTGACGACGTCGCCGGCGATGCTGGTCGGCTCGCGGCCGCTGGCCAGCAGCAGGTTGATGCGGTTGCGCTCGCCGTAATAGCGCGACAGCCGCGCCACCAGGGTCTGGTTGTCTTCCGAGTAGGCGTGGCTGTTGTAGGCGGTCAGCGCCGCGCCCCAGTCGCCGAAGTAGTGCTCGACGCCCGCCGACAGCTGGTTCACCGTCACCGCGTCATAGCGGGTCTGGCGCACGCCGCCGTGCAGCAGCCATCCGCGTGCGGCTTCGAACTGCACGCTGGCGCCGATGCCGGTGCGCGCCAGCACGCGGTGGCTCGGGCTGGCGTTGCCGTCGATGCCCAGGCGCAGCCGCTCCGTCACCGGGGCGCTGTAGAAGCCCTCGAGCTGCTGGTCGTCGAGGCCGAAGCGGCGCGTGGTGTTGATGCGTACGCCGCCGATGGCCGCGCGCGTGTCGCCATGCTCGATGAAGATCGATTCGTTGCGCCATGATTCGCGGCCGGCGGTCAGGTTGTCGCCGCCGGCAAGAAAGCCGGCCAGGGTATCGGCTGCGGCCGCGCGGGCCAGCGTGCAGGCAAGGACGGCCGCCAGCGCGGCCGGTCGGGAAAAGGTCATGGTCATCAGGCGGAGACTCGGATGAAGCGGCGCAGGCGCGCCAGCAGTTCGGTGGGCTGGAAGGGCTTGACGATGTAATCGTTGGCGCCGGCGTCGAAGGCGCGCACGATGTCGCGCTCCATGTTCTTTGCGGTCAGCATGATCACCGGCACCTGCGCCCAGCCGGGCTGCTGCCGGATGGTGCGCATCAGCTCGAAGCCGTCATGGTAGGGCAGCATCACGTCCAGCAGCACCAGGCTCGGCGGCGTGGCGGCGGTGGTGACCAGCTCGATCGCCGTGCGGCCGTTGTCGGCGACCTGCGTGGCGAAGCCGTGTCTTTCGAGCAGGAACTTCAGCAGACCTGCAATGTGTTCGTCGTCCTCGATGATCAGTACGTTGTCCATGGGCGTCGGTCGGTGGGCGTCGTTCAGTGGGCGTCG
>CAZTIF010000009.1:24733-28894 GCA_964613635.1 uncultured Bifidobacterium sp. | reverse complement strand
TGATCAGTACGTTGTCCATGGGCGTCGGTCGGTGGGCGTCGTTCAGTGGGCGTCGTTCAGTGGGCGTCGCGCCAGGCCGCTGCCAGCGCGCGCAGCTGCGCCAGCGGCACCGGCGTGCCGGCGTTGTCGATGCAATCGAGCACTTGCAGTTCGGCGCGGCGCGCCTGCTCGCCCAGCGCGTCGAACCCGAAGATGCCGGCGCTGCCGGCGAGCGAATGGAAGGCGGCCGACAGCGCGGCCAGCGACGGCCGGTCCGCCGGCGCGGCCGCGCAGGCGTCGAGCGCCGCATCGATCTTGTCGAGCCGGGCGGGCAGGCTGCCGGCGAATTTCTGCTTCAGCAGCTCGAGCTGCGCGAGCAGCGCGGGATCGGCCTCGGTCATCGCGCCTCCGCCAGCTTCTGCCGGATCTGGTCCGCGAGCGTCAGCGGATCGAAGGGCTTCGGAATGACCGCTGTCGCGCCCTGCGCAAGGTACTGGTCGACCTCGGCGCGCTGCACGCGCGCGGTCATGAAGATCGCCGGCGCGCTCGCGCCGTTCTCGGACCGGCGCAGATGGGTCAGCAGCGTCGGGCCGTCCATGCCGGGCATCATCACGTCGAGCAGCAGCAGGTCCGGCAGGAAGTCGGCGATCGCGACCAATGCCTGTTCGCCCGATTCGCAGGCGCGCACATCGAAGCCGCCGAGGTCCTGCAGCGCTATGCGGGCGATGACCTGGATGTCCGGGTCGTCCTCGACATACAGGACTTTCAGGGGCGCTGATTTGTTTTCCATGTTCACCGCTTGTAAAAGACGTCTCGCCGATTATATGTTGCTTTTTTTGTATCCGGTCTGGCGAGCAGAGCGCGAAACACGGGTCATTTGGCGCTGCTGATACTGTGCCAACGGCGCGTCCGGCGATAGCCGATGCACGCCTGCGGGACGATGCATGATCACGCCCCAGTCTGCCAGCGCAATCTGGTTGCGTCCTGCCGCCTCGGCGCGGTACATCGCCTGGTCGGCCCTGCCTGCGCATGCGCTCGCTGACGTTGATCGCAACGCCAGCGGCGGGCTCGAAGCGGCGGTGATGATCGGTTTTGAAATGATTTTTTGTGTTGGCTTGTTTTGTTATTAATTTAGCACATATCCTCGGGTGAGCGAACAGCGCAATCCCGAGCGCCATCCGCCGGCGGGATTGCCGGCAGCGGATAGTTCGCAATATCAAAGCGGTTTCAGTTAAGCTGCCGTCAGCGCCCCCGGTCTTTGAGGCGCGGTCCGGGGCGCGCATCCATTTCCCGCGACGGCACGGGGAAGCGGGCAGAAAAGAACACCAATAACGACCAGAGACAGTCCTGCCACGGGAGGCCCTGATGCAGCCGGACCAGCGTGACCATATCGATGCAGTGATGAAGTTCGTCGAGCGCGGCAGCGGCCTGCCCGCCGTGTTCGGCCATGAAGCGGTGATCCGCGAATCCTGGCTGCGTTGCGTGCATGAGCACCGGCTCGATCCGTCGCGGATGAAGGAGGCGGTGATCCTGCCGGCGCAGCGCGTGCGCGAGCACCAGGAGCAGATGGACGATTTCCTGCAGATCGCCCGCCACGGCCTCGAGAGCCTGTACCACCAGGTGACCGGCCTCGGCTATGTGGTGCTGCTGACGGACGCGAAGGGCATCACCGTCGATTTCATCGGCGACCTCAGGCTCGACACCAGCCTGCGCAAGGCCGGGCTTTACCTGGGCGCGGACTGGAGCGAGCAGCACGCCGGCACCTGCGGCGTGGGCACTTGCATCAGCACCGGCGAAGCGCTGACCGTGCACCTTGGCGAGCACTTCGACGCGACCCACATTCCGCTCACCTGCACCTCCAGCCCGGTCTACGATTCGCAGGGAGAGATGTTCGCGGTGCTGGACATCAGCGCGCTGTCCTCGCCGAAGCCGAAGGACAGCCAGGCGCTGGCGCTGCAGCTGGTGAAGCTGTTTGCGCGGCAGATCGAGGATGCCGCCTTCCTGCAGCGGCACCGCCGGCAGTGGGTGCTGCGCCTCGCGTCCGCCCCGCAGTTCCTCGACGTGAATCCGGCGATGCTGGTCGCGCTCGACGCCGGCGGCACCGTGGTCGGCCACAATCGCGGCGCGCAGCTCGGGCTGCGCACGCCGGGCGGCCGGAGGCTGATCGGGCGACGCATCGCGGAGCTGCTCGATTTCAGCTTCGAGGACATCGGCAAGTTCATCGCCGGGCAGGGCGCGCCGCATCGCGCCGTCACCCGGACCGGCGGCACCGAGCTGCTGTTCATGACGGTCACGCCGCCGCCGGTGCCGTCGATCGCGCGCATGCCGGCCGAGGCTGCGCTGCCTGCGCCGCTGGCCGAGCTCAGCGCCGGCGACCCGGCGCTGGAGGCGCAGCTGGCCCGCGCGGCAAAGCTCGTCGATTCGCCGATCAGCGTGCTGGTGACCGGCGAGACCGGCAGCGGCAAGGAATATTTTGCGAAGGCGATGCATGCGAGCGGCGAGCGGCGTCGGCGTCCTTTCATTGCAGTCAACTGCGCGGCGATACCCGACAGCCTGATCGAAAGCGAGTTGTTCGGCCACCTGCCCGGCAGTTTCTCCGGCGCGTCGCCGAAGGGCAAGCGCGGCCTGATCCTCGAAGCCGACGGCGGCACGCTGTTCCTTGACGAGATCGGCGACATGCCGCTGGCGCTGCAGTCGCGGCTGCTGCGCGTGCTGTCGGAGCGCGAGGTTCATCCGGTCGGCGCGGCGCGCCCTGTGCCGGTGAACGTGCGCGTGATCGCGGCCACGCATGCGCCGCTGGAGGCGCTGGTGCGCGCGGGCCGCTTCCGCGACGACCTCTACTACCGGCTCAACGGAGCGCAATTCCGGCTGCCGCCGCTGCGCGAGCGCGCCGACCTTGCCGAGATGATCCGACGCCTGCTCGGCGGCCGCGAGATCGCGCCGGCGGCCTTGCAGCAGCTGGTCGCCTGGCGCTGGCCCGGCAACCTGCGCGAGCTGCGCAACTCGCTCGATTACGCCGCCAGCATGGCGGCCGGCGGCGTGATCGAACCCGGCGACCTGCCGATGCCTGCCGACGCGCGCAGGCTTCCATCCGCAGCCACGCTGCCGCAGTACCGCGGCGATGACGAGCTTGGCGAACTGCTGCGCGCGCATCGCTGGAACGTCAGCGCGGTGGCGCGGCAGCTCGGCGTGGCGCGCATGACCATCTACCGGCGCATGAGGCGCGCCGGCATTGTGGCGCCGAATGACGTCGCAGCGGAGGCGCTGCAGGTGTCACACCTGTCACAGTGACAGCGTGACGCTGATTCGCGCGCGCCGGCCCGGGAAAGCACGCAGCGGCGCGGATCGGCGGGGCCTGTGAACCCGCGCCCCGGATGGCACGTTTCTTGAATTTGTCATGATCAGGCGGCCCGCCCATGAGGCCGCCGATGACAGATTCGAGGAGACTCGCCGGATGAGCAACGACACACCCAGCCAGCGCGCCCGCCGCTGGCTCGCGCGGTTCGAGCAAGCCCTGTCCTCCGCGGACATCACTGCGGCGCAATCGCTGTTCGTGCCCGATTGTTACTGGCGCGACCTGGTCGCCTTCACCTGGAACATCAAGACGCACGAAGGACGCGAGGCGGTCACGCACATGCTGGCCTGGCAGGTGCCGAACGTGAAGCCCTGTAATTTCAGGCTCAGCGGCGAGGCCACCGAAGCCGACGGCATTGTCGATGCCTGGTTCGATTTCGAAACGGCGGTGGCGCGCGGCCTCGGCCATCTGCGGCTACGTGAAGGCGATCATGGCGCCGACCAGGCGTGGACCCTGCTGACGACGATGGTCGAGCTGAAGGGATTCGAGGAGCGCAAGGGAGAGCGCCGCGACAAGGGCGCCGAGCATGGCGCGCACCCCGGCCGCACAAGCTGGCTGGAACGTCGACGGGCGGAAGAGGCTGCGCTCGGTCACACGGAGCAGCCATACACGCTGATCATCGGCGGCGGGCAGGGCGGCATCATGCTGGCTGCGCGGCTGCGTCGGCTCGGCGTGCCGACCATCGTGGTCGAGCGCAACGAGCGCCCCGGCGACAGCTGGCGCAAGCGCTACAAGAGCCTGTGCCTGCACGATCCGGTCTGGTACGACCATCTGCCCTACCTGCCTTTCCCCGACGACTGGCCGGTGTTCTCGCCGAAGGACAAGAT
>CAZTIF010000009.1:0-24633 GCA_964613635.1 uncultured Bifidobacterium sp. | reverse complement strand
TGCCCTACCTGCCTTTCCCCGACGACTGGCCGGTGTTCTCGCCGAAGGACAAGATCGCCGACTGGCTCGAGGCCTACACCAGGATCATGGAGATCAACTACTGGGGCTCGACGACGGCAAAGAAGGCCGTGTTCGACGAGTCGCGCGGCGAAT
Source organism: uncultured Bifidobacterium sp. (assembly GCA_964613635.1). Taxonomy (GTDB): domain Bacteria; phylum Pseudomonadota; class Gammaproteobacteria; order Burkholderiales; family Burkholderiaceae_D; genus Pernthalerella. Next base: position 24,480 of record CAZTIF010000009.1, on the reverse strand, counting down.
GGGCGGTGACGGTCGAGCGCGGCGGCAAGGAGATCGTGCTGCGCCCGAAGCAGCTGGTGTTCGCGCTCGGCGTGTCCGGCTATGCGAACGTGCCGAAGATTCCCGGCGCCGAGACTTTCCTCGGCGAGCAGCACCATTCGAGCCGCCATCCGGGGCCGGAAGCCTACAAGGGCAAGAAGGCGGTGGTGCTGGGCTCGAACAATTCGGCGCACGACATCTGCGCGGCGCTGTGGGAGAACGGCGCGGACGTGACGATGGTGCAGCGTTCCAGCACCCATATCGCGACCTCGGATTCGCTGATGGAGCTGGCGCTCAGCGGGCTCTACAGCGAGCAGGCAGTGAAGAACGGCATTGATCATCACAAGGCCGACCTGATCTTCGCCAGCGTGCCGTACCGGATCATGCACACCTTCCACATCCCGGTGTACGAGCAGATGAAGAAGCGCGACGCCGACCTCTACGGCCGGCTCGAGAAGGCCGGCTTCCTGCTCGACTTCGGCGACGACGGCTCGGGGCTGTTCATGAAGTACCTGCGGCGCGGCTCCGGCTATTACATCGACGTCGGCGCCAGCGAGCTGGTGGCGAACGGCTCGATCCGGCTGAGGAGCGGCGTGAACATCGAGCGCATCAACCCGAAGTCGGTGACGCTGAGCGACGGCACCGAGCTGGAGGCCGACCTGCTGGTGTATGCGACCGGCTATGGCTCGATGAATCAGTTCCTCGCCGACCTGGTGTCGCCGGAAGTGGCGGACCGCGTCGGCAAGGTCTGGGGGCTTGGCTCCGACACCACCAAGGATCCCGGCCCGTGGGAGGGCGAGCTGCGCAACATGTGGAAGCCGACCCGGCAGCCGCAGCTGTGGATCCACGGCGGCAACCTGCACCAGAGCCGGCATTACTCGCAGTTCCTGTCGCTGCAGCTGAAGGCGCGCTATGAGGGCCTGCCGACGCCGGTGTACGGGCAGGCCGAGGTGCATCACCGGCGCTGACCCGCGCACCGCGCCGACCCGACTTCGCGTAACAAACCGAACCACTCCCTGCTGGTGTATTGCGGTAATTTGACTTGCCCGGTGCCGAAAGGCCCGGGCAATTTTTTTGAAACCGGCGGGGCATGCCGCCGTGCTAGATTCGCGCGGCTGGTTTTTCCGATCCCCCGGCGGAGGCACCACAAGCCAAGCCTGCCGGCCTCACGCAGAGGATGATCGTTGTGATCCGCAATGGCGCCGGCTGGCCGACGACAACCATCAACAGAGACACGACATGACCAGCATTTACAGCAGCACCCACCGCGCCCTGCAGGACGAGCTCGGCACCCGTCCCCTCGCCGACCGCCTCGAGCAAGTGATCGTGAAAAACGAATTCGACGACGAGGCCAAGGGCTTCATCGAGTCGCGCGACCTGTTCTTCCTGTCCACCGTCGACCACCAGGGCCGTCCGACCGTGTCCTACAAGGGCGGCGACCCGGGCTTCGTGCGCATCGTCGATGCGACCACGCTGGTCTTCCCGAGCTATGACGGCAACGGCATGCATTTCTCGACCGGGAACATCGCCGGCGGCTCCAGCGTCGGCATGCTGTTCATCGCCTTCGACAAGCCGCACCGGATCCGCGTGCACGGCACCGCGACGGTCAGCCGCGACGACCCGATGATGGCCGAGTACAAGGAGGCTGAGTTCATCATCCGCGTGAAGCTCACCGACCTGTGGCAAAACTGCCCGCGCTACATCCATCGCTACACGAAGGAGACTGCGTCCCGTTACGTGCCGCGCGCGCAATGCGATACGCCGCTGGCCGGCTGGAAGCAGACCGACCTGGTGCAGGACGTGATCTCCGAACAGGACGCGCGCCGGGCGCAGCAGCTGGGCGTGATCGGCATCGGCGACTGGCTGGAGAAGGTAAAGGCCGGCGACCCGGAGGCCTGAGCGGCCGCAAAGGCCTTGGCATCCCCCGGTGCGTGTGCTAATTTTTGTATCTAATTTGGCAAGCGGACTGAACGACGCTCGCACCGGCAGCACCGCTGCAAGTGCGGGAATCTGCATCCACCGGGGGAAACCATGAACAAGCTTTCAACCAAGCTGCATTTGCTGGCGGCCGCACTGGTCGCACCGGCGTTCGTCGCCAGCCCGGGCGCCGTGGCTGCGCCGCCTGCCGATTCCGCACCCATCGTGCTGGCGCAGGCGACGACGGATTGCAAGTCCTGCGGCGAGGTGACCGAGGTGCGCAGCGTCGAGGTCGCCGGCAAGGGCAGCGGCGTCGGCGTCGGTGTCGGCGCGGTGGTCGGCGGCCTGCTCGGCAACAAGGTCGGCGGCGGCACCGGCAGGGCCATCGCCACCGTTGGCGGCGCGGTCGCCGGCGGCTATGCCGGCAACGAGATCGAGAAGCGCGTGCGCAAGGACACGCAGTTCGAGGTGGTGGTGCGCATGCAGAGCGGCAAGACCCGGGTCTTCAGGTTCGAGCAGCAGCCAACGTGGGAAGTCGGCGAGCTGGTGAAGGTGGTCAACGGCGCGCTGGTGCAGCGCGACGAATGAGGCGCTGACGGCCGGGAGGCTTCACCCTTTTCGTTTTCATACCGATAAGCCGGCACCGGTCGACGAGCCGATTTGCGCGGGACGGCATCGATATGGTTTAAGATATCGACTGTTTCCTCGCGGCAATGAATTTTCCATGCAGCGTCATCCGGCATGGTGAGCCGCGTCGCGCTGTCCGTTCCTGTTACCTGTCCGAACCCTGACCCGACCCGAACCTGACGACTGTCATTGCCGGGGGGCGCTCCTGTTCCGCAGCGCCCTCGACGAACCCTCCGACCATGTCGACCCTCCCTCCCGTAGATTTTCGTTCCTGGTGGACGGCACTCGCGCAACGGACATTCCGGCCCTGGGTGGCGGCATGGGTGCTGGCATTCACGGCGGTGATCCTGGCCGGCTGGTGGATCGTGTCCTGCATGACGGACGACCTGCGCCGTTCCGGCGTTGCGCTGGCCGAGGCGCGCGTGCAGTCCCGGGCGCAGTCCTACGGGCGCCAGCTGGACGACCTGATGGTGCGCCTGGACGAGGTCGGCCAGGCGATGATGGCCGAATGGTCAAGGCAACCCGGATCGATCGATTACCTGAAGCTGCTGGTCGGACTCAACCTGGCGGGCAAGCCCCTGTATGCGGCGTCGCTGGACGAGCGAGGCCGGGTCGCGTCGGCGTCCGTTCCTGCGCCGGCCGGCAAGGAGGCGAGCGGCCCCTTGCTTGACCATCACCGCCGGCGCTGCTGCAGCGGCTGGCATGTCTCGCCGCCGGAACACTCGGCTATCTTCGGCACGGAAGTGGTGCAGATGAGCCATGCGATGGAGCGGCCCGCCGGACAGTTGGCCGGCGTGCTGGTGTTCGCCATGGCGCCGGATTTTTTCGCAGCCTTCGAGGACGACTCCTTCATCGGGAAGGACGACTTTGTCAGCGCCCGGATCGCCGACGGCCTGGTGCTGGTGACGAGGCTGGCCGCAGCACGCACTCAACCCACCGCTTACCGTGAAACACCGGTCTACCCGGCGGCGCAGGGCGTGCGGCTGGAGCCGGGCGAGATGTTCAACGACGGTGTCGCCCGCTTCGTCGCTTGGCGCAGGCATGCCTTCCTGCCGATCGTCGCGGTCGCAGGCATCAGCCGGGCGGGCGCGATGGCCAGGGTCGAGCATGAAGTGCGGCTATACCATACCGTCGCCTGGATGATGACTGCGGTGCTGGCGCTGATCTGTGCGGCCGGCATGGCCATCGGCGGCCGGCTGTCGGTGCGCCGCGCGAACGAGGACGAGGTGAGGCAGGTTTATCGCACCGCGACCGATGCGGCCGATGAAGGCTTCTACATGCTGCGCCCGCTGTGGGATGCGCAGGGTGAGCTGGCCGATGTCCAGTTCGAGGATGTCAATGAGCGCGGCGGTCTCTTGCTCGGCCAGCACCGCAGCGTGCTGCTGGGCCGGCCGGCCAGTGCGGTGCTGCTGCCGGCCGCGTTCGAGAACGTGCTGGAACTCGTGCACCGGGCGCTGAAGCACCAGGTGGTGGTGGATGAACATCGCGTGCCCGCCGAGACGGGGCTGCCGTCCCAGTGGCTGCATCGCCATGCGGTGGCGATCGGTGCCGGCGTGGCCCTGACGCTGCGCGACATTTCGCAGGCCAAGGCGCACGAGGGCGAGCTGCTTGAGCTGGCCCAGCGCGACAACCTGACCGGGCTGCCGAACCGGCTGTGGCTGCACCGGTTCCTGCCGGCGGCGATACAGCGCGCCCGCCGCGCCCACAGCACGCTGGCGGTGCTGTTCATCGACCTCGACCATTTCAAGCCCGTCAACGACACCCTCGGCCACGATGCCGGCGACCGTTTGCTCAGGGACATCGCGCGCTGCCTGCGCGAGACGCTGCGCTCGAGCGACCCTGTCGTGCGGCTGGGCGGCGACGAATTCCTCGCGATCGTCGAGAACCTCGATGCGGTCGAGAGCATCGACGCGCTGGCGCAAAAGCTCATCGATGCCATCGCCGGGCCCTTGCGCACGCAGGACGGCCCGGTCGCCAAGGTTGGCGCGTCGATCGGCATCAGCGTCTTCCCGCAGGACGGCGAGCGCGCCGACGACCTGCTCAGGTATGCCGACATTGCGAAGGTGCATGCCAAGGCGCGCGGGCGCGGGCAGCATTGCCGTTACCTTCCCGAGTACTCGTCACGCATCGCCGAGCGGCTGGACAATGAGCAGGCGCTGCGGCTGGCGCTGGAGCGCGACGAGCTGTTCGTGCATTTCCAGCCGAAGGTGAAGCTGCGTTCCGGCCGGCTCAGCGGCGCCGAGGCGCTGGTGCGCTGGCAGCGGCCCGGGCACGGGCTGGTGATGCCGGTCGAGTTCATCGCGCTGGCCGAAGATCTCGGGCTGATCGTGCCGATCGGCGAGCAGGTGATTCGTCGCACGGTGGCGCAGCTGGCCGCGTGGCGGCGCGCCGGCCTGCCGCACCTGCGGGTGGCGGTGAATGTGTCGCCGGAGCAGTTGCGGCGCGCGGACGTGGCGGGTTTCGTGCAGCAGGCGCTGGAGTCGCAGCAGGTGCCGCCGGACTGCCTAGAGATCGAGATCACCGAATCGGCGATGGTCGAGCAGAGCGACGCGGTGCAGCGGCAGCTGGAGCGCCTGCGCGAGCTGGGCGTGCGGCTGGCGATCGATGATTTCGGCACGGGCTATTCATCGCTGGCGCAGTTGCAGCGGCTGGATGTGGACGTGATCAAGCTGGACCGCGAACTGGTGATGCCGCTGCAGCCGGGCAGCGATGCCGAGGCCCTGTGCCGCGCGATCATCTGGATGGCGTCGGCGCTGGGGCTGGAGGTGGTGGCCGAGGGCGTCGAGACGGTCGAGCAGCGGCGCGTGCTGAGCGATGTCGGCTGCGACGAGATCCAGGGCTATCTGGTCTCCCGGCCATTGTCGGCGGAGGAATTCGAGCCGCTGCTGCGGCTGCCGCAGCTGAACATCGCCGATGGTATCGGCGTCGTCGCCGCCACCGTCGAGCGCTAGCCTCCGGCTGCCGCCGTCTTAGCCTGTCAGTTCCGTCGCCTCGGCCGCGAGCGCCCGCGCTGCCGCGCCGGCGATGTCCAGCGAGCGCAGGCGCAGCTCCGGGTCATAGATGTCGGACACCAGGATGAATTCGTCGGCCGCAGTCAGTTCGGCCAGTTGCGCAAAGCCCGAACGCACCGATGCCGGCCCGCCGATCACGGCCGCCCCGTGGAAGTCTTCGATGCCGGCGCGCGCGCGCGGATCGAGGCTTTCCATGAACCCTTCCACCGGCGGCTGCAGCGGCTTGCGCTGGCCGGTGAGTATGCCCAGCACGCGCCGCCGCGCGGTGCTGGCGAGGTAGTCGGCTTCTTCGTCGGTCGGTGCGGCAATCAGGGGCACGCCGATAGCGACATACGGCGACTGCAGCGCGTCCGACGGCCGGAATTCGCGGCGGTACAAGGCGATCGCCTGCAGCAGCTGGTGCGGCGCGAAGTGCGACGCGAATGCGTAAGGCAAGCCGCGCGCTGCCGCCAGCCGCGCCGAAAACAGGCTGGAACCGAGCAGCCAGATCGGCACATTGGTGCCGGCGCCGGGCATCGCGATCACGCGCTGGCCCGGCTGCACCGGCCCGAGGTAGTGCTGCAATTCTTCCACTTCGCGCGGGAAATCTTCTTCCGTTTCCATGCGGTCGCGGCGCAGCGCGCGCATGGTCAGGCCGTCGGTGCCGGGCGCGCGCCCGAGCCCGAGGTCGATCCGGCCCGGGTACATCTCGGCCAGCGTGCCGAAGGCTTCGGCCACTGTCAGCGGCGCATGGTTGGGCAGCATGATGCCGCCGGAGCCGACGCGGATGCGCGTGGTGCCGCCGGCGATGTGGCCGACCAGCACGGCGGTGGCCGAGCTGGCCACGTCGACCATGTTGTGATGCTCGGCCAGCCAGTAGCGTGTGAATCCCAGCGCCTCGGCATGGCGCGCGGTGCGCAGCGCAATCGCGATGCCGTCGCCGACGCTGACGCCCTCGCGGTTGGTCACGAGGTCGAGCATCGAGAGCGCGGGCGTTTTCAGTGAATGCATGTTGGTCGTCGGAACAGCGCGGCAGGCGGCGTGCGCTGACTCGGGCCGGCCGCCGCCGCAGTTGGCGTGAAGATGATGATTTTAAGGGATACGCGCAGCCGCCGGCTTTTTCCGGCCCGGCATCAACTGCCCGGCATCAGCCGCTCGAGCGCGACATCGACGGCGTCGGTGGCATTGCGCATCCAGATCTCGCCGTCCTGTATCGTCACCTGCAGCTGCATGGTGCGCTCGCACAGCGCTTCCAGCCGTTCGGCCGCCTCGGCATCGATGCGCCAGACCGACAGGTTTTTCGTCCGCGCGAGCTTGTTCGCGACCTGCTTCCACCAGATGTCGGCGCTGCTGCCGAACGCATACACGCGCACCTCGCCGGCGCGGCCGCAGGCCTTCAGGATGCGGCGCTCCTCGGGCTGGCCGACCTCGATCCATTGCTCGACTGCGCCGGTCAGGTCCTTCTGCCAGATGTCCGGCTCGTCGGTGTCGGAGATGCCCTTGCCGAATTCGAGCCGCTCATGCGCGTTCAATGCGAACACCAGCACGCGCGTCATCATCCGCTGCAGCGTCTCGGACGGGTGGCAGGCGATGTTCAGCGCGTGGTCGGCGTAGTAGTGCCTGTCCATGTCGGCGACCTGCAGCTGGACTTTGTAGATGACGGATTTGATGGCCATGGTTCGATGCGGTGGGCCGCGCTTGCGCGGACGGGAAAATCGCGCAGTGTACCGTGCGCGGCGCTTGCCGATGCGCTTTTGCAGAAAGCGGATAATGGCATCGCGCTTCGGCCTGCCGCAGCGCCCGAGAACAATTCGAAATCCGATAAGGGTGGATCGCGTGAACACACATCGCTGCTGCGGCGCGCTCAGGCGCGCGCTCCTTTGCCTCGTCGCTTCCTTCCTGCTCGCCGGCGCCGGCCATGCGCAGGAAAAGGATGCGGTCGGCACCGGCTTCTTCGTCTCGAACGCCGGGCATATCGTCACCGCGTTCCATGTCATCCGCGGCCGTTCGCAGGTGCTGGTCGGGCCGATCGGGCCGGCCGAGCGCAAGGTCTGGCGCGTGGCGACGGTACTGAAAACCGACGAGGCCAACGACCTCGCGCTGCTGCAGGCGCGGCTGGAGCGGCCGCCGCTGACGGTGGCGCCGTGGAGCGAGGTGCCGGTCGGGCTGGAGGCGCTGGTGATCGGGTATCCGCAGCCCTTCGTGCAGGGGCTGTCGAAGAAGGTCACGCTGGGCATCGTCAACGGCGAGCGCACCGAGACCGGCGAACAGGCGCTGTTCCAGCTCAGCGCCGAGGTACAGCGCGGGAATTCCGGCGGCCCGGTGCTGTCGCCGGATGGCGTCGTGATCGGTGTCGTGCGCGCCAAGCTGAACGCGCTGTCGCTGGCGCAGAAGACCGGCGACATCGCGCAGAACGTGAACTTCGCGCTGAAGTCGTCAAGACTGATTGAGTTCCTGCAGTCCGCCGGCGTGCCGGTGCAGGTCGAGAAGCCGAACCTCGTGCTGCAGCCGCGTCCCTACGAAACCTATCGCAAGGCCGAGGCCTCGATCATTGCCGTCATCGCGCGGAACCCGCCGGGCGCGGCAGCCGTCCCCGCCGACCCGCGCGGGCTGCCGGCGAAGGACTTCCTGCTGCCGGAGAAGCCGGGCAACTGACCAGTCTGTCAGACCTGTCGCGGGTCGACGTGCGTCATCATGTTCAGCACCGGATGCCGCGCCATCACGCGCCGGCGCGCGTCGACCGCGATGCGGTGGCCTTGCTCGACGCTCAGCGAGCCGTCCACCTCCAGATGCGCGTCGACCAGCAGCAGGTCGCCGGCGCGGCGCGTGCGCAGGTCATGCACGCCGAGGACGCCGGGCGTGTCGAGGATCTCGCGGCGGATGCGCTCGGTTTCCTCGATCGTGGCGGCGCGGTCGGTCAGGTCGTGCAGCGCTTCCCACAGGAAGGCCCAGCCGGTTTTCGCGACCATGAAGCCGACGATCGCGGCCGCGATCGGATCGAGCAGCGGCAGGCCGAGCAGGTGGCCGCCGATGCCGATGGCGACCACCATCGACGAGGCCGCATCCGAGCGCGCATGCCAGGCGTTGGCGACCAGCAGGTTCGAGCGCACCCGCTGCGCGACCGCCAGCATGTAGCGGAACAGCAGCTCCTTGGCCAGCAGCGAAGCGAGCGCGACCCAGAGCGCCGCCGGCGCAATCGCGGCCGCCTGCGGTTGCCCGATCTTCACCGCCGCGCTCCAGACCATGCCGGCGCCGACGACGAACAGCAGCAGTCCCAGCACAAGGCTGGCGGCGTTTTCGTAGCGCTGGTGGCCGTAGTGATGGTCTTCGTCGGCCGCCTTGCGGCTGTGCCGCAGCGCCAGCAGCACGACGAAGTCGGAGGCGAGGTCGGACAGCGAATGAATGCTGTCGGCGACCAGGCCCTGCGAATGCGTGAGCAGCCCGGCGACGCCCTGCGCCGCCGCCAGCGCGAGGTTGACGGCCACGCTGGCCCAGGTGCTGCGCCGCGCCGCGCTGTCCTTTTCCGGCGAGCCGGGGTCGTCGTCGGTATCCGTGAGGTCGTCCATCATTGTTCAGGCGAACGCAGCGCGAGCGGTGCGCCCGCAGCGAGGCGAGGGCGCGCTGTCAGGCGGCGTGCGCGCCGGCCTGCCGGCGCCTGACCCGCGAGGCGGCGAACAGGATCAGGCCGAGCGTGGCGCCGTAAAACAGCATCTGCATCGCGCTCGGGCTCGGCTCGTAGCCGACCAGCGCATGCAGGATGCGTCCGGCCAGCGAGTCGGCCGACAGGATCGCCGACGTATCCCACAGCGGGCTCACCAGCGAGGGCAGCCAGTCGGCCTGGATCAGGAAGCGGGCCATCTGGCCGGCCAGTCCGGCGGCCAGCAGCACGAGCATCCAGCCGGTGACGCCGAAGAACCACTTCAGCGGTATGCGCATCAGGCCGAAGTACATCACCATGCCGAGCGCCGCGCCGCCGGCCAGCCCGAGCGCGCCGCCGCCGAGCACGTCGGCGAGGCTGCTGCCGTCGCCGCTGGCCATGCCGTGCAGGAACAGCACGCTTTCCGCGCCTTCGCGTAGCACGGTCAGCGCGATCAGGATCATGATCGCCGACAGTCCGCGCGTGCCGTCGCTGACTTCCGCGCCGACGCGCTTCGCGTCGCGCGCCAGCTCCGCGCCGTGCGACGACATCCACACATGGTGCCAGCCGAGCATCAGCACGGCCACGCCGAGCACGCCCGCATTGAAGAGTTCCTGCCCGCTGCCGTCGGCGAGGTTGGCGATGGTCTCGGTCAGGCCGGCCAGCACGCCGGAGCCGATCAGCCCGGCCAGCACGCCGAGCGAAATCATCAGCGTGCGGCGGCTGACGCTGCGCGTGGCAGCCGCGACGATGCTGATCACCAGCGCTGCTTCCAGCGTTTCGCGGAAAATGATCAGGGCGGAGCCGAACATGCCGCTCACTCCGCGATGACCACGCCCTTGGCGGTCGCCTGGTTGAACTCGCCCATGAACGGGTGCTTGCCCGGCTTCAGCGGGCCGATCCAGATCGCCGCCTTCGAGCGCGGCGCAATGATCTTTTCGCGGTTCAGTTCATGGCTCTCGAACTCTTCCGGCGTCGCGTCCAGATTCTCGATGACCAGCTTCACCTTCTGGCCGGCCGGCACGCGGATTTCGGCGGGGGAGAACTGATGGTCCTTGATCGTGATGGCGAATTCATTGTCGGCCGCAACGGCGAACAAGGGCGAGAGGGCGAGGAGCGCTGCAGCGAAAATACGGGTGGTCATGGTCTGGCCTTTTGCGGGGGAATCGGGACGCTCCTGGTCCCCCCGGCAAGACGATGCTGGCGTTGTGCGGGAGGCCATGGGTGCTTTTCAAATGAATGATAATTATTCTCATTTGATTGGTCAAGCACGCTGTCCCGCCAGCGGGTCGACGGCCCGTTCAGGCGGCGACGTCGACCGCGTATTCGCCGACGATCAGGTCGACCAGGCGGCGCGCAAACATCGGCAGCTGCTCGGTGTTCTTCACGCACAGCGACAGCTTGCGCAGCGCCCAGGGATCGGCCAGCGGCGCATGCTCCAGCCGCATCGACCGGGCATAGCGCAGCGCCGCCGATTCCGGCATCACCGCGATTGCCGCGTTGACTTCGACGATGCGGCAGGCGCTCTCGAAATTGCTCACGCGGGTGCGCACGCACAGGCCGGACTGGCATTCGGCCGCCTTGCGCGACAGCAGTTGCGAGATCGCGCAGTCTTCCGCCAGCGCGACATGTTCGTGCTTGAGCGCCTGCACGAAGTCGATCTTCTTCAGCTTGGCCAGCGCGTGCCGCGGCGAGAACACCGCCACCAGGCGGTCGTGCCGGTAGGGGATCATCTGCACGCCGCTGCCGCGAACGTCGCAGGACACGATGCCGATGTCGGCCGCGCCTTCGCCGACCGCGCGCACGATGTCCTCGCAGTTGCGCTCGCGCAGTTCGATGTCGATGTCGGGGTTGGCGGCGAGGAAGGCGGGCAGCAGCAGCGGTATGTCCTCGTTGATCGCGATGGTCTCGGCCTGCAGCCGCAGCGTGCCCTTCACGCCGCGCGCGAACTGGTGCAGCTCGCCGCAGAGCCGAGCGAGCTGCTGCTGCACCTCGCGCGCCGACTGCAGCACCACCTTGCCCGCCGGCGTCAGCGTGAGCCCCTGCGCACTGCGGTGAAACAGCTTCAGCCCGAGACTTTCCTCGAAGCGCTTCAGACGGGAACTGGCGGCCGGCAGCGACAGGCAGGCGCGTTCGGCGCCGGCCGTGAGGCTGTTTGCCTCGGCAATGTGGATCACCAGTCGCATGTCGGTGAAATCGAAATGCGTCGACACGTTGTGTTCCTCTGTATCTTGTTTTTATCGGTGCGGACCATCCCGTCGCGACCGTCGTTCGGCCTCGCAGAAAACCGCATGTCTCCGGATCGACAAGCTACGCCAATTCAGGCCGCAGATGCTGCTTAAGTCATTCGTCCGGCAAGTGGTCTGCGGCATAAACTGCTTCGGCCAAAATTTTCCGGGGCGGTTTGTGGCGGGTGCGGGAGGGGGCGCGCCGTGAACGGTGCAGGGCGGCCGTCTCCGCCTTGCGAATCCGGATTCGATAACCATATGCGTATTGGAATTCGACGCGCCGCGTGACCTTGGGTTTCGGGCCCGGCCTGCGGGGAGGGGCGGCGGCGGGATCGGCTTGTAGATTATAATTTCAGCATCGGTCGCTTGTGCGCCTGCGGCGCCAAACCATCACCTTCCGTCGCCCCAGAAAAGACACGACATGTTGCGAGCCCCTCCCGACTCCCGTTTCCTCCGCGCCGGTGGCGCCCGGGCGGCCGGAGAGCGGTGTGGCAAGCGCCTGCTGCGCGCGCTCGCGCGCATCGCGCTGCTGGCGGCCGCCGGCCTGCTGGCCGCGGCCTCGGCCCATGCCGATGACGTGCGGCTGCAGCTCAAGTGGAAGCACGGATTCCATTTCGCCGGCTACTACGCAGCCGTCGCGCAGGGCTACTACCGGGAAGCGGGGCTGCAGGTGGAGATTGCCGAGGCGCAGACCGGCGCCGACGCCGTCTCGAACGTGCTCGCCGGGCGCGCCAACTACGGCATCGGCAGCAGCAGCCTGCTGCTCGCGCGCGCGGCCGGCAAGCCGGTGGTGGCGCTGGCGGCGATCTTCCAGCATTCGCCGCTGGTGCTGGCAATCCGCCGCACCGACCGCATCTCGTCCCCCCGCGACCTGCTCGGCAAGCGCGTAATGATCGAGCCTTTCGCCGACGAGCTGTACGCGTATCTCGGCCGCGATGGCGTCACCCCCGACAAGATGCAGGTCGTCCCGCACGACTTCGACGTGCGCTCCCTGATCGACGGCAAGGTGGATGCGATGAGCATCTATCTGTCGAACGAAGCGTACACGCTGGACCGGGCGGATTTCGGCTATCAGATCCTGTCGCCGTCGGCGGCCGGCATCGATTTCTATTCCGACGTGCTGTTCACCTCCGAGCGGGAGCTGCGCGACCATCCGGAGCGTGTCCGGCGCTTTCGCGCGGCCAGCCTGCGCGGCTGGCAATATGCGATGAGCCATCCGGACGAGATCATCGACCTGATCCTGTCGCGTTACCCGGGCGGCGGCAGCCGCGAGCATCTTGCGTACGAGGCCAATGCGCTGAAGTCGCTGATCCGGCCCGACCTGATCGAGCCGGGCCACATGAACCCGGGCCGCTGGCAGGACATCGTCCGGGTCTACGCGCAAGCCGGCGCGTTGCCGAAGGATTTCTCGCTCGACGGCTTCCTCTATGCGCCCGAGTCGGAGGCGGATCTCGGCCACCTGTACTTCCTGCTCGGCGTGGCCTTCCTGTCGATCAGCATCGTCGGCGCGCTGGTGCTGTACATCTACTCGATCAATCGCCGCCTCAAGCGCAGCGTCGCCGACCTTGAGGGCGTGCGCCGCGCGCTCGAGGATGAAAAGAGGAAGCTGCTGGCCTCGGAGGAACGGCTGACCGACTTCGCCGACGAGCTCGGGCTGCAGAACGACGTCCTCAAGCTGCTGCAGGATGCGGTACCGCTGCCGGACGTGCTGCGCACGCTGGCGCGGTCGGTCGAGGCGCTGCATCCCCACATGGTGTGCTCCATCCTGATCTACAGCGAATCGGAGCGCGCTCTGTACACCGGCGCCGCCCCCAGCCTGCCGGATTTCTACTCGGAGGCCGTCAACGGCCTGCCGGTCGCCGAGGGCGTCGGTTCCTGCGGCACGGCCGCAGCGCGCGATGAACTGGTGGTGGTCGAGAACATCGCCGAGCATCCTTTCTGGGTGCCGTTCCGGGAGGTCGCCGCCCGTGCCGGCGTGCAGGCCTGCTGGTCGCAGCCCATCCATTCGTCGGACCACAAGCTGCTCGGCACGTTCGCGGTCTACCATCGCCGGCCCACGCATCCGGGCGAATCCGACCTCGCGCTGATCCGCCACTTCTCATGGCTGGCCGGCATCGCGATCGAGAAGACCCGCTCGTCCGAGCGCATCCGCCTGAGCGAGGAGCAGCTGCGCTTCGTGCTCGAGGCCGCCGAGCTCGGTTACTGGGACTGGGACATCAAGGCCAACACCATCGTGCGCAACGAGCACTGGGCCACGATGCTCGGCTACACGCTGGACGACATGGGCGAGCAGGCTTTCATGCCGACCTATCTCGTGCATCCCGACGACGTGGCCAGGGTGCAGCACTCGATCGACGAGGTACTGTCCGGCCGCTCGGCCGCCCACCAGATCGAGTACCGCATGCTGCACAAGGATGGTTCGGTGCGCTGGATACTCGACCATGGCAACGTGACGCAGCGCGACGTGCAGGGCCGGCCGGCGCGCATGTGCGGCACGCACATGGATATCACCGAGCGCAAGCTTGCCGAGGAGCGCACGCAGCAGCTCGCGTTCTTCGATCCGCTGACGGGCCTGCCGAACCGGCGCCTGCTGAGCGACCGTCTGCGCCAGATCTTCTCCGCGAACACCCGGCACCTGCGCTACAGCGCGCTGATGCTGCTCGACCTCGACAATTTCAAGCCGCTGAATGACCGTTACGGCCACGCGGCCGGCGACCAGCTGCTGATCGAGATGGCGCACCGGATGCAGTCCTGCATCCGCGCCGAGGATACGGCCGCACGCCTTGGCGGCGACGAGTTCGTGGTGGTGATCAACGAGCTCGGCGACAACGAGGCGCTGGCGCGCCGGCAGGCGCTGGCCGTGGCCGAGAAGATCCGCAGCGCGCTCGACGAGCCCTACCGGCTGCGCATCGGCGAGACCGGCGACGAGCGCGAGATCGGGCACCGCTGCTCCAGCAGCATCGGCGTGGTGCTGTTCGCCGGCTCCGGCCATGACGAGACCACTATCGTCAGTCAGGCCGACCGCGCGATGTACCTGGCCAAGCAGGCGGGAAAGAATGCGATCCGCCTGCACGAGCCCGAGGCCATCTCCGGCGGCTCGGCCGACTGACGCAGGCGCGCGCTGCAAGGGGCGCAACGGCGCTGGCGCCGTTTTGTCAGGGGCACTTCTCCAAAGCCGAACGCGGGCCTGGCCTGATTCACTACAATCGGGGGCCGGTTTTCTCCGTTTCGCCACCCTGTCCGCCGAGTCCTGTCCCGTGAGTCCTGTACCGCACCCTGCCCATTCTTCGCGTCGCCTGTTCCTGACCGGGCTGCTGCTGGCCATGCTCGGCTCGGTGCTGTTTTCGGCGAAGGGCGTGGTGGTGAAGCTGCATTACCGGCACGGCGTCGATGCGATGACGGTGCTGGCGCTGCGCATGCTGTTTTCGCTGCCGTTTTTTGCGCTGGTCGCGTGGCTGCAGATGCGTCGCAGCGCGCCGCTGCCGGCGGCCGACCGCGGCCGCATCGTGCTGCTCGGCGTGGTCGGCTATTACCTGTCGAGCTATCTCGACTTCCTCGGGCTGCAGTACATCTCGGCCGGCCTCGAGCGGCTGATCCTGTTCCTCACGCCATCTTTCGTGCTGCTGATGTCGGTGTACTGGCTCAGGCGGCGCGTCGGTCGCATCGAGTGGCTGGCGCTGGCGATCTGTTACGGCGGCACGGTGCTGGTGTTCGTGCACGATGCGCAGGCCGGCAGTGCGAATGTCTGGCTGGGCGGCGCCTTTGTGCTGGGCAGTGCGGTGTTCTATGCGCTCTACCTGCTGCTGTCCGGCGAACTGGTGCGCCGTGTCGGCTCGCTGCGGCTGGTGTCCTACGTGATGTGCGTGTCAACGGTGATGTCGGTCGGCCAGTTCCTCGTGCTGCGGCCGGCGTCGGCATTGCTGCAGTCGCCCGAGGTGTACCGGCTGTCGCTGCTGAACGCGCTGCTCTGCACGGTGCTGCCGGTGTTCGTGACGATGATGGGCATCGCGCGCGTGGGCGCGCCGGTGGCGTCGCTGGCCGGCATGATCGGGCCGGTGTCGGTGCTGTTCCTTGCAGCCTGGCTGCTCGGCGAGCCGGTGACCGCGATACAGCTGGCGGGCACGGCGCTGGTGCTGTCAGGGATCTGGCTGCTGTCGACCAAGAAGGCCTGAGGGTATCGGCGCACTTGATCTGGCGTGGATCGTGCGCTGACAGATCCGGATGAAACGATTCAACCGGCGGCAGTGTGGCTGTTTGTCACATGCGCAGGTACAGATCGCATTGACGGCAGCAGTGTTCCTCTGCGCTCGCTGCCGGATTTCCCTCGATGCCTCAATGACTTGCCGGCGCGGCGTGAAAAATGCATGAGTCGAGCGAGCGACGCAATCCCATGAACTGGGTATATCCGACGCGTTGAAAAAACTCTATCGTCCATTCCTGCCTGCCCTTGCCAACGCATCCCATGCCCGTCACGTCCGCGCTGTCGAAAGAGCTTCCTTCCGTATCTCGCCGCCGGCATCGCGGTCGCTGGGTCGTGCTGCTGTTGCTGGCGGGGTTCTGCCTGATGGGTTGGGCGTCGTGGACGGTGGCGCGTTCGCTGGGCGCGCTGAGCTGGGGCTTCCAGCCGCCGGCGATGGCGGCGGCGCAACGCAGCCCGCAAGACGTCATCGGCGACCTGGGTGGCATGCCGGTGAAGATATCGCGGTTCGTCGCCGAGTACGTCGAGTACGAGGGCGATCCGGGCTGGAGCGGTCCGCGCAAGGGACCGCCGCCGGAACGGACCTTTGGGTCGCGTCTGGAGAGCTTCGGCTTCAAGGTTCGTTATCCGGATATGGCGATGCTGCAGACGAAAGAGATGTGGGACGACTTACGCACCTACAACATTTACAACACCCCTTGGGCGAAGGCAGGCGTCATTACCGGACCGATTTACCCGGGACGCGGGTTCATGAATCGACCGGCCCTATCAAAGGGCCAGTTGAAGGGTAATTATTGGTGGAATACCTATGACGAAATAAAGCCCGGCCCGTTTGGACTGACGGAGTACCGAATCAGTGGCATCGATCCGAGAACCGGACAGCCGGCCCGGGACGCAAGAGATGCGGATGTCATTTATCTCCATCGTGACAAGGCAGGGAGCGTCAAGACCCATATCAACTGCAGCAATGTGCCAAGCGAGGCTGTTCTCTGCACCCAGACATGGGACATGGGTGAACATGGCGTTTCAGCTCAACTTCGGGTGATGTACCGCCGCGCTTTGCTGGAGCACTGGCGCGAGTTCCAACAGAAGGTGACACAAGTGGTGCTCGGCTTTCGTGTGGCTCCGGCGACTGAAACTAGTCGTGAGCTGACATCGAAAGTCCAGATTTCGCCGCCAGGCACGCCACCTGCGCAGGAAAATTAGTACCTTGCCTCTTCCAAAATTTGTACTTCTCTGAACGGGAAATGCCATGCCTCAGACTTTGACTTTGGCGCAATTGGAATCTTACAAAATCAGAATTAATCAGGGAGGGCTTGATGAAGTTCGTCAGGTCTATGGGGAGCTGTACAAGAAAGGCTACAACTATGCCGGCTGGGCACTGGGTGTAGCGAATGGCAATACGGTGACCGGACTTGCCGCGCTGGATTACCTGAAGGGCACCGCATTGATGGGGCTGGACGCTCAGATGTGTCGGAACCTCTCCCAGAAGACCATAGACACGATCCGCTATGAGATGGGCAAAGCTTACCTTGATGCTCTCGCCACTGTAGCGAGTAATAATGAGGGACAGCTGGCTCGCGATCTGAAGTTTGATGAGACCAGCGATTTCCACAGTAAAGCCTTCCTCGCCCACGATCTCACCCTCGCCAACTGGACCCTCCACACCCCCATGGAGCTGATTCGCCAGACCGAGGGATCAGCGGCTGTCGAAACCCTCTGGCAGCGCATGCGCGACACCGGGGGTGACGGTCTTGACGGCGTGGGCGCCGGCATGATGTTGCTGAACAAGGTCGGGCAACTGCTTTCCTCACCCGATGCCGGCACACGGCAGAGGGCCGCGCAGTGGATGGAAACCGTGCCCGGCGTGGCGAACCTGAAGCAGATGGGCAAGAGCATTGAACTGCTGTGGACTTCGATGCAGACGGAAGAGGACTCGCCCGCTGAAGAAGGCGGCAGCGACGGTTGGGCAATGCAGCCTTTCAAGCTCGTCCTCGATCCGGTCGATGGCCAGACCAAGATCGTGGTCAACACCCGCCCGGTGTTCGATGCGGATGTGGCCGAAGGCCCGGATACCTACGTGGTCCAGAAGGGCGATTCGCTGTGGAAGATCGCCATCGACAACGGCTGGGATTACAACATCCTCCTGAAAGCGAACGCGCACCTGTCGAATCCGGATTTCATTCGTGTCGGTCAACGTATCCAAGGACTGCCCTCCGCTCAGCCCGAGCGCGCCGTGCAGGACACCAACCTGAGGATGCTGCTGGATGCCGAGTACCGGATGCATGCCGCGCATCAGGCGGGACAGGTCGGCGCCGGAAGCCTGCAGTCCTTCAGCGACTGGGCGGTGCAGCAGCTCGGCGGCGTTGGCTTGAGGCCCGGCGGCGGTGTTGGCCTGCACCTCGGTGGCGGTGTCGGATTGCGCGTGCCGGGCGTGGTCGGATTCGACCCGATCGGTGCATTTTATGAATCCGTTCGTGCCGATCTTGACCAGGCCGCGTCGATTGCGCTGCGCACACCGGTGCTGATGGATGCGGCCGGACGCGGGCTGACCGCCGGCGCACTGCAGGCGCTGGACAGGAACGGCGACGGTCAGCTGGCGGGCAAGGAAGTGGCCGCGCTGACGCTGTGGACGGATGTCAATGAGGACGGCATGCTCGACGAGGGCGAGCGCCGCCCTGCGGCCGCCCGCGGCACGCAGCCGCTGCGGGCAACGGACTATGCCATCCATGCGCGCCGCAGCGGCGCACTGCTCATCCGCCCGCGGGCCGTGCCCGAGCGACAGGAGGAGACTGCCGGCCAGCCGCTGCGCAGTAACCGTGTCCATACCGTACCGGACTCGGGCTACCGCAAGCTGCGCGACACCGACACCCACTACACGGGCTATGACTTCGTGATCACCTGGAAGGCCAGCGATATCAAGGTCGATTCCAGGACCGCCACGTATCTGATCGGAACGGATGGCAACGATCATTTCGACGCAAACTTCTTCGTGAATTATCCGAATTATTTCAACAGCAAGCGGCTGGTGAATTTTCTGGGGGGCGATGGTGACGATCTGGTCGGTGGCAGCATTCGCGCCGACCGCCTGTGGGGAGGCATTGGCCATGATGTGCTGTTTGGCGCCGACGGCCACGACCAGCTGTTCGGCGAGCAGGACGACGACACGCTGCAGGGCGGGACCGGCAACGACTCGCTCGATGGCGGAATCGGCAGCGACCTGATGTTCGGCGAAGTTGGCAATGACCTGCTGTTCGGCGGCGAAGGCGATGATCTGATGGTGGGCTTCGTCCCCTCGGACGCACCCCGTCAGACGCTGGCGCTGCGCGAGACGGACGACGATGCGCTGTATGGCGGCAACGGCGCCGACGAATTGCAGGGGGGCTTGGGCAATGACTCTCTCGACGGCGGCGCCGACGACGACAAGCTGTTCGGCCAGGACGGCAACGACACGGCGTTCGGCGGCGCCGGGCATGACCTGCTGCAAGGCGGCTTCGGCAATGACCAGCTGCTCGGCGACGACGGCGACGACCGTCAGTTCGGCGAAGTCGGCGATGACCGCCTGTGGGGCGGTGCCGGCCACGATGTGCTGGTGGGCTTTACGGGCAGCGACGATCCGAAACAGCAGCTCGCCACCGGCGAGACGGACAACGATCAACTGATCGGCGAAGCCGGCGATGATCAGCTGTACGGCGGTCTGGGTACGGACTATCTCGATGGCGGTGACGACGATGATCTGCTGAACGGCGGCGAGGGTGCCGACACCCTGTTTGGTGGCGCGCACGCTGACCTGATGTTCGGCGGTCTGGATGATGACCTGCTGTATGGCGAGGCGGATAACGACGAGTTGCAGGGTGGTGATGGCAATGACGGGCTGTACGGCGGGCAGGGTGACGACCGGCTGTTCGGACAGCTGGGCAATGACCTGATGTACGGCGGCGAAGGCAATGACCTGCTGGTCGGATTCACCGGCACCAACGAGGAACGCCAAAGCCTTGCCGCAGGCGAGAGCGACGGCGACTGGCTGTACGGCGGTGCGGGCAGCGATTTGCTGGCCGGTGGCGTGGGTGATGACTACCTCGACGGCGGCGCGGGTTCCGACGAGATGGAGGGCGGGCAGGGGGATGACATCTTCGTCGTCAACAGCGTCAATGACGTGGTGTTCGAGAAGCAGCTCGAGGGCCACGACACCGTGGTCAGCAGTGTCAGCTACCTGCTCAATGCCAATGTCGAGGAACTGCACTTGCTGGAGGGCTTTGCCATTCATGGCACCGGCAATGCGCTCAACAATCTGATCGTCGGCAATGGCGACAGCAATATTCTCGATGGCGTGACCGGCGCCGATACGATGATCGGTGGTTTTGGTAACGACACCTACTATGTCGATGATGCGCTCGACCGCGTAGTCGAACGGGCGGGGCAGGGCACGGACACCGTGCAGAGCAAGATCAGTGTCACGCTGGGCGAGCAGGTAGAGCATCTGAACCTGCTGGATTTCAGCAAGCCGGAGAAGGGCCTCATCGACGGCCGCGCGGTGCTGGTCTACGGCTACCCGAAGGCCAACGAACTGGATTATCTGCAGGGCGATGCGATTCCAGACTATCTGGGCACTTGCGCGCTGACGTCGATCGCCAATCTGCTGACGCAGGCTCGTACGCCCACCACCGAAGCCGAGGTGGTGCAGCTGGCGATCGACCGGCAATGGGCCGTGACGGATCCTGCCGCACCGGCCTATCAGCGCGGCGGATCGAATTATCAGCAGCAGCAGGCGCTGCTCGACAGCTACGGCATGCGCAATGCGCTGCTGAGTGGCTACGACGAGCATCTGCTGGCCAATCTGCTGTGCAGCGGGCGCGGCGTTCTGGTCGCGCTGAACAGCGGCAAGTTGTGGAGCGATCCCGCCTACGTGGACGATGGTGGCGTCAACCATGTGGTGACGGTTACCGGTGTCGCCCTCAGCGCGGAGAATGGCCTGCTGCAGGGTTTCTACATTGCGGATTCCGGGCGCCGGCGCGTCAGCGACATGACACGTTTCGTTTCGATTGAAGAGTTCCGGCAGGCGGCGGCTGTGCCGAATGCCTATGCCATCTACACGAAAGAGGCGATCAAGCTATGGAACGAGGACATTGATGGCCACGGCAATGCGCTCGGCAATTCCCTGATCGGCAATCGCGGCAACAATGTGCTCGAGGGCGCCGGCGGCAACGACACGCTGTATGGCGGCGCAGGGCAGGATGTACTGATGGGGGGTGTCGGCGGCGACACCTACGTGTTCAATCGCGGCGACGGCTGCGACCTGATTCGCGATGCCGGCGTCGCCGGCGACTCGCCTGACCTGCTGCGCTTCGGTCAGGGCATCAACCAAGCCGACCTGTGGTACCGGCAAATTGCCGACGATCTCGAAATCAGCCTGTACGGCACGTCTGACAGCCTGCGCATCGAGGGCTGGTATGCCAGTCCATTCCGGCGGATCGAGCAGATCCAGACGGGTGACGGGCTGGCGCTGAACGCCGGGCAAGTGGACGCGCTGGTCTCTGCGATGGCGATGTTCGAGTCGCCGCTGGCACCGGCTTTGTCGCCGGCAAACTCGTTCCAGCAAACGTTCCAGCATCCGACGGTGCCGCGATTCTCGCTGTTCTGAGCGTTCGTTTTGCCTGCGCAAACATCGGCGGCCTGCGGGGTCATGAACTCTCTGCCAGACGCTAATTCCTGCCCAGGCTCTGCAGCTGTCGCATCAGCTGCATGCGCCGCTGCGCGTTCTCGGTTGCGAGGGCGTAGCAGGCCTGCGCGGCGTCCTTGCCGTTGGCCTCGAGCTGCTGGCTGAAGCGCTGCTCGGCCAGCGGCGGCAGTTCCTGCGCGAGCCGCTGTTCCAGCACTTTCGCGCCGCGGCGGAAATCGTCGCGGAATCTGGACGGCAGCTGCCGTTCGATCTCGCTCGTACAGCGCAGCAGCACCGGTGCATCGATCTCGGGGCAATGGCGTCGCTTGAGGTAATGCATCTCATGGCAGGCCTGCAGGTAGCCGGCGGACAGGCGACCGGCTTCGTCGGCGGTGGATACCGGCGCGCCGCAACCCGACAGGCAGACGATCAGCGTGCCGAGCATCGCCGGATGGCGCGGCGGCGCGCTTCAGGCATCGGCCGCCATCGCGAGGTCGTCGAGCATCATGTCGATCAGGTCGCGCGCGAAGCTCGGCAGCTGATCGAGGCTCTTCACGCAGATCGACATCTTGCGCAGCGACCACGGGTCGGTCAGCCGCGAGATGCGGATGCGCATCGACTTCTCGTAGCGACGCGCAGACGACTCCGGCACGATGCCGATGGCCACGTTGGCCTCGATGATCCGGCACGCGGCCTCGAAGTTGCCCACGCGGATGCGCGTGCGCAGCGTGCGATGGCTTTCGTTGGCGACTTGCGCGAGGAAGGTGCTGATCGCGCTGCCTTCGTGCAGGCAGACCTGGTCATACTTCAGCGTGCGCACATAGTCGATCTCGCCGGCGTCGTTCAGTTCATGGTCGGGCGAGGTGACCACCACCAGCCGGTCGTCGCGGTAGGGAATGACTTCGAGTTCTTCGGCGCGCACATCGCCGGCCACGATGCCGATGTCGGCCGCGCCGTCGCAGACCGCGCGCACGATGTCGGGACTGAGCCGCTCGCGCAGGTCGACGTCAACATCCGGATGGGTCGCGAGGAAGGCCGGCAGGATGGCGGGGATGAAGTCGGTGGTGGCGATCGTGTTCGCCTGCAGCCGCAGCGTGCCCTTGATGCCGCGCACGAACTGGTGCAGCTCGCCGCACATGCGCTCGAGCTTCTGGTTCACCTCGCGCGAGTAGCGCAGCACCACCTCGCCGGCCGGCGTCAGTGTCAGCCCCTGCGCGGTGCGATGGAACAGCTTGAGGCCGAGGCTTTCCTCGAAGCGCTTCAGCCGCGAGCTGGCGGCCGGCAGTGAAAGGCAGGCGCGCTCGGCGCCCGCAGTGAGGCTGTGCATTTCCGCAATGTGCGTCAGCAGCCGCATGTCGGTGAAATCGAAATGCATGCCCATCGCTTGTCTCTCCGGCTCTCGTCATCATGTGACGTTTGGTTTTGTTCCGCACGCGCTTGGGCTGCCTGGCCGGCTTCGGGATCCGAAGCCGGGGCATGCTTTCCTGGCACGCCGCGCCCGACGGGTAGCGGGAACGGCGCCGTGCGGCCGAGTTTTTCGCCGAACTATATAGCCCCGCCGCCGGCATGACAAACGACAATAATTTGCCATTGGCAAACCAGCCATTCAGGATGACTGAAGCGTTCAAAAGGAAACGCTTGCGACATATTGCGACGCGGTGCGCCGAGTCGAATCCGACCTAAATCCCCCTTTCGAAAAACGAGATTTCCAGCCGCATGGACGCTGCATACGATGCGAGTGCAAGTGGCAGTACAGGAATGTGAAGCAGCGGGCACGTGTTGGACGCGCCGGCATCGCTTCGCAATCTCTGGTTGGTATTGACTCCCGCAGGACGGCCATCCTGCGGGAGCTTTTTTCAGCGTCGAGCAAGGGTATGGGAATGAACGCAGCAATCCGGCGCGAAGCCTTTTCTGACCGGTTGAGGATGGCACTGGCCTGGGCAGGCTACCCGGTCAACAGCAAGCGTGAATTTCACGCGGAGTTCAACCGCCGCTACGGGGGCAAGCCCTTGTCGCTGGCTTCGGTCTATCGCTGGGTAGATGCGGATGCGTATCCGACGGAGGACAAGCTCTGCGTGATCGCCGGCATGCTCGGCGTGTCGCCGGAATGGTTGCGGCACGGCTCGGGCGAGCCGCGCCGCCGCTGAAAGACGAGCGCTTACTCTTTCAGGTCGCGCGCGATGCGCAGCCCGACGAACTCGTAGCGGCTGGTCGTCGAGTAACGGAAGCGTGCGGCCGGGCGCAGGAACTGCGGCAGGTTCACCCACGAGCCGCCGCGCACCACGCGCAGGTCGCAATCGCCGTCGGTGCGCGCGCTGCCGTCAGTCGGCGCATCTTCGTAATGCGGCCGCCAGCAGTCTTCCGTACGCTCCCAGACATTGCCGAGCATGTCATGCAGACCGAAGGCATTCGGTTCGCGCGAGCCGACCGGATGGCTGTGCCCTTCCGAATTTTCGCGGAACCATGCGTGCTGCGGCAGCCGCGCCGGATCGTCGCCGAACGGGAAGGTCTGCCTGCTGCCGCCGCGCGCTGCGTATTCCCACTCGGCTTCGGTCGGCAGCCGGTAGGTCTTGCCGGTACGCTGGCTCAGGCGGCGCGCGAATTCCTGCGCCTCTTCCCAGCTGACGTTCTCCACCGGCAGGCGGTCGCCGCGTGTTCCGCTCGGGTTCTCGCCCATGATCGCCACCCATTCGGCCTGCGTGATCTCGTGAGTGCCGATTGCAAACGCGCGAATGCTGACCGCGTGCTGCGGCTGCTCTTCAAACTCGCCGGCGTACTTCAGCGCCTCTTCGGACAGGCCCGCCGTTTTCACCTCGGGCGAGCCCATCGCCAGTGTGCCGGCGGGCAGCGCAGTCATTGAAGGACAGACATCACAATCGCGGAAGGTGGTCGTTTGCGCCGCTGCAGGCAGCGCTGTCGCGACCAGCATGGCCGCAGCGATTGCAGTGCACAAAGCCGTTCCGGAGGCGAGGCCTTGCAACGTATACAAGAGAGTTTTGTTCATGGGCGTGGATTTTTACCTTGCATTGCAAGAGAGGGTAATTTCTGATTTTTGATATACGTATCAAGAAAATAAAAAGAGGGAGTTCACGGCGCAAGAATTGACTTTACGTGGTGAAAGTGTAGATTCACGCAGGCCGACTTGCATGTGAATGTTTGACGGTCACCCGCAATACACATACCACTAAGGGGGAGATAAATATGCC
>CAZTIF010000008.1:18827-50749 GCA_964613635.1 uncultured Bifidobacterium sp. | reverse complement strand
CCTTTCGGAACCGGATTTTGAGTCCGGCGCGTCTACCAATTTCACCACCGAGGCAGGTGCATGACGGCAGGCCGCCATGCACAGCGGATTATCGCTGATTTGCCATGGCAGGGCAACCGGAGTGCGGCGTGCCGCACCCCGGGCTTGCCGCTTACTGCATGTGCTGGCCGCCGTTGATCGCGATGTTCGCGCCGGTCACGAAGGCCGCTTCCTCGGACGCGAGATACGCGACCAGGCCCGCGACTTCCTCGGGCTTGCCGAGGCGGCCCATCGGAATCTGCGGGATGATCTTGCTGTCGAGGACTTCCTGCGGGATCGCGGTGACCATCTTCGTGCCGATGTAGCCCGGCGAGATGGTGTTGACGGTCACGCCCTTCTTTGCCACTTCCAGCGCGAGCGCCTTGGAGAAACCGTGCATGCCGGCCTTGGCCGCCGAATAGTTGGTCTGGCCGAACGCACCCTTCTGGCCGTTGACGGACGAGATGTTGATGATGCGGCCCCAGTTGCGCTCGACCATGCCGTCACAGACCGGCTTGGTCATGTTGAACACCGAGTCGAGGTTGGTCTTGATGACCGCGTCCCAGTTCACCTTGTCCATCTTCTTGAAGGTCATGTCGCGCGTGATGCCGGCATTGTTGACCAGCACGTCGATCGGGCCCATCTCCTTCACGATCGTCGAGATGCACTCCTGCGCCGATTCATAGTCCGCGACGTTGCACGGATACGCGCGGAAGTGGTAGCCCTTTTCCTTCATCTCGGCCAGCCATGCATTGACCTTCGTATTGCCCGGCGAATAGGTCGTCGCCACGTCATAGCCCATGTTGGCCATCTTGATGCAGATTGCCTCGCCCAGACCGCCCATGCCTCCCGTTACCAGCGTTACCCTGCTCATGTCTGCTCCCGATTGTTTGTGTAAGTGCAGTACGAAAAACCAAAGTGTCAGCGCTCGATCGCCAGCGCCACGCCCATGCCGCCGCCGATGCACAGGCTGGCCAGCCCGCGCTTGGCGTCGCGGCGGATCATTTCGTGGATCAGCGTGACGAGGATGCGGCAGCCGGACGCGCCGATCGGATGGCCGATCGCAATCGCGCCGCCGTTCACATTGATCTTGCTGGTGTCCCAGCCCATTTCCTTGTTGACGGCGATCGCCTGCGCCGCGAAGGCTTCGTTGATCTCCATCAGGTCGAGGTCCTTGTGCGTCCAGCCGGCCTTCTGCAGGCAGCGCTGGCTGGCCGACACCGGGCCCATGCCCATGATGCTCGGGTCGAGGCCGGCCGATGCATAGGACTTGATCTTCGCAAGCGGCTTCAGCCCCAGTTGCTGCGCCTTCTTCGCCGACATCATCATCACCGCAGCGGCGCCGTCATTGATGCCCGACGCATTGCCGGCGGTGACCGAGCCGGCCTTGTCGAACGCGGGGCGCAGGCTGGTGATCGCGTCGAGCGTGCTGCCGGCCTTGATGTATTCGTCGGCGTCGAACACGATCGCGCCTTTCTTCGACGGGATCTCCAGCGGCAGGATCTCATCCTTGAACTTGCCGGCCTTCTGTGCAGCTTCGGCCTTGTTCTGCGACGCCAGCGCGAACTCGTCCTGCTCGGCACGCGACACGTTGAATTTTTTCGCGACGTTCTCGGCAGTGATGCCCATGTGGTACTGGTTGTACACATCCCACAGGCCATCGACGATCATCGTGTCGACCAGCTTGGCGTCGCCCATGCGGAAGCCGTCACGAGAGTTGTTCAGCACATGCGGCGATGCGCTCATGTTCTCCTGGCCGCCGGCGATGATGATCTCGGCGTCGCCGCACAGGATCGCCTGCGCCGCGAGGTGGGTGGCCTTCAGGCCGCTGCCGCAGACCTTGTTGATGGTCATGCCCGGCACCATGTCGGGCAGGCCGGCCTTGATCACGGCCTGGCGCGCCGGGTTCTGGCCGACGCCGGCCGTCAGCACCTGGCCCAGGATCACTTCGCTGATTTGCTGCGGATCGATGCCGGTCTGTGCGACCAGTCCCCTGATCACATGCGCGCCGAGCTCGGCGGCGGGCACCTTCGCTATCGTTCCCCCGAACTTGCCTACCGCGGTACGCGCGGCAGCAACGATGACTACCTCATCCATTGTTGTTCTCCGATCTGTACTTCGACAAAAGCTGCTGAACTGCCGGGACTGCAAAGACCTGCCTGACGCTGCGCCAGCCAGAAATGAAGCATGCTAGCAATTGGGGTTCCATCATTTTTGATGATGGTCAACCACAGCCAGTCATTTGACCGGCACGCAGCCGATCGACTTTTCGGAGAACGGTGATGAAGGGTATGAATGACGGGAATCGATGCAGTACGATCGATGACCGTATTCGGGATAGCACCATGCCTGCGGCGACGATGTGACGCATCGCGAGGGCAGGACACGCTGGCGCCGGCAGGCGACGCTCGATGAATGTCGGCGGTGGCCGGTTGGGCCTCACTGACAGGCTCACTATCCGGTATCACTGTCTCCGTTTAACTTGTTGTTTGAGCCGGTAAAACCCTCTGAAATATTAGCGCGATAAATTATGTTTCGGTAATAATTTTTCTTACTAAAACTTACAGCGAGCAGTGAGGAAATCCGGCGTGACCAAGCCATCACAAAGCGTGGCCGCAGACCGGTTTTGCGGGCGCAGCTTCAGCCTAGCGTGCGGAGATGGAGTTCGCCGCGCAGCATCGCGCGGCTGAGGATCTTGTAGGTGTCGAGGTCGAATGCAGGACGCGCGGGCGCGTGTTCCAGCAAGTTGTGCAGCTCGTCTTCCGAACGGGCGGTGCCGAGATAGCACCAGTTGTTGACCACGTGAATATCGGTGCGTTCGTCGCCGAGGCGTTCGACGAGGCCGACGGCGCCGGCATGCGGCCAGGTCTTCACATGCAATGAGGACAGCGCCGCTTCGAGTCGTGCGCGATGGAAGGATTCGGCTTCCTTGCCGACGCAGACGCCCTTGCAGCGCTTCAGTTGCCAGCCGAAGCAGGGTTTGTTCGGGCCGGCCTGTTTTTCCAGTCCGAGCTGCACCAGGCACAGCTGATGCAATTCAGCCAGTTCGCGCAGCGCCGTCTCGGCCTTGCGCTTCGTGCTGAACAGTCCGTACAAACGGTCGGCGCGGCCGAAGTCCTGTTCGCTCGCGTAGGTGAGCATCGGCTGCGTGCGGCCCTTCGCATCTTCCTTCAGCCGCCACGCGCACAGATCGCCCTGCCGGCGCAGCAGCCGGTTGTGCACCGGCTGCAGTTCCTTCACCAGCTGTGCCTCGAGCAGCAATGCGCCGATCTCGCCGGCGGTCTCGCGCACTTCGATGCGGTGCAGCTGCTGCGACAGCCGCATCTCCTTGTACAGCTTGTGGTCGGCATTGAAATGCGACAGCACGCGCTGCCGCAGCCGCACGCTCTTGCCCACATACAGCGGCAAGTCGTTCTCGCCGTAGAACAGGTAGACGCCGGGCGCATCGGGAATCTGGTCGAGTGCGTCGGTCGGCAGGTGCGAAGGCAGGCTGGGTCGCTGCAGCAGCGACGCCAGTGCGGCCGCGAAGGTGTCGGCGGGCAGGGTGGCCGTGAGTTTTTGCCACAGTTGCCACAGCAGGTCGGCATCGGCCAGCGCTCGGTGCCGCGCATCGGCCTTCAGTTCGTGCCGCTCGATCAGCGTGTCGAGATTGTGCTTGCGCTCTTTCGGATACAGCGCGCGCGACAGCTTCACCGTGCACAGTACGTCGGCCTTGTACGGCAGGCCGGCCTCGCTGAACGCATTGCGCAGGAAGCCGTAATCGAAGCGCGCATTGTGCGCAATGAACAGCGCGCCCTGCAGCCGGTCGTGCAGCGCCGGCGCCAGTTCGGCGAAGGCCGGCGCGCCGGCCACCATTGCATTGCTGATGCCGGTCAGGCCCTGGATGAACGACGGAATCGGCACCTCCGGATTGACCAGGCTCGACCAGTGCGTGGCGCGGCCGGACGCATCGACCTCGACGATGCCGATTTCGGTAATGCAGTCGACCACCGGGTTGGTGCCGGTGGTTTCAAGGTCGACGAAGACCAGCTTGTCGAATTTCATGCGATGCCGCGTGCGGTGCGAAATGCTTACTTGCCCCAGCTGTCCTTCAGCGTGACGATGCGGTTGAAGACGGGCTGGCCCGGCGTCGAATCGACGCGGTCGGCGACGAAGTAGCCATGGCGTTCGAACTGGAATTTGTCGTCGGGTTTCGCCGCGTCGGCGCCGGCTTCCAGATACGCGGTGATCACCGACTTTGAGTCCGGGTTCAGTGCCAGCTTGAAATCCTTGCCGCCGGCATCCGGGTGCGGATCACTGAACAGGCGGTCATACATCCGCACTTCGGCCTTCACCGCGTGCGGTGCCGACACCCAGTGGATGTTGCCCTTGACCTTGTAGTTGTTCGCGCCGTCGGTGCCGCTCTTGCTGTCGGCGTAGTAGTTGCAATGTACCGCGATCACCTTGCCGTCGGCATCCTTGTCGCAGCCGGTGCATTCGACCACATAGCCATAGCGCAGCCGCACCTTGTTGCCGGGGAACAGGCGGAAGTAGCCCTTGGTCGGCGCTTCCATGAAATCTTCTTCCTCGATCCACAGTTCGCGGCTGAGCGGGAAAGTGCGGTTGCCGCGTTCCGGATGGTGCGGATGCACCGGTGCCGTGCAGTCCTCGCTGTGGCCTTCGGGGAAATTGTCGATGATCAGTTTCAGCGGCTTCAGCACGGCGACGGTGCGTGCCGCCTTCGCGTCGAGGTCGTCGCGCAGCGCGCCTTCGAGGATGCTCATGTCGATCCAGCTGTCGGCCTTCGCCACGCCGATGCGCTCGGCAAACAGCTGTATCGATTCCGGCGTGAAGCCACGACGGCGGATGCCGACGATGGTCGGCATGCGCGGGTCGTCCCAGCCGTCGACGATCTTTTCCTCGACCAGTTGCAGCAGCTTGCGCTTGCTGGTGATCGCATAGGTCAGGTTCAGCCGGGCGAATTCATATTGATGCGGCAGCGCCTGCGTGAAGAAGCCGCCTTCGGCCAGGCGCGCGAGGATCCAGTCATAGAACGGACGATGGTCCTGGAATTCCAGCGTGCACAGCGAATGCGTGATGTTCTCGATCGCATCCGAGATCGGGTGCGCGTAGTCATACATCGGGTAGATGCACCACTGGTCGCCGGTACGATGGTGATGCGCATGGCGGATTCGGTAGATCGCCGGGTCGCGCAGGTTCATGTTCGGCGACGCCATGTCGATCTTTGCGCGCAGGATGTGCTCGCCATCCTTGAACTCGCCGGCCTTCATGCGGCGCAGCAGGTCCAGCGATTCGGCAGCGGGGCGGTCGCGGAAGCGCGAATTCTTGCCCGGCTCGCTGAAGCTGCCGCGGTTCGCGGCCATTTCCTCGGCGCTCTGGCTGTCCACGTATGCATGGCCGGCCGTGACGAGCCACTCGGCCATCGCGTACAGCTGGTCGAAATAGTCGCTGGCGAAATACTTGTGCTGGTCGCCGCCATGTTCCCAGGAGAAGCCGAGCCACTCGACGCTGTCGATGATGGTGTCGACGTATTCCTGCTCTTCCTTGGTCGGGTTGGTGTCGTCGAAACGCAGGTGGCAACGGCCGCCGTAGTCGCGCGCGAGGCCGAAGTTCAGGCAGATCGACTTCGCATGGCCGATGTGCAGGTAGCCGTTCGGCTCCGGCGGGAAGCGGGTGATGACGGTCGGCAGCGGCTTGCCCTGCGCGTCAGTACGCCCCGCGTATTTGCCATGCTCGGTGTCGGCATCGATGATGCCGCGCAAAAAATTCGACGGCGCGATGGTCGCGCCGTTGCTGCTGTCGTTGCCCATGGAACAGGAAGATAATCAGAGGAAGTATTGACGGCATTTTACCGTAGCCTCGTCCTCGGCCTGACCGGATATGCAGATGTGGACCTACCCGAAAATTCTTGCCCACCGCGGCGGCGGCACGCTGGCGCCGGAAAACACGCTGGCCGCGTTGCGCTGCGCACTGGCGCATGGCTTTCGCGCGGTCGAGTTCGACGTGATGGCGCTGGCCGATGGCGATCTGGTGCTGATGCATGATCCGGAACGCGGGCGCACGGTCGCCGGCTCGGGCAGCGTGGCTGCCTGCACGGCCGCCGAACTGGCGGCCGCCGATGCGGGTAGCTGGTTTTCGGCGGAATTCGCCGGCGAGCCGGTGCCCTCGTTTGCCGCTGCCGCCGCGTTCTGCGTGCGCCACGGGCTGTGGATGAATGCCGAGATCAAGCCGGTGCCGGGCGCAGAATCCGCCACCGGCGCGCTGGTCGGTGCGGCCTGCGCGGCGCTGCCGCCGGGCAGCGTGCTGCTGTCGTCGTTCTCCGAAGCGGCCTTGCGCGCCGCGCAGCGCGCGGCACCGACCGTGCCGCGGGGGCTGCTGGTCGAGGCGGTACCGCCGGACTGGCGGGCCAGGCTGGATGCGCTGCAAGCTGTCGCGCTGCATGCACGGGCCGAGCGCCTGACAGCCGCGCAGGCGCAGGCCGTAAAGGCGGCCGGCTTTGGGCTGCTCGTCTACACCGTCAACGACCCCGACTTCGCGCGGCGCCTGTTCGCGCTCGGCGTCGATGCGGTCTGCACCGACCGGCTCGACCGGATTCCGGCGGAGTTTGCCGACTGGAGTTAAGGAATTGACAATCCTGCGGGCGGGCTTTGCCCGAGTTTCAGCAGGTATAATGCAAGGTTTGCCGACGGCTGTGCCGTCGAACCGAACACTGTCGAACTGCGAGCCATGAAAGCTTCCGAGATCCGCGAAAAATTCCTCAGCTTCTTTGCGTCCAAGGGTCACACCGTCGTACGCTCGTCGAGCCTGGTGCCGGGCAATGACCCGACCCTGCTGTTCACGAACTCCGGCATGGTGCAGTTCAAGGATGTCTTCCTCGGCACCGACAAGCGCGACTATGTGCGCGCCACGTCCGTGCAGCGCTGCCTGCGCGCCGGCGGCAAGCACAACGACCTCGAGAACGTCGGCTACACCGCGCGCCATCACACGTTCTTCGAAATGCTGGGCAACTGGTCGTTCGGCGATTACTTCAAGCGCGATTCGCTGAAGTGGGCGTACGAGCTGCTGACCGAGGTCTATGGCCTGCCGAAGGAAAAGCTGTGGGCGACCGTCTACCAGACCGATGACGAGGCCTACGACATCTGGACGAAGGAAATCGGCCTGCCGCCCGAGCGCGTGGTGCGCATCGGCGACAACAAGGGCGCGCCCTACGCGTCGGACAATTTCTGGCAGATGGCCGACACCGGCCCCTGCGGCCCGTGCTCCGAAATCTTCTTCGACCACGGCCCGGACGTCTGGGGCGGCCCGCCCGGCAGCGCCGAGCAGGACGGCGACCGCTACATCGAGATCTGGAACAACGTGTTCATGCAGTTCGACCGGCAGCTCGACCCGGCCACCGGCGAATACACGCTGACGCCGCTGCCGGCGCCCTGCGTCGATACCGGCATGGGCCTCGAGCGCCTCGCGGCCGTGATGCAGCATGTGCACAGCAACTACGAGATCGACCTGTTCGACCGGCTGGTGAAGGCCGCCGCGCGCGAGACCGGCGCAACCGACCTCTCCAATGCGTCGCTGCGCGTGATCGCCGACCATATCCGTGCCTGCGCCTTCCTCGTCACCGACGGCGTCGTGCCGGGCAGCGAAGGCCGTGCGTACGTGCTGCGCCGTATCATCCGCCGCGCGCTGCGCCACGGTAACAAGCTCGGCCAGAAGAAGCCGTTCTTCCACAAGCTGGTGCCGGACCTCGTGAAGGAAATGGGCGAAGCCTATCCGGAGCTGGCCGACGCCGCCGAGCGCGTGACGATGGTGCTGAAGCAGGAAGAAGAGCGCTTCGGCGAGACGCTGGACAACGGCATGAAGATCCTCGAGGCTGCATTGGCGAAAGACCCGGGCCGCCTCGACGGCAAGACCGCATTCGCGCTGTATGACACCTATGGCTTCCCGCTCGACCTGACCGCCGACATCTGCCGCGAGCGCGATGTCTCGCTCGACGAGGCCGGCTTCCACGAGGCGATGGAGAAGCAGAAATCCGCTGCGCGCGCGGCCGGCAAGTTCGAGATGGCGGCCGGCATCGACTATTCGGGCCCGAAGACCGCGTTCACCGGTTACGAGCAACTGGTCGGCGATGCGCAGGTGCTGGCGCTGTACGTGAACGGCGCGTCGGTGCAGAGCATTTCCGTCGGCGACGAAGCGACCGTGGTGCTGGACACCACGCCGTTCTATGCGGAGTCGGGCGGCCAGGCCGGCGACGTCGGCGTGCTCGAGGCAGGCAACGCCAGCTTCAGCGTGGCCGACACGCAGAAGGTGCAGCCGGACGTGTTCGGCCACCACGGCAAGCTGGCGGCCGGCACGCTGTCGGTCGGCGACAAGCTGGTCGCGAAGGTCGATGGCGCGGTGCGCGCGGCGACCATGCGCAACCACTCGGCGACCCACCTGATGCACAAGGCGCTGCGCACCGTGCTCGGCGGCCACGTGATGCAGAAGGGCTCGCTGGTCGACAAGGACAAGACCCGCTTCGACTTCAGCCACAACGCGCCGCTGTCGGCCGACGAGATCCGCCGCATCGAGACGCTGGTCAACCACGAGATCATGATCAATGCCGCGACCGATGCGCAGCACATGGCCTATGACGATGCGATCAAGGCCGGCGCGATGGCGCTGTTCGGCGAAAAATACGGCGATACCGTGCGCGTGCTCGGCATCGGCACCTCGACCGAACTGTGCGGCGGCACCCACGTGACCCGCACCGGCGACATTGGCCTGTTCAAGATCGTCTCCGAAGGCGGTGTCGCTGCCGGCATCCGCCGCGTCGAGGCCGTGACCGGCGAGAAGGCGCTGGCGCTGGTGCAGTCGATGGCCGCGCGCATCCATGACGCCGCTGCCGCGCTGAAGGCGCCGCCGGAAGAACTCAACACCCGCATCGCGCAGGTGCAGGAGCAGGTGAAGTCGCTCGAGAAGGAGCTGGCGTCGCTGAAGGCGAAGATGGCGTCGAACCAGGGCGACGAGCTGCTGGCGCAGGCGGTCGACATCGCCGGTATCCAGGTGCTGGCCGCCACGCTCGAAGGCGCGGATGTCGCGACGCTGCGCAGCGTGATGGACAAGATGAAGGACAAGCTGAAGACCGCCGCGATCGTGCTGGCGTCGGTCAGTGACGGCAAGGTCAGCCTGATCGCCGGCGTGACCGCCGATGCGACGTCGAAGGTGAAGGCCGGCGAACTGGTCAACCATGTCGCGCAGCAGGTCGGCGGCAAGGGCGGCGGCCGTCCCGACATGGCGCAGGCCGGCGGTACCGACCCAAGCGCGCTGTCGGTGGCGCTGGCTTCGGTCAGCGGCTGGGTCAGCCAGCGTGTCGGCGGCTGAGCGCAGCGGGGCAAGACCATGGAATTCCAGAAAGACGTCGATGCGCGCGGGCTGACCTGCCCGCTGCCGATCCTGCGCGCCAAAAAGGCGTTGAACGACATGGCCAGCGGCGATGTGCTGCGCGTAGTCGCGACCGACCCGGGGTCGGTGCGCGATTTCAATGCCTTTGCGCGCCAGACCGGCAATGTATTGGTCGCGCACGAAGAAAACGCGGAAGCGGCCGTCAAGGAATTTACTTTTTACCTGCGCCGGAAATAAGCGCGGCATCGCACCGGGCCGCGCGCCTTCCCGGCGAACGACATAAACAGAACGATCGTGCGGAAATTTTGCCCGTCGGTCCGACTGCCCCTATAATCGCCGTTTACGTAAACGTCAATTAGCCCTATTGCATTCCACTGAAGGACTCCCATGAAGGTACTGGTACCCGTCAAGCGCGTGGTCGACTACAACGTCAAGGTGCGCGTGAAATCCGATGGCAGCGGTGTCGACATCGCCAACGTGAAGATGTCGATGAACCCGTTCGATGAAATCGCGGTGGAGGAGGCGATGCGCCTGAAGGAAGCCGGCAAGGCGACCGAGGTGGTCGCGGTGTCCTGCGGCGTCACGCAGTGCCAGGAGACCCTGCGCACCGCGATGGCGATCGGCGCCGACCGCGCAATCCTGGCCGAGACCCCGGCCGACCTCGACCTGCAGCCGCTGGCTGTCGCCAAGCTGCTCAAGGCGATCGCCGACAAGGAGCAGCCGCAGCTGATCATCCTCGGCAAGCAGGCCATCGATGACGACTGCAACCAGACCGGCCAGATGCTGGCTGCGCTGTTGGGCTGGCCGCAGGCGACCTTCGCTTCGAAGCTGAGCATCGAGGACGGCAAGGCGATCGTCACGCGTGAAGTCGACGGCGGCCTCGAGACCGTCGCGGTCACGCTGCCGGCCATCGTCACCACCGACCTGCGCCTGAACGAGCCGCGTTACGTGACGCTGCCCAACATCATGAAGGCGAAGAAGAAGACGCTCGACATCGTCAAGCCCGAGGACGTCGGCGTCGACGTCGCGCCGCGCCTGACGACGCTGAAAGTCGCCGAGCCGGCGAAGCGCTCGGCCGGCACGATGGTGCCGGACGTCGCGACGCTGGTCGCGAAACTGAAAAACGAAGCCAAAGTGATCTGACAGGAAACGCCATGACCGCACTCGTCATCGCCGAACACGACAATGCGTCGCTGAAGGCCAGCACCCTCCATACCGTCACAGCTGCCGCGCAGTGCAGCAGTGAAGTCCACATCCTCGTCGCCGGCCACGGCTGCGACGCCGCCGCAGCGGCTGCCGCACAGATCGCCGGCGTGGCGAAAGTGATCGTCGCCGACGGCGCGCAGTTCGCCGACGGCCTCGCCGAGAACGTCGCCGCGCAGGCGCTCGCGATCGCGAAGAGCTACACCCACGTGCTGGCCCCGGCCACCGCGTACGGCAAGAACATCCTGCCGCGCGTCGCCGCCTGCCTCGACGTCGGCCAGATCTCCGAGATCACCAAGGTCGATTCGCCCGATACCTTCGAGCGCCCGATCTATGCCGGCAACGCGATCGCGACCGTGCAGTCGGCCGACCCGATCAAGGTCATCACCGTGCGCGCCACCGGCTTCGACGCTGCCGCGACCGGCGGCTCGGCAGCCGTCGAGAAGATCGACGCGGTGGCCGATTCCGGCAAGTCGGCCTTCGTGTCGCGCGAGCTGGCCAAGTCCGACCGTCCGGAGCTGACCGCCGCGAAGATCATCGTCTCCGGCGGCCGCGGCATGGGCTCGGCCGAGAACTTCAAGATCCTCGAGCCGCTGGCCGACAAGCTCGGCGCAGCGATGGGCGCGTCCCGTGCTGCGGTCGACGCCGGCTACGTGCCGAACGACTGGCAGGTCGGCCAGACCGGCAAGATCGTCGCGCCGCAGCTGTACATCGCCGTCGGCATCTCCGGCGCGATCCAGCACCTGGCCGGCATGAAGGACTCGAAGACCATCGTCGCGATCAACAAAGATCCGGAAGCGCCGATCTTCAGCGTGGCCGACTATGGCCTCGTTGGCGATCTGTTCGACGCCGTGCCGGCGCTGGTCAAAGAACTCGGCTGATCCCAGCGGCAATCCCGATGAGGCAGTCTGCGGCCGTCCTGTCATTTGCATGACAGACGGCCGTTTTTGTTTGCGACACAATCCACTGAACAAAAAAGACCTGGAGATTTCAATGAGCTATACCGCCCCGCTGAAGGACATGGTGTTCGTGATGAACGAACTCGCCGGCCTCGGCAGCGTCAGCCAGCTGCCCGGCTGCGAGGATGCGACGCCCGAGACCGCCGAAGCCGTGCTGGAAGAAAACGCGAAATTCTGCGGCGAAGTGATCGCGCCGCTGAACTGGACGGGTGACCAGCAGCCGAGCCACTGGCATGACGGTCAGGTGACGACCACGCCGGGTTTCAAGGAAGCGTTCAAGGCCTTCGGCGAGGCAGGCTGGCAGGGGCTGCAGCACCCGCAGCATCTCGGCGGCCAGGGCCTGCCGAAGCTGCTTGCGACGCCGTGCATCGAGATGCTGAACTCGGCCAACCTGTCCTTTGCGCTGTGCCCGCTGCTGACCGACGGCGCGATCGAGGCGCTGCTGACGGCCGGCAGCGACGAGCAAAAGGCGCTGTACATCCCGAAGATGGTGTCCGGCGAGTGGACCGGCACGATGAACCTGACCGAGCCGCAGGCCGGCTCCGACCTCGCACTGGTGCGTTCGCGCGCGGTGCCGCAGGGCGACGGCACTTTCAGGGTGTTCGGCACGAAGATCTACATCACCTACGGCGAGCACGACATGGCGCAGAACATCGTGCACCTGGTGCTGGCGCGCGTGACCGGCGCGCCCGAAGGCGTGAAGGGCATCAGCCTGTTCGTGGTGCCCAAGTTCATGGTCGGCAAGGACGGCTCGCTGGGTGCGCGCAACGACGTGCACTGCGTGAGCATCGAACACAAGATGGGCATCAAGGCCAGCCCGACCGCGGTGCTGCAGTTCGGCGACCACGGCGGCGCGCTCGGCTATCTGGTGGGCGAGGAGAATCGCGGCCTCGAGTACATGTTCATCATGATGAATTCGGCGCGCTTCGCGGTCGGCATGCAGGGCATTGCGGTGGCCGAGCGCGCCTACCAGAAGGCGGTGCAGTATGCGAAGGATCGCGTGCAGTCGCGCGACCTCGCGGGTTCGGCCGGCCCGGTGGCGATCATTCATCATCCGGACGTCAAGCGGATGCTGATGAGCATGCGCGCGCAGACCGAGGCAGCGCGCGCGCTGTCCTATGTGACTGCCGCCGCGTCCGACGCCGCGCACCATCACGCGGATGAGGCGACGCGCAAGGCGAATCACGCGTTCTACGAATACATGGTGCCGATCGTGAAGGGCTGGTCGACCGAACTGTCGCTGGACGTCACATCGACCGGCGTGCAGGTGCACGGCGGCATGGGCTTCATCGAAGAGACCGGCGCTGCGCAGTACTATCGCGACGCGCGCATCCTGACGATCTACGAAGGCACGACCGCGATCCAGGCGAACGACCTGGTCGGCCGCAAGACCGTGCGTGACGGCGGCGCGGTCGCCAAGCAGATCATCGCGCAGGCGCGTGTGACGGCCGATGCGCTGAAACTGTCCGACTCGGCTGATCTCGCCGCGATCGGCCGCCGCCTGTCGGTGGCACTGGACGCGCTGCAGCAGGTGGTGGAGTTCGTCGCGTCGACGATGAAGGCTGACATCAAGGCGGTGTTCGCCGGCAGCGTGCCCTACCTGAAGATGGCCGGCGTGGTGTTCGGCGGCTGGCAGATGGCGCGCGCGGCGCAGATTGCGCAGCAGAAGCTGGCGTCGGGCGACGGCGATGCGTCGTTCCATACCGCGAAGATCGCCACCGCGCGCTTCTTCGCCGACCACTACCTGTCGACCGCTACCGCGTCGCGCGATGCGATCGTCGAGGGCAGCGCCGGCGTGCTGGCGCTGACGGAAGAGCAGTTCTGATCCGCGGATGGCCGGTCTACGGGCCGGCCATCTCCCACGGATTCAACAGATCCGCGCCGCAAGCCGCGAAGTCAGCCGTGTTTCGCGTGACGCCGGTTCCAAGATCGAGGACCGTGATGGCGGACAGGAAGAGCTGGCTGGCCGGGATCCGGGAAGCCCAGGCGACGACATTCGCGTCCGCCTTGCCGGATTTCTTTTTCCGGAGATCCGACAAGACGTTGATATCGAGCAGGTACATCAGGACAGGTCGGCAGGCCGGAACACCGTGTCCGGCTTCGGCGGCGTAAATTCGATGTCGTCGTCTTCAGGCATCGAAATCAGGTCGGCCGGATTCGCTTCGGTGCTGGTCAGGCGGCGATACTCATCGATCGTCAGCGGCACATGCGAAGGCCGGCCACTGTCGGTAATGAAGACGGGCCCCTTCGCAGTCGCTTTTTTTGCATCCGTCGTGTCTTGGTTAAACTCCCGTTTCAGTTGAGCGTGTTCGGCGGCGGCGGGGAATATCCTTCAGCTGCGATTCGGAGCCGCCAAGCCGGATGAGTCGCTTGGCACTCTCACGCTCGATCAATGCGCGCAGCGCTTCCCGCAACAACAGCCCCCGGTCGGTCAGTCCGCTGAGTTCCTGCGCCTGCATCAGAAGTAATTCGTCCAGATTCACGGTGGTTCGCATGACCCGCTCCAAAAACGTATCAGGTGATGTCATCGTAGATGCCAAGGTGATCGGCTGGCAGGGAAATCAGCCGTACGCCCCGCCCGTCAGCATCAGGTCGAACGCACGCGCGATCACGGTCAGCAGCAGGGTCGCGCCGTAGAACAGGTTGGCCACCATCAGCAGCGCGACCGGCCAGCGCGAGTCGGATGGCTCGCCGGAGCCCGGATTCCAGGTCGCGTCCCATTTTTCGTCGGGCATCAGCCCGATCACGAAGGTCTCGATGCTGGCGACCAGCGCCGACAGCACCAGCGGCGACGCGGTGACCAGCAGCGGCTGTCCCGGCAGCGCGAGCAGCAGCGCCGCGCTGGCCGGCAGGCTGGCAAAATGCAGCCAGCCCCAGCGGTCGCGCAGGCCGGTCAGGTAGAAGCGGTGCAGGCCGATGGCGCCCAGCAGGAAGGAAAGCAGCGCGGCGAGGGTCTTGTTTTTGTGGCGGACGGACATGGTCAGGTGCGTGAATCCATGCGGGTTTGCGGCGGAATCCGTACCCGAATGGCAAGTTTTTCAAAGCCGCCAGTGTGCCGCAGCCGCTGTCCGGCTGCAAATACAGAGATGCGACTTGTCCCGGGGGTGTGAAAACCGTTATAATCGCGCTCTTTTTCCGTGTCCGAACCTATTTTTTCGAGAAGATTATGGTCGTAATTCGTCTTTCCCGTGGCGGCTCCAAGAAGCGCCCGTTCTACAACATCGTTGCCACCGATTCCCGCAGCCGTCGTGACGGCCGCTTCATCGAGCGCATCGGCTTCTACAACCCGATCGCTTCCGGCGCTGCCGAAGGCTTCAGCATCAAGCAGGATCGCCTGACGCACTGGCAGGGCGTTGGCGCGCAACTGTCGCCGACCGTCGAGCGCCTGGTGAAGGCCGCTGCGAAGAAAGCTGCCTGATTTGGCTTCAGGCAGTACTTCGGGAATTCCGGTTCCCGATGATCTGGTGCTGGTCGCGCATGTCACCGGCGCCTACGGCATTGCCGGATGGGTCAGGCTGAGGCCGTATTCATCCGAAGCCAGCGCACTGCTTCATGCAAAGACCTGGTGGCTGGACAAGCCGGAGATGCATGACGCCGACGTGATGCAGGTGCGTACGCAGGGCGAGGACATTGTCGCCCGCATCATGGGTATCGAAAGCCGGAACGCTGCGGAAGACCTGCGCGGCGCCACGGTACAAATCCGGCGCGCGCATTTCCCGCCGCTGGACGACAACGAGTTCTACTGGATCGACCTGATCGGCCACGATGTCGTCAACCTCGCCGGCGAAGCGCTCGGCAAGGTGGTCGGACTGATGGACAACGGCGCGCACCCGATATTGCGCGTCGCCGTTCCGGCGCAGGGCACGGAGAAGGCGCAGGAATTGCTGATACCGTTTGTCGATCGCTTCGTGCCCAAGGTAGACCCGCAGACGAAAGTAATCACCGCCGACTGGGACAAGGAATTCTGACCCGCCCGGCGGCATGCAGGAGGGAAGATGCAGTTTGACGTAATCACGCTCTTCCCCGAGATGTTCAGCGCACTGACCGCCTCAGGCATCACGCGGCGCGCGTTTGAACAGAAGCGTTGTGCGCTGTCCTTGTGGAATCCGCGCGATTTCACCAGCGACAATCACCGGACCGTGGATGACCGGCCTTACGGCGGCGGTCCCGGCATGGTGATGATGGCCGCGCCGCTGGAAGCCGCGATCGTCGCGGCCCGTGCAAGGCAGCAGCAGGCAGGCGTGCCGCAGCCGCGCACGATCTACCTGTCGCCGCAGGGCGCGCCGCTGGACCACCGCAAGGCGGTGCAGCTCGCGACCGAGCCCGGTCTGGTGCTGCTGTGCGGCCGCTATGAAGCGGTCGACCAGCGATTGCTGGACCGCTGCGTCGACGAGGAGATCAGCCTCGGCGATTTCGTGCTGTCGGGCGGCGAACTGCCGGCGATGGCGCTGATGGACGCAGTGATCCGGCTGTTGCCGGGCGTGCTGAATGACGATGCATCGGCCGTGCAGGACAGTTTCGTCAACGGGCTGCTGGATTGTCCGCATTACACGCGGCCCGAGGTGTATGAAGGCGAGCCGGTGCCTGATGTGCTGCTCGGCGGCCATCATGCGCAGATCGCGAAATGGCGGCGCGCAAAGTCGCTCGAGGCCACGCTGAAGAAGCGGCCGGAGCTGATCGAAAAGGCGCGCGCGCAAGGATGGTTGAGCAAGGCCGATGAGGCCGTGCTGAAGGAATTGCAGCAGTAGATGTTGCAGTGTCCGGGCGAGAGCCCGGTTTTGTTAACCCCATCCTCTACCGGGCATCAAGGCGCCGGCAAGATGGTTCAGGAGATAGAAATGGATCTGATCCAGCAACTCGAGCAGGAAGAGATTGCCCGCCTCGGCAAGAACATCCCGGAATTCGCACCGGGCGACACCGTGATCGTGAGCGTCAACGTCGTCGAAGGCAACCGCAAGCGCGTGCAGGCCTACGAAGGCGTCGTGATCTCGCGCCGCAACCGTGGCCTGAACTCGAACTTCATCGTCCGCAAGATCTCGTCGGGCGAAGGCGTCGAGCGTACGTTCCAGCTGTACTCGCCGCTGATCGCGTCGATCGAAGTCAAGCGTCGCGGTGATGTCCGCCGTGCCAAGCTGTACTACCTGCGTGAGCGTTCGGGCAAGTCCGCACGTATCCGCGAAAAGCTGCCGACCCGTCGCGCAGCCGCTGCGCAGTAATCGTTACAGCGATCCGGAAAAGGGCACCTTGCGTGCCCTTTTTCTTTTCGGGCGCGCGCATTCGTCGCGCATCCTTTTCGACTGAACATGAGCAAGATCGCATTCGACCCGACGCAGGCGCAGATCGACGCGCTGGCCAATGAACCCCCGGTGTCGCCGACGCGCCTGGCGCCAGACTGGCTGCGCCGGCGCTTCGTCGAGCCTGTCATCTGGACGCCGGAGTTCGGCGCCGAGTCGGAAATGAACCTCAGCGGCCGTCCGCCGGTGCCGGCGGCCGTGCTGGTGCCGCTGGTCGCGCATGCCGGCGAACCGAGCCTGTTGCTGACGCTGCGCACCGCGCACCTGCACGATCACGCAGGCCAGGTGAGCTTCCCCGGCGGGCGGGTCGATCCCGAGGACAGCGACGCGATCGCCACCGCGCTGCGCGAGACCGAGGAAGAGATCGGCCTGGCGAGGAAGCATATCGAGGTGATCGGCAGCCTGCCCGACTACCAGACCGGCACCGGCTTCACCGTCACGCCGGTGGTCGCGCTGGTCCATCCGCCGTTCGAGCTGGCTGCCGACACCTTCGAAGTCGCCGAGATCTTCGAGGTGCCGCTGAGCTTCCTGATGAACGGCGCGAACCATGAGCTGCGCAGCGCCGAGATGCCGAACCGACCGGGCCGGCGCAGCTTCTATGCAATGCCCTATGGCGACTACTTCATCTGGGGCGCGACCGCCGCGATGCTGCGAAACCTTTACCATTTCCTTCGCGCCGATTGAGCGGCCGCAACTGATAAGCTAGCGCCTGTCGCGACATCATTCCGGAACGAGCCCATGACCCTGTTCTCCATCCTGTGCGTGCTGCTGCTCGAGCAGTTTCGTCCACTGCGCAAGGACAATCCGATCTACGGGTGGATCAAGTCGTTCGCTGCGCGCGTCGAGCGCAGCTTCAACGCCGGGCGCGCCGAGCACGGCCGCCTCGGCTGGCTGGTCATGGTCAGCGCGCTGGTGGTGCCGACGCTGCTGGCGTACTGGCTGCTCGCGCTGGCCGGCCCGCTCGCGCAGCTGCTGTGGACCATCGTCATCGTCTACCTGACCCTCGGCTTTCGCCACTACAGCCACTACTTCACCGCGATCCAGGTCGCGCTGAACGACGGCGAGCTGCCCGAGGCGCGCCGCCTGCTGGCCGAATGGACGCAGCTCGACACCGCCGACCTCGATGCGAAGGAAGTCGCGCGCATCGCCGTCGAGCGCGCGCTCGTCACCACGCACCGCAACGTGTTCGGCGTGTTCTTCTGGCTGCTGATGCCGTTCGGGCCGGCCGGCGCCGTGCTGTACCGCGTGGCCGAGTACGTCGCGCGCGCATGGAACGAGCCCGAACACCTGAAGGGCGAACCCTTCGGCGGCTTCGCACAACAGGCCTTCTACGTGATCGACTGGGTGCCGGCGCGGCTGACCGCGATCGCCTTCGCG
The DNA here is from genome assembly GCA_964613635.1 of uncultured Bifidobacterium sp. Taxonomy (GTDB): domain Bacteria; phylum Pseudomonadota; class Gammaproteobacteria; order Burkholderiales; family Burkholderiaceae_D; genus Pernthalerella. The sequence goes on along the minus strand of CAZTIF010000008.1, from coordinate 32,520 downwards.
ATCGTCGGCAACTTCGAGGATGCGGTCTACGCATGGCGCAATTTCGCGCGCCGCTGGAGCGATGAATCGGTCGGCATCATCCTGTCCGCCGGCGGCGGCGCGATGGGCGTGCGGCTCGGCACGCCGGCCGAATATGCGCCGGACATGCCCACCGTCGACGTGACCGCGCTTGAATCCCATCCCGACATCGAGGTCCTGCCCGGCGAGGAACCGTCGCAGCGCGCGCTGCAAAGCACCGTCGGCCTGATCTGGCGCGCCTTGCTGCTGTGGATACTGCTGCTGCTGATCGTGTCGGTCGCCAACTGGCTGGGCTGAGCGCCGGGCGGCGGTTTCTGCGCCAAAAGAGTCATCGATTCGCTTTGCTCGGTAGCCGAGTCTTGAGTAAGATAGCGGAATTGCTGCGCTGCCGCAGAACGGCAGTGCAGCCTGACCCTCCGGCTACAGAAAGAACGGCTACCCATGGCCAGCTCCGACCTCGACACGGCGAACCCAGCCACGGACTTCATCATTCAGGGTCTGACCAGTGCAGGCCGGCAGTTCCGGCCCAGCGACTGGGCCGACCGGCTGTGCGGCATCATGAGCCGCTTCCATCCGGACGAAGCGCATGGCTTCGACCGCCACCTGCGCTATTCGCCCTATGTCACGCCGGCCCTGATCGAGGACGTCCGCTCGGTGCTGGTCGATGGTCGACTGCACGCACTCGAGCCGCTCGCCTACCTGTTCCTGCGTGATTTCGCGCGCGACAACGACCTGCGCATCATCGAGGCCTGTGTGCTTCCCGAGCAGGACACCGCGACGGCCTGAGCCGCGTTCAAGCTCCACCAAGTAACTTCGATCAACGCCCTTCTTTGGCAAGAATGATTCGACCTTAATGAATTGTTAGCACTGACGCTAACAATTGCTCGGCATTTCGCCAATCTCTCGCAAGCTGTTTCGCCGCGTCATTCACGGAAAACGCCTGCGATGCCTGAAGTCTCTACCGAAGCCGGATTCAGCCTGGTTGAGCTGATGATCGCGCTTGCGGTTGCCGCGATCATTGCGGCCTTTGCGATCCCGTCTTACCAGAATCACCTGCAGCGCTCGTTCCTGCCCGAAGCCAGCAGCGGCCTGCAGCTCAGCGCGCTGCGGCTCGAACAGTTCTACCAGGACCGGCGCAGCTATCGCGACGGCGCGGGCGCCTGCGGCGTGGCGCTGCCGGCCCCGCGTCGTTTCGCGTTCAACTGCATTCCGGCGGCCGATGGCCAGGCTTTCCTGCTGACGGCCACCGGGGTGGAGCAGGACACGATGCGCGGCTTCGCGTTCACGCTGGACGAGCGAGGCAATGCAAACACCACGGCACTGCCCGACGGATGGGGCGCGGCACCGCAGCCATGCTGGGTCACACGGCGGGGCGGCGGATGCTGAAGCCGCTGCTGAACTTGATGCCACGCAGGCGACACCGCGGCGTGTCGCTGGTCGAGTCGATGGTCGTGCTGGCTGTCAGCGCAGTCGTGCTGGCGACCGGCGCGCCGGCGATCGGCCGCTGGGTGCGCGACCTCGAGGTGCGCAACAGCGCCAGCGCGCTGCTGTCGGCGTTGCAGGCGGCGCGTGCCGAGGCGGTCACCCGCAATACCGACGTGCGCATTGCGCTCGGCGATGCGCAGGGCCGCATCGGCTGGCGGCTGTCCTGCGTGCGCGCGATGCCGGGTTGCCCGAACCCGATACGCAGCCAGCCGGTGGATGGCATCAGCCGCGTGCGCTGGGCTGCGTCGCTGGCCCCCATGCCGGCGTTCGACCAGGCCCTGCCGGCTGGCGCCCGCCTGCCGGGCAACATCAGCTTCGACACGGTCGGCGCTGCGCCGGCGGTGGCCGCCGGCCTCGACCTTGCGCGCATCGACGTGATCCATGCAGACGACGCCGACGCGCGCCGGCTGGTCGTGCTGGTCACGGCGCAGGGCATGGTGCGGCTGTGCGATCCGGCGCCGGCCGCCGCGATTCCCGAGCGTTGCAACTGAGCGGGCTGACTGTGATGCGCACCCGCTGCTTCCGCCCCCGGCTGCGCGGCAGCACGCTGGTCGAGGGGCTGCTGGCCATCGTCGTGTTCTCGGTCGGGCTGGTGGGCTTGCTGACGCTGCTGTCGGGCGCGATGGTCAATGGCGCGAATGCGCAGTACCGCAGCGAGGCCGGATTGCTCGTGTCCGACCTGGTCGGCCGCATGTGGACCGGCGACCGTTCGCTGGCCGGGCTGAGGCGGCGTTTCGGCGATGCGCAGGCCGCCGAATACGACGACTGGCGCCGGCGCGTGCAGCGCGTGCTGCCCGGCGTGACGGACGCCGCGAACGTGCCGCTGGTGCGCATCGGCGACCAGCGCGACGTGACCATCACGCTGGGCTGGCAGGCACCCGGCGAGGCCACGCCGCACCAGCTGCTGGTGCATACGCGGATCGGCGACTAGCGTGCGCGTCGCCATCCTTCGCCGTCCGCAGGGTGCCAGCCTGGTCGACCTGATGGTGGGCCTCGCAGTCGGCATGGCGGCCATGCTGGTCACACTGAATGTCGCGGTCAGTTTCGAGGCGCGCCGGCGCTCGCTGACCGGCATCGCCGATGCGCAGGGGAATGCCGGCTATGCGATCACGATGCTGTCGCGCGAGCTGCGCATGGCCGGCCACGGCCTCGGCCCGCCGGAGGCGCTTGGCTGCCTGCTGCATCGCGCCGCGCCCGGCATGGTCGACGCGGCCATCGAGCTGCAGCCGGTGCGCATCACGCAGGGAGCGGACGGCGCGCCCGACGCGCTGACTACGCTGTCGGGCGGCCTGCGCTCGGCGCCGGCAGCGCGGCTGATCTCGCCTTACCTGCTCGACAGCGGCCTGCTGCAGCTCGACAGCACCGTCGCCATGGCCGCCGGCGACCAGCTGGTGCTGCAGTCCGACGGCAATCCCGACTGCGCGTTGCTGAGCATTGCCGGCTTCGGCGCCGGGTCGTCCAACGCCGTGCGGCCGGAGGCGGCGCCGGACATCCTGCCGGGCAGGTCCTTCGGTACGGGCAGCGCGGCCATCAATGTCGGCGCGCTGCGCCATCGCCGCTATGCGGTGGACAACCGGCAGCGCTTGCAGATGGACAGCTTCAACGCCGGCCGCGGCCTGTGGACCATGGCGACGCTGGCCGATGGCCTCGCCAGCCTGCAGCTGCAGTATGGCTTTGACGCGCGCCCGGGCACGCCGGCGATGCCGCAGGTCGGCTTCTGGAGCGACGAGCTGATCGATGCCGATGGCAGCGGCCGCATAGACGTTGCCGACTGGCGCCGCCTGCTCGCGCTGCGCGTCGCGATCGTCACGCGCAGCGCGCAGCGCAACGACGGTCCCTGCGATGCCGTCGCGCCGGTCTGGCTGGCGGGCAATCCGGCCAACGGCCAACTCGAGCCGACCCCAATCCGCGTCGATCACCTGCCTGATTGGCGCTGCTTGCGCTACCGCGTGCTGCAGACCGAGGTCGCTTTGCGCAACCGGATCTGGAGCGACGACTGATGCGTGCCGGCAGGATGCCAGCGCGCGGCGCCAGCCTGATGGTCGCGCTGATCGTGCTGGTGATGATGAGCCTCGGCGCGCTGGCGATGGTGCGCGCGGTCGGCACCGGGCTGCTGGTCGCGGGCAACTTCGCGTTTCGGCAGGCGGCCGTGCTGGCATCGGAGAACGGCAGCGAGGCGGCGATCGAATGGCTGTCGATGCATGCCGACACCGCCGATGTGTTCTCCGACCAGCCGGCGGCAGGCTATTACGCGAACGTGCTGCCCGGCCTCGACCTGACCGGCGCCGCCGGCGCGGCCGCGTCCACCGTCGACTGGCTGGATGACCGTTGCGGCGGGCGCGCCGGCATCGCCTGCCTGCAGCCGTCGCCGCCGCTGCCTGCCGACCCTGCCGGTCATGCGGTGCGCTACCTGGTGCAGCGCCTGTGCCGCAGCACCGGCAGTCCCGAGGCCGCGGCCAACAGCTGCCTGCTGCACCGCTCCGCGACGGGCGGCAGCCCGAACCGTGGCCAGCTCAGTTACGGCGCCTCGAAGCATTTCAATCCCGCGAATGCGGTGTACTACCGCATCACCGTTCAGGTGCGCGGCCCGCGCGGCACGACCGCGTTCACCCAGACCCTCGTTCATTTCTGATGACCCGAACACGTCCCTCTGCCAGCGCATGGCGCGTTGCCGGCGCGATTGCGCTGGCCTGCGCCACCGGCCCGGCTTGCGCGCTGACGGATCTTGCGCCGGCGCCGATTCCCTTCCTCGTCGCCGCGCCGGTCAAGCCGAACATCCTGTTCCTGCTCGACGATTCCGGCAGCATGCAGTGGAGCTATCTCGGCGACGAGGTCATTCCGAACCAGTACGAGAACGCGGTGGGCTACCGCAACAGCCTGTGCAACAAGGTCTATTACGACCCGCAGGTGCGCTACGCGCCGCCGCCGCAGGCCGACGGCAGCAGCTATGCGCAGCAGCCGTTCGGCGCGGCCAGCTACGATGGCTTCCGGACCGATTCGATCACGGTCGACCTCGGCTCGGCATTCATGGCGTGGCGCTCGTCCGACAGCGAGCCGGCGAGGCCCGCCGGCTACACCGCCGACTGCTGGCAGGGCAGCGCCTGCAAGGAAAAATCCGGCGGGCTGCCGAACCGGCCCGGGGCCGCGTACTACTTCGTCTACAAGGGCGACAGGCGCGAGCGGCTCGGCGACGGCTCCGAGCACGACCATTGCCGTGACACCGCGTATGACGAAACCGCTGGAGGCTCAGCGCACTGGACCCGCGTGACCGTCGGCACGCGCACCGGGCCCGGCGGCAGCGACGAGACGCAGAATTTCGCCAACTGGTTCAGCTACTACCGTACGCGCATGCTGGCGATGAAGACGGCGGTCGGTCGCGCGTTCGCGCAGCTGGACGGCAATTTCCGCGTCGGCTTCTCGGTCACCAGCGAGCCGGGCGCAGACGCGTCGCGCAGCGGCTTCCTGCGCATTGCCGACTTCACCGGCGCGCACCGGCGCAGCTTCTACGAGCAGCTGTATGCAGTCGTGCCGACTTCCAGCACGCCGCTGCGCGCCGCGCTGTCGAAGGCCGGGCGGCTGTATGCGGGCCGGCTGCTGACCGGCGTGGACGATCCGGTGCAGTACTCCTGCCAGCAGAACTACGCGATCCTGTCGACCGACGGCTACTGGAACACCGATGGCGAGTCTGCCGGCTTCGGGCCGCTGCAGGCCGACGGCCGCACCGCGGTCGGCAATGTGGATGCGGCGCTGCCGCGGCCGATGTACGACGGCAGCCGGTCGTCGCGCGAGTACCGCGTCGCGACCGTCACCATCGGGCTGCAGCGCCAGGACACCGACTGGTCCTACAGCGGCGCCTACAACCTGCAGGTCAACGGCCAGTCGCTGATGGCGATACAGGCGTACATCCAGCACAGCGACGGCGCCGACCTGCAGGAAGAAGCGACGCGCCTCGCGGGCATGATCGCCAGGCAAATCACGCAGAACGGATACCGCGCGTTCGCCGAGCAGAACCGGATACGCATCATCGCGCCGGCGTCGGCCGGCGCGATCACTGCCACGCCGGTCGTCGTGGCCGAGACCTCGCTGCCGATCAGCGCGACCGCGTTTGTCGGCACCACCGATGCGGCGCAGGGCCGCAACACACTGGCCGATGTCGCCGCCTACTACTTCGAGAACGACCTGCGCAGCCCGGCGCAGGGCAACTGCGGCCCGCAGGGGCAGCTGTGCGAGGACAACGTGCCCGTCATTCCCGGGCGGCGCGGCGGCGCGCAGCAGCACATGGTCACGCACACCGTCGGGCTGGGCGCCAACGGCCTGCTGCGCTACCGCGAAGATTACGAGACCGCGGCCGACGGCGACTTCCGCCGCATCGTTGACGGCAGTCTCGACTGGCCCGACCCGATTTATGCGAGCGGCCCGGAGCGCATCGACGATCTCTGGCATGCGGCGGTGAACGGCGGCGGCCGCTATTTCAATGCGCGCACGCCGCAGGCGCTGGCGCGCGCGCTGGCGCAGACGATGTCGCAGATTCGCGCCGCGAACGCCGCCGCCTCCGCCTCCGCGACCAGCAGCCAGGAACCGGTGGCGGGCGACAACCTGCTGTTCGCCAGCCGCTACCGCAGCCTGTACTGGGACGGCGACCTCGAGGCGCGCCGCATCAACCTGGCCGACGGCGACGTGGCGACCACGGTCGAATGGTCGGCGGCGACGAAGCTGGCGCTGCGCGTCGGCCGCGCGGCGGACCAGCGCGAAATTTACCTGCCGCCCGCCGCCGGCTCGCACGGCCTGCGCCGCTTCCTCTGGAGCGAGCTTGATGCGCGCGAACAGGCATGGTTCGCCGCGCTGTGCGCGGCCACGCCCGCCCCGGGCCAGTGCGCGCAGCTGAACGACGCGGAAAAGGCGCAGGCGGGCGGCGCGAACCTGGTGAACTACCTGCGCGGCCAGCACGGTTACGAGGACCGGCCCGACAATCCGATGCGGCTGTTCCGTCGCCGCGAGCAGCCGCTCGGCGCGCCGGTGAATGCGCAGCCGCTGTATGTCGGGCCGCCGGCCTTTCGTTATGCCGATGCGAACTATGCGGCGTTTCGCGACGGCGTCGCCGCCGGCCGCAAGCGCACCGTCTACCTCGCCGCCAACGACGGCATGCTGCATGCGTTCGATGCCGACAGCGGCGAAGAGCGCTGGGCCTTCATCCCGGCCGGCGTGCTGCCGCAGATGCGGCGACTCGCCGACATCGGCTTCGGTACCGGCTTTCGCTACCTGCTCGACGGCACGCCGGTGGCCGCCGACATCTGCCCGTCGGCGCCGGCAAGCACCTGCGACGCCTCCGGCTGGCGCACCGTGCTGGTCGGCGGGCTGGGCGCGGCCGGCCGCGAATACTATGCGCTCGACATCACCGATCCCGAACGGCCCGCCTACCTGTGGCGCTTTTCGGTGGCCGCCGAGCCCGAGCTCGGCTTTGCCCTTGGCCGGCCCGTGATCGGCAAGCGCCGCGACGGCCGCTGGGTCGTGCTGATCGCGTCGGGCTATAACAATGTCAATCCCGGCAGCGGCCGCGGCCTGCTGTTCGTGCTCGATGCCGGCAGCGGCGAGGTGCTCGCGCGCATCGACACCGGCGCGGGCAGCACCGCGCAGCCGGCCGGCCTCGCGCAGCTGAATGCGTGGGTCGACAACGTGCTCGACAACACCATCGACCGGGTGATCGGCGGCGACCTGCTTGGCAATGTCTGGCGCTTCGATCCCGCCGGCAGGCCGCCGACTTCCGGCCCGCACGCGGTGCTGCTGGCGCAGCTGGTCAGGAATGGCGTGCCCCAGCCGGTGACGACGCGCCCCGAACTCTCGCTGGTGCGCTCCGGCAGCCAGTCGACAGCGGTGGTCAGCGTGGCGACCGGGCGCTACCTCGGCGTCTCCGATCTGGAGGACAAATCGGTGCAGTCGGTCTACACCTTCACCGACATCGAGGCCGGACACGGCGACCTGCGCCGCCTGCCGAACCTGGTGCGGCAGCAACTGTCGGCGACGGACGATGCCGGCGTGCGCGAGGTGACTCGGCATCCGGTCGACTGGCGGAACCATGCCGGCTGGTACATCGACTTCGACACGCGCGCCGGATCGGGCGAGCGCGTGACCCTCGATCCGCAGCAGCAGCTCGGCGAGCTGCGGCTGGTCACGAACGTGCCGGACAACCATGCGTGCCGCTCGAATGCCGAAAGCTGGATGTACGCGCTGCGCTATCTCGACGGCAGCCACCTGCCGCTGGCGAGTTCCGGCGATGCGCTTGCGGGCCGCCGCGTCGGCGCGAACGTGATGGCGGTCGGCGCCAGCCTGATGCGCGTCGGCACGCGGCTGGTGTCCGTGCTGACCGATGAAACCGGCAAGCTGATCCCGCTCGCAGGACCGGCGAACGGCGCCAACCCGGCGGCGGTGCGGCGCGTATCATGGCGTGAGCTGGACTGAAGCGATGCGCTGGCGTCCCCCGGCCTGCCTGCTGCTGTCGCTGCTGCCGCCGGCGCTGCTGTCGGCGGCGCTGCTGCCGGCCGGCACGCAGCGTGTCGGCATGGGCGGCATGGGCGGCAACGGCAGCGCGGCCATCGTCGTGACGCTGGCCAGCCCGGCCGGCAACGGCGGGCCCGCCGAGGCCGGCAGCAGCGAAGCCGCGCCGCCAGCCACGAAGCCGGCAGCGCGCGTTGCGCAGCAGGTAGCCGCGGATGCAGCCGCGGATGCAGCCGCCGATGCAGCCGCCGATCCCGCCGGCGAGGGCGCGGCCTACCTGCCGGCTGCGCAGCTGACCGAGCGGCCGCAGCTGCTGCAGGACATCGCGCCGGACTGGCACGCGCCGCAGCGGCTGCCGCAGCGCATGGTCTGCACGCTGCTCGTCAGCGAGTATGGCGATGTCGACCGCGTGCTGTGCGACGATCCGGCCCTTGCGCCGGCATCGCTGCAGGCCGTGGGCGAACGATTCCGCGCGGCACGTTTCGCCCCGGGCCGCCTGTACGGACGGCCGGTCAGGAGTACGCTGCGCATCGAGCTGCGGCTGGACTGAGGCGCAGCGCCGGCCTGCAGCACCGAGCAAGGAGCAAGCCCATGGCGACCCGAACCGAACACGACAGCTTCGGCGACATCGACGTTCCCGCCGACTGCCTGTGGGGCGCGCAGACGCAGCGCTCGCTGCAGTACTTCGCGATCTCGACCGAACGCATGCCGCCCGAGCTGCTGGCGGCGCTGGCGCAGCTCAAGCGCGCCGCCGCCATCGTCAACCGCGACCTCGGACTGCTGGAGCTGCGCAAGGCCGGCGCGATCATTGCGGCCGCCGACGAAGTGATCGCCGGCCGGCATGCGGACCAGTTCCCGTTGTCGCTGTGGCAGACCGGCTCCGGCACGCAGACCAACATGAACCTCAACGAGGTGCTGGCCAATCGCGCCTCCGAACTGCTGGGCGGGCCGCGCGGCAACGGCCGGCTGCTGCATCCGAACGATCACGTGAACCTCGGGCAATCGTCGAATGACGTGTTCCCGGCAGCGATGCATGTCGCGGCCGCGCTGGCGGTCGAGCGCCGGCTGTTGCCGGCGATTCAGGCGCTGGAGGCCACGCTGTCGGCCAAGGCGGTGCAATATGCGTCGCTGCTGAAGATCGGGCGCACGCACCTGCAGGATGCGACGCCGGTCACGCTCGGGCAGGAGTTCTCCGGCCATGCGGCACAGCTGCTGATGGGCGAGAACGCGCTGCGCCACGCGATACCGGCCGTGCTGGCGCTGGCCATCGGCGGCACGGCGGTCGGCACCGGGCTGAATACGCATGCCGAGTTTGGCGAGCGGGTCGCGCGTGAACTGGCATCGGCTTGCGGGTTGCCGTTTTCATCGGCCGGCAACAAGTTTGCCGCGCTGGCCGGCCACGAGCCGCTGGCCGCGCTGCACGGCGCGCTCAGGACACTCGCCTGCGCGCTGGCCAAGATCGCCAACGACCTGCGCTGGCTGTCGTCCGGGCCGCGCAGCGGGCTGGCCGAAATCTCGCTGCCGGAAAACGAGCCCGGCAGCTCGATCATGCCGGGCAAGGTGAACCCGACCCAGCCGGAGGCGCTGCTGATGGCCTGCTTCCAGGTGTTCGGCAATGACACCACGGTCAGCTTCGCCGCGTCATCCGGCAATTTCGAGCTGAACGTCGCGCGGCCGGTGCTGGCGCAGGCGGTACTGCAGAGCCTGCGGCTGCTGGCCGACGGCATCGCCAGCCTCGACCGGCATTGCGTGCAGGGACTGGTGGCCAATGAGGACAGGCTGGCGGAAGGGGTACGGCGCTCGCTGATGCTGGTAACGGCGCTGGCGCCGCACATCGGCTATGACAAGGCGGCGCAGGTGGCGAGGCATGCGCATGCCGCCGGCCTCGGCCTGCGCGACGCCGCGCTGCAACTCGGGGTCGTCAGCGCGGAAGACTTCGATCGCTGGGTGCGGCCGGAATCCATGCTGCGGCCCGATGCCGGCTGAATACGCGGCACCCCTTGCGCGCCGCCCCGGGCCGACAGGTGGCGCGCTCCGGCCGTCAGCGCGGCGTGCCGCGCCGGAACAGGTTCACGATCGCCAGCAGGATCACCGCGCCCAGCAGCGACACCACCAGCGAGCCGAGGCTGAAGTCGTTCTGGTTGATGGTGCCGGTGCCGAACAGCGGGGCCAGCAGCCATCCTCCGAGCAGCGCGCCGATGATGCCGACCACCACGTTCATCAGCATGCCCTGTTGCGCATCGGTGCGCATGATCATGCTCGCTATCCAGCCGAGGATGCCGCCTATCACGATCCAGATGATGAAGTTCATTTGCGCTCTCCCGGAAAAGGAACGAATTCACAGACATGCTGTGCATTAGGCAGGCGGCGGCAGCGCTGGTTCACCGGGGCGCGCATTTCCCCGCGCCATGTTGAAGAAGCCCGCGCCGGGCTTAATATAGGTGCTGTCCGCAGCGGCGGGCCGGCGCGGTTCAATCGTTCAGACGGAGGGAGTCCATGCAAAGAATTGTTTCCCGGGTGGTGATGCTGCTGCTCGCCATGTTGATCGGCGGTTGCGGCTACAACACGCTGCAGGCCGGCGACGAGCAGATCAAGGCCAGCTGGTCCGAAGTGATCAACCAGTACCAGCGGCGCGCCGACCTCGTGCCCAACCTGGTGAACACCGTCAAGGGCTATGCGGCGCACGAGAGCCAGGTGCTGACGCAGGTGGCCGAGGCGCGCGCACGGGTCGGCTCGGTGCAGGCCACGCCCGAGGTGCTGAACGACCCGCAGGCGCTGGCGCGCTTCCAGCAGGCGCAGGGCCAGCTGAGCGGCGCGCTGTCGCGCTTGCTGGCCGTCAGCGAGAACTATCCGCAGCTGAAGGCCGATACCGGCTTCCGTGACCTGCAGGCGCAGCTCGAAGGCACCGAGAACCGGATCACGGTCGCGCGCAATCGCTACATCAAGGCGGTGCAGGACTACAACGTCACCGTGCGCTCCTTCCCGACCAACCTGACCGCGATGGCCTTCGGGCACAGCGTCAAGCCCAACTTCACGGTCGACAACGAGCGCGCGATCTCGGTCGCGCCGAGCGTCGATTTCGGCACCCGCCCGCCGGCGCAACCGGCCCCCGCCGATGCTGGCCAGCCCAAGTAAGGCTTTCGCCGCCGCGGCATGGCTGGCGCTGGCTGCGCTGGCGTGGCTGCCCGCGCTCGCGCAGCCGCTGCAGCCGGTGCCGCCGCTGACGGGCCGCATCGTCGACACCACCGGCACGCTGGGCGCCGCGCAGCAGCAGGCGCTGGAGGCCAGGCTGCGCGAATTCGAGCAGCGCAAGGGCAGCCAGGTCGCGGTGCTGATCGTGCCGCGCACCGCGCCCGAGACCATCGAGCAGTACGGCATTCGCGTGGCCGAGCAATGGAAAGTCGGTCGCGCGAGGGTCGACGACGGCGCGATCCTGCTGGTCGCGAAAGAGGAGCGCGCGCTGCGCATCGAGGTGGGCTACGGGCTCGAAGGCGCGCTGAACGACGCCACCGCGAAGCGCATCGTCGACGAGGTGATCGTGCCGCGCTTTCGCAACGGCGACTTCGCCGGCGGCATCGATGCCGGCACTGACGCGATCCTGCGGGTGATCGACGGCGAGCCCTTGCCCGCGCCGGCCGGCAGCGGCGGCGAGGACAGCCCGCTCGGCCTGCTGCCGCTGCTGTTCTTCGGTGCACTGGCGCTCGGCGGCCTGATGCGGGCGCTTCTGGGGCGCGGCAAGGGCGCATTCGCCACCGGCGGGCTGCTGGGCATGGCGGCGTGGCTGCTGTCCGGCGCGCTGCTGATGGCGCTGGTGGCCGCCTTCATCGGCCTCGTCGTCGCGCTCGGCGGCGGCCAGATGGGCCGTGGCTGGCGCGGAGGCCATCACGGCCCCGCTGGCTGGGGCGGAGGGGGCTGGGGAGGCAGCGGCGGAGGCGGAGGTGGCTTCCGTGGCGGCGGTGGCGGATTCGGCGGCGGCGGCGCGTCGGGGAGGTGGTGATGATGATGCGATTCCTGCGTCATGTGCGCAGCGCGTACTGGCAGGCGCGGCGGATCTTCCCGGCCAGCGCCCGTGCGGCGGTCGCCGACGCGATCACGCGCGCCGAACAGGGTCATGCCGGCGAGATCTGCTTCGTCGTCGAAGCCTCGCTGACGCCGCTGCAGCTGTGGCACGGCATGAGCGCGCGCGAGCGCGCGCTGGAGCTGTTTGCGCAGCTGCACGTCTGGGACACCGCGGCCAACAGTGGCGTGCTGGTCTACGTGCTGCTGGCCGACCACGCGGTCGAGATCCTCGCCGACCGCGGGCTGCACCCGCAAGGCGACGCCTGCTGGCCGCGGGCCAGCAAACGCATCCTCGAGGCGTTCAGGGCAGGCGACCCGGCCGCCGGCTGCGCCGGCGCCATCGCCGACATTGGCGACTTCCTGCGCCGCGCGTTCCCGACCGAAGGCCCGAATCCGGACGAATTGCCGAATTCCGTTCGCCTGTTTTGAACCATTCCGGCGCCCCGGCGAGGGGCCGCCGGGGACCGTTTCCGAGCGATGTTCCGCGCTTGGATGCACAATACGGTTTTGCCTGCCACTTTCTGGAGTGTCCCGGATGTTCGAAGAACCGCGTTATGACCGTGTCGCCATGCTGCTGCACTGGCTGGTGGCTGCGCTGATCGTCGCGGCTTTTGCGCTCGGCGTGGTGATGGTCGACATCCCCGGACTGACGCCGACGAAGCTGAAGTATTTTTCTTGGCACAAGTGGCTGGGCGTGACCGTGCTGCTGCTGGCGGCGATGCGGCTGCTGTGGCGGCTGCGGCATGGCGCGCCGCGCGCGGTCGAAATGCCTGCCTGGCAGCGGCGTGCGGCCGTGCTGGTGCATGCGCTGCTGTACGTGCTGATGTTTGCGGTGCCGCTGTCGGGCTATTTCTACAGCCTGGCCGCCGGCGTGCCGGTGGTCTACCTCGGCGTGCTGCCGCTGCCCGAGTTCATCGACGCCGATCCGGTGCTCAAGCCGGTGCTGAAGGAAGTGCATCTCGTGCTCGTGTATACAATGCTCGCTTTCGTGCTCGCGCATGTGGCGGCGGCGATCAAGCATCACTGGATCGATCGCGACGGCCTGTTGCGCCGCATGCTGCCGTGACGAGCCTTTCGAACGAATCGCAAGAATGAAAAGGGAGACCATGTTTGCAAGGAATGCCGTAGTCCTGCTGTCGCTGTGCGCTTCCGTCGCGCTGGCGGCGAACCTGAAAGTGGACAGCGCGAAGAGCGCCGTCAGCGCGACCTTCCGCCAGATGGGCGTGCCGGTCGACGCAAAGTTCAACAAGTTCGTCGCGCAGCTCGACTACGATGCGGCCAAGCCGGAGAGCGCGAAAGCGAACGTAGAGATCGACGTTGCCAGCTTCGACCTTGGCGATCCCGATTACAACAGCGAAGTGCGCAAGAAGGAATGGTTCAACGCCGCGCAATTCCCGAAGGCCACGTTCACCGCGACGAAGATCCGCGCGGCCGGCGCGGGCAAGCTCGAGGTCGGCGGCAAGCTGACGCTGAAGGGCAAGACCGCCGATGTCAGCTTCCCGATGACGGTGAAGAAGGAAGGCAGCGCGCAGCTGTTCGAAGGCAGCCTGCCGATCCGCCGCCTCGCATTCGGCATCGGCGAGGGCGAATGGAAGGACACCAGCATCGTCGCCGACGAAGTCGTCATCCGGTTCCGCGT
>CAZTIF010000008.1:0-18727 GCA_964613635.1 uncultured Bifidobacterium sp. | reverse complement strand
AACATGACCATCCAGAGACTGATGCTGTCCGCGCTGCTCGCGGCCACCGCCTGCGGCGCTTCCGCGCAGGTCTACAACGTCGAGCCGGGCCATACCTATCCGAGCTTCGAGGCCGACCATATGGGCCTGTCGTTCTGGCGCGGCAAGTTCACCAAATCGTCCGGCAAGATCGTGCTCGACCGCGGCTCGAAGACCGGCGGCAGCGTCGAGATCGCAATCGACGCCGCCACGGTCGACTTCGGCCACGCGAAGATGAACGAGAAGGCGCGCGGCGAGGAGATGTTCAATGTCGCGAAATACCCGACCATCACCTACAAGAGCACCGCGCTGAAGTTCGATGGCGACAAGCTGGTCGGCGTCGATGGCGAGATGACGCTGCTCGGCATCACCAAGCCGATGCCGCTGACGATCACCCATTTCAAGTGCATCATCCATCCGCTGCTCAAGCGCGAAGTCTGCGGCGCCGATGCGCACGGCCGTTTTGACCGCAGCGATTTCGGCATGAACATCGGCCTGCCGCGCTTCTCGCCGGAGATCAAGCTGGCGATCCAGGTCGAAGCCGTCAAGGCCGACTGAGCAGCAACTGCATCGTCTTTCCGGGACGGGTTTCCCGTCCGCAAAGCGGCACCTGGGCGGCAACCCGGTGCCGCTTTTTCATTGCTGCGCATCCTGCCTGTGCAGTGGCATGCGACTTGCCTGCGAAGCGGTTTTCCGCTCACGGAGCAGGCCATGGCATTCGATCCCTTCAGCAGTCGCGGCACCCCGCTGGACAAGCAGAAATTCACCTGGCGCGAAATGGCGGGCAAGCCGATCAGCAAGCTCGACGATGACGCCTTCACGCGCGTGCGCGTGATCCTGATGAACGGCGTCGAGCAGGAAGCCCAGCGCTTCCAGCATTTTGCCGCGCGCAACCATGCGGACCTGCGCGTGCCGCTGGCCGAGATACGGCGCATCGAGCAGCATCAGGCGACGATGGTGAACTGGCTGCTCGGCCCCGACCATTCGCCGCTGGAAATCACGCTCGGCTATGAACAGGCCGCCATCGAGGTCACCGCCGCCGTCGCGCAGCAGGAGCCGGACGACTATCTGGCGCAGGCCTATCGCTTCGGCATGCTGGAAGATTTCGACCACCTGTACAGATTTTCCGCACTGCTCGACCGGCTCGAGGGCAAGGACCCGAACAACATCCTGCAGAGCTACACCGACATTCTCGCCGGCCGGCCCACGATCGACGAGCATCGCGCGCCGCAGGACAACGTCTGCCGGCATTACGAACGCGCGCGCGCCGCGCCGGTCACGCGCATCAATGCGCTGACCATCGTGTCGGCGGAGTTCCAGGTCAACCAGTACTACCTGAACGCCGGCCCGCTGTTTGCCGATCCGGTCGCACGGCAGCTGTACGCGGAAATCGCATCGATCGAAGAGCAGCATGTCACACAGTATGAATCGCTGCTCGATCCCGGCGAGACCTTGCTGGAGCAATGGCTGCTGCACGAGGCGACCGAGGTCTACAACTACTACGGTTGCGTCCAGCAGGAAACGAACACCCGCCTGAAGGCCATCTGGGAACGTTTCCTCGACTACGAGCTCGGACACTTCCATCGCGTCTGCGAACTGTTCAAACAGTATGAACGACGCGATCCGGCCGAACTGCTCGCCGGCGGCTTTCCCGAGCCCATCGCCTACGCCAGCCAGCGCGATTTCGTGCGCCGCACGCTGCAGGACGAAGTCGGCCTGCGCCGAGCCGGTACGCAGTTCGTCGACAAGGCCGGCGAGAGCGCGGCGTCGCAAAGCTACCGCCGTGACGTCAACGCCGACGGCTCGCCGAGCGAAGCCATTGCGGCCGGCTATGTGTGGACGCCCGGCACCGAGCTGGCACGCCGCACCGGCATCGCGGCCGGCATGCTGCATTGAACGTTCACCCAGGCGCACCACCCGAAGGAGCGATGATGAGAGAGCAAGTCCCCACCGGAATGAACCGTACCGGCGTGCATATGTCGCCGTTCGATACGGCGGAACTGGAGCGCGGCATCCGTTCGCTGATGCCGGCCGCCGCGGGCGACATGGAAGAAATTGCACGCATGCGCAGCGCATCGATTGCCGATGCCGATGAGCTGGGCACCGTGCCGCCGCCCGGCACCATGCGCGGCCTGCTGACGACCGGCACTGCCGCGCTGCTCGGCAACGAGCCGCAGCTGCTGCTGGACAAGCTGGGCGAGCGGCTCGCGTTCGAGCGCACCGGCGTGCGCCTGTACGAGGCCCTGATCGACAAGGTCGATGCGCTCGAACAGTCCGGCACCGCGACCGCGCCCCTGCCGGTGCTGGCACAGATACGCGACGAGGAGGCGCAGCATTTCGCGCTGGTCGCCCGGGCGATACAGTCGCTCGGCGGCGACCCCACGGTGCAGACACCCTGCGCCGACCTGGCCGGCATCGAGTCGGCCGGACTGCTGCAGGCGGTCAGTGATCCGCGCACGACGGTGGCGCAATCGCTGCATGCGATCCTGGTCGCGGAAATGGCGGACAACAGCGGCTGGGAAGTGCTGATCGCGCTGGCGCACGAGCAGGCGCATGACGAGATGGTCGCCGACTTCGGCCGCGCGCTGTCGAATGAACGCGATCACCTGCGCTTCATCCGCGAGGCCTACGAGACCGCGATCTTCGGCGGCCCGTTGACGAGCGCGCCGTGAACGCGTTGCCTGCCGACGCATGCGCTGACAGCTGACCGGCTGGCCTGCCGGGACAGGCCCGGCGCTCAGTGCAGCCCGCTTCCCGGCTGCGTGCCGCGGCCGCTGGCGGCCTGCGTCGAGATCAGGTTGGCCTCATACGCCTGCATGCGCAATGCCAGGTCCTGCAGGTCGATGCCGGCATTGCGTATGGCCGGGAACAGCTGCTGCTCCTCGAGCTCGATGTGCGGTATCACGACGTCGTGCAGCTGCTGCATCAGTTCGTCATAGGCGGGCTCGCCCGGCTGCAGTTCCTGCAGCTGCACCAGCAGCTCGTCGGCGGTCTGGTGGTCGTCCTGGCATTTCTCGACCAGCGCTGCATCGATGTCCTGCACGCGCGGGTAAAACACCGCTTCCTCCAGCGTCGTGTGCAGCTGCAGCGCCTCGCAGATCTGCGGGCCGGCCTGCTGCCTGACACGCTCGTCCTGCGTGCCGAGGTAGCGCTGCATCAGCTGCCGCACATAATTGTGGTCATGCATCAGCGACTGCGTGGGATCGTCGAGCGGGAAATTGCCCCGCGACCTTCCCTGAAGTTTGTCCTGCGCCATGGCATCCTCCTTCGGTGGGGGCGTGGCTGCGATGCAGGCACACGCCGGTTAAGGCAAAATTCGACGCTGGCATTCCTGCAAAATTCCCCAACCGGCAAGGAGAAATCATGCATATCCTCGGCATCAGCGGCAGTCTCAGGAAAGCGTCACTCAACAGCGCGGCCTTGCGTGCCTGTGCCGATCTCTTGCCCCCCGGCGCGACCATGTCCGTGTTCGACCTGTCGCCGATACCGCTGTATGACGAGGACGTGCGCCAGCAGGGCCTGCCCGAGCCGGTGCAGCGGCTGCGCGAGCAGATCCGCGCGGCCGATGCCTTGCTGATCGCCACGCCCGAGTACAACTACTCGATACCGGGCGTGCTGAAGAATGCGATCGACTGGGCGTCGCGTCCGCCGGAGCAGCCCTTTGCCGACAAGCCGGTCGCGCTGATCGGCGCCACGCCGGGCGGTTTCGGCACGTCGCGCGCGCAATATCACCTGCGCCAGGTCTTCGTTTACCTGAATGCCCACCTGCTGAACCAGCCGGAGGCCTTCATCTCTGCCGCGCCGACGAAATTCGACGAGCAGGGCAAGCTCACCGACGCCGCCACCGCGGAACAGCTGCGCAAGCTGCTGGCTGCGCTGGCCGAATGGACGCGCCGCCTGCAAGGCTGATGCCGCAACGGCGGACAACAACGACAACATCCCCACATCACCACGGGCGGCAGCGTACCGCCCCAGCGAGGCAGCATGAACATTCCCGTGACAAGACTGGCGCAACGCATGCGCCGTGCGGCGCTGGCCGCGATGGCGGCGGCTGCCACGGCCGCCGGCGCGCAGGTGATCGACCTGCATACCGGCGAAGAGATCAGCGAGCCGGCGCTGGCCGAACGGCTGCGGCAGCAGGACCTCGTGCTGCTCGGCGAGCTGCACGACAACCCGCAGCACCACCGCCTGCGCGGCGAACTGATCGCGCGCTTTGCGCGTCCCGGCACGACGGTGGTCGCCGAGCACCTGCCCACCGGCGCGCGCGTCGCGACCGGCGGTGTGCTGCAGGGCGATCTCGAAGCCGCCGGCTTCGATGCGCAGGGCTGGGGCTGGCCCTTGCATGAGAGCCTGTTCGGCGACATCCGCGCGCAGGCGCTGCCGCTGGTCGGCGGCAACTTGCCGAAGGGGTATTCGAAGCAGCTGATGGCCGGCGGCGAAGCGAAGCTGACCGACGCACTGGCCGCACCCTACCGGCAGGCGCCGCTGGCGACGGCGGCGGCGGCGAAGCTGGACGGCGATCTGGTCGATGGCCACTGCGGGCAATTGCCGGTCAGGTACCTCGCGCCGATGCGGCTGGTGCAGCGCGCCACCGACATCTCGATGGCGAATGCCTTGCTGGCCAACACGCCGGCGGTGCTGGTGGCCGGCAACGGCCATGTGCGCAGGGACTATGGCGTGCCGCAGGTGCTTGAAGCATTGGCACCTTCGCTGAAAATTTCATCGGTCGGCTTCTACGAGCGGGGCGGCGACCGCCGGGAACTGATAAAGTCACTCGCCGGCCGCTACGACTATGTCTGGCTGACCGAAGGCGCCGGCCGCAGCGACCCCTGCGAAAACTTCAAATTAAAATAACTATCTGAGAGACAAAGCATGTTCAAATCCTTTTTCTTCTCGCGCCAGTGGCTGCTGTGGGCATGGCCGGGCGCAGCGCTGATCGTTTTCGGCACCTGGTACCAGGTTGAAATCGATGTCGCGATCAATGACTGGTTCGGCGGCTTCTACGACCTCGTGCAGAAGGCGCTGGGCAAGCCCGGCGCTGTGACCCTCGACGAATTCTTCGGTTTCCTGACCACCTTCGGCAAGCTGGCCGGCACCTATGTGCTGGTGGCGGTGCTGCTCGGCTTCTTCACCAAGCACTGGGTGTTCCGTTGGCGCGACGCGATGAACGGCTATTACATGACGCACTGGGGCCAGCTGCGCCATATCGAGGGCGCAAGCCAGCGCGTGCAGGAAGACACCAAGCGCTTCGCGTCGATCATGGAGTCGCTGGGCTCGAACATGATGGACTCGCTGATGACGCTGTTCGCCTTCCTGCCCATCCTGTGGAACCTGTCGAAGAAGGTGTCGGAAGTGCCGTTGCTGGGCCAGATCGACCATGCGCTGGTGTATGTGGCCATCCTGTTCGCGCTGGCCGGCACGGTGGTGCTTGCGCTGGTCGGCATCAAGCTGCCCGGGCTGGAGTTCAACAACCAGCGCGTCGAGGCGGCCTATCGCAAGGAGCTGGTGCATGGCGAGGATGACGCATCGCGCGCCACCGGCCCGGTGGTCACGGGCCTGTTCGCGCATGTGCGCGCCAATTACTTCCGGCTGTTCTTCCACTACATGTACTTCGATGTCGCGAAGTTCACCTACCTGCAGTTCGGCGTGCTGGTGCCGTACATTGCGCTCGGCCCGACCGTGGTGGCCGGCGTGATCACGCTGGGCGTGATGCAGCAGATCGTGCGCGCGTTCGGGCGCGTCGAGATGTCGTTCCAGTTCCTGGTGCGCAGCTGGGGCACCATCGTCGAACTGATCTCGGTGTACAAGCGCCTGCGCGCGTTCGAGGCGCAGATCGACACGTCGGCGCTTGCACAGGGCGCCGTGCCAGCACAAGGCAGCGCCAACTCCTGACGCCGGCGCCAGCGGCCGCCCTGGCGGCGGCCGCTTCCTTTCCCTACTTGCAGACAGACGCGTCGGCGCCGCCCCAGATGCCGCTGGCGCCGTTGTCCTGCTGCGCAGTCTGTTCATACCAGCCCGTACTGACGTCGCCGGCGAACTTGCCGGTGCCGCCGGCGCGCGTGAAGCCGCCGCGCCGCTGGCCCGGCAGGTGCAGGAACTGGTAGATCGCCACATCGCCGTCGCCATCCATCACCGTGCATGCGCCGGCGGCCTGCATCGCGCCGTCCGGCAGCACCGTCACCGTGCCGCCGCAGTTGCCGGCCGGGCCGTCGTAGCGGCCGCCCTGTTCCGTGTTGAGCTGGGTGACGTTGTGAAAGACGACCACCGTCACCTTGTCGCCGAGCGCCGCCTGTGCGCCGCCGTCGGCGTTGTGGCTGGTGTAGCTGCCGCAGGTAACTTCCGCGGCGGCTGAAGCGGCCGCGAGCAGCAGGGCCAGGCTGGTCAGGCAGCGTGTTCTTTTCATGTCTTCCTCCAGTCGTTGTCGTTGTCGTTGTCGTTGTCGTCAGGGATGGCCGGACCGTGCTGCCGGCCGGGCGCGCGTGGCGCAGATCGAGATTCCCTGAGGATGCGCAAACTGTCAATTTGGCGGAAAGCTAACACCGGCGGCATCGGCGTCGCGTGCTAAGATTTTCGCCGGGTAGTTCGTATCAAAACCGATAATGGAGAGGTCACCATGAATGCGATGAAGCTGTCGGGCCGCAGCCTGCTGGCCGTGCTGGCGCTGTCGCTGGCCTCGTCGGCACTGGCGCTGGACGCGGCGCAGGTGCCGGCGTCCAAGCAGACCAAACCCGGCCTGTATGTCGATGCGAAGGAGGCCCATGCGCTGAAGCAGCAGCTGGGCGAGCAGGCGATGCTCATCGACATCCGCACCCGCGGCGAGGTCAGCTACACCGGCATGGCCGCGGCGGTCGATGCGCACGTGCCGCTGCTGGAGCATCCGGCGAACGCGCCGTGGGACGAGAAGGCCGGCCGCTTCCGTCTCGAGTACAACAACGATTTCGATGCCGAGGTCGCGCGCCGCATGGCCGCGAAAGGGCTGGGCAAGGAGGCGACGGTGATCCTGATCTGCCGCTCCGGCGACCGCTCGTCGAAGGCCGCGAACCTGCTGGCCGAGCTCGGCTATCAGAAGGTATACACCGTGGTCGATGGCTTCGAGGGCGATGTTGCGAAGGACGGCCCGGACGCCGGCAAGCGCGTCGTCAACGGCTGGAAGAACGCCGGCCTGCCGTGGACCTACCGGCTCGACAAGGACAAGCTCTACATGCCGGCGGCGAAGTAAGCGCCGCTGCGTTGCGCGCGGCGGCTCAGCGCCGCCGCATCAGCGCCAGCAGCGTCAGCACGCAGAAGCCGGCGCCGGCGACAAAGGTCGACGCTGCGCCGAGGCGATCCCACAGCAGCCCGGCCACCACGCTGGCCACCAGCAGCGCGATGCCGGACACGAGATTGAAAAAGCCGAACGCGGTGCCGCGCAGGTCGGCCGGCGCGGATTCGGCGACCATCGCCGACAGCAGCCCCTGCGTCATCCCCATGTGAATTCCCCACAGCGCCACGCCGACCAGCAGCGTCAGCGGCGTCGGTGCCAGCGCGAGCACGCCATCGGCGACCAGCAGCACCAGCAGGCCGCCGGCCAGCAGCCGGGTATGGCTGACGCGGTCGGACAGCTTGCCGAACGGATAGGCCGACGCGGAATACACCACATTCATCGCCACCATCACCAGCGGCACCAGCGCGATCGCGATGCCGGCCTGCTGCGCGCGCAGCACGAGGAAGGCTTCGGAGAAGCGCGCCAGCATGAAGGCCGCGCCGATCAGGACCACCTGCCAGTAGCGGCTGCCCAGCCGTGCGAGGTTGGCGCGCGTGATCGGATTGCGGCGCGTGTGCGGCGCGTCGCTGCGCGGCTCGCGCACGCCGAACAGCAGCACCAGCACCGACAGCAGCCCCGGGATCAGCGCGACCCAGAACACCGCGCGGAAATCATCGTTCCAGGCCAGCATCAGCGCCACGGCGAGCAGCGGGCCCATGAAGGCGCCGACCGTGTCGAGCGATTGGCGCAGGCCGAACGCAGCGCCGCGGATTTCGGGCGGCGCGAGGTCGGCGATCAGCGCGTCGCGCGGCGCGCCGCGTATGCCCTTGCCAATGCGGTCGGTGAAGCGCGCGACGAGCACCAGCCCGCTGCCGTGCGCGAGCGCGAACAGTGGCTTGGAGAGCGCGCCCATCGTGTAGCCGAGCAGCGCCAGTCCCTTGCGCTTGCCGAGGTAATCCGACAGCGCGCCGGAGAACACCTTGACGATCAGTGCGGTCGCCTCGGCGATGCCTTCGACCACGCCGACCATCAGCGCGCTGGCGCCGAGCGTGCCGACCATGAACAGCGGCAGCAGGCTGTGAATCATCTCCGACGAGATGTCCATCAGCAGGCTGACGAAGCCGAGCGCCCAGACGCCGGCCGGTATCCGCGGCCGTGCGCCGGGTGGGTTGACTGTGTCTTCCGATTTCATCGCCGCAAACAAAAATGCCCGCCGGTTGTCCAGCGGGCATTGTATCGGCAGAGGCAGTCGTTTACTGCTTCACGGCCTCGAGCGCGATGTCGATGCGCACTTCGTCGCCGACATTCGGAGCGTACTTGCCCATGTTGAAGTCGGTGCGCTTGACCACGGTGTGCGCGTTGGCGCCGATCGCATCCTTCTTCTGCATCGGGTGCGGCATCGCGAGGAAGGAGGTGACGGTCAGCACGACCTTCTTCATCACGCCCTTCAGCGTCAGATTGCCTTCGACGGAGACCGGCTTGTCGCCTTCGAAGTTCACCTTGGTCGACTTGAAGGTCGCGGTCGGGAATTTCGTGGTGTCGAGGAAGTCTTCGCCCTGGATGTGTTCGTCGAACAGTTTGGAGCCGGTGTCGATCGACTTGGTGTCGATGACGATGTCGACCGAGCCGGTCTTCGCGGCCTTGTCGAACACCACGGTGCCGGTGGTCTTGTTGAAGCGCGACATCTGCACCGAGTAGCCGAGGTGGTTGTACGAGAAGCGCGGGTAGGTGTGGTTGGCGTCGAGCACGAAGGTCTCGGGCGCGGCCAACGCCGGCGCGGTGAAGGCGGCGGCGAGGAGCAGGGCGGTGCTGAGTTTGCTGAGGGCTTTCATGGGTCTTCTCCGTTCAGGTCGATGGGGGTTGTTTCGCCGCTGTCGCGGCGATGTGAAATTCATGTTGAGGTCGGTGCCGACGATCTCGAACGCCACGCGGCTTTGCGCCGACTGTACCCGATTGCATCCGACCCCGTGCGACGGCGGCCGCGCCGTGCCAACGAAGCCGAATTCATTGTCCTTGTCCTTTATTGCAGCGGCGTGAAAGCATACGCATCCATCGCCAGCACGTAGTCGCTGATGCCGGTGTGCAGGTGCTCGACGCCGGCGTTCTCGCCGGCCGCGCCGAGCGCGACATACAGCGGCTGCAGGTGCTCGTCGCTCGGATGCGCGCGCACCGCCTGCGGCGCCTGCCGGCGGTAATCCAGCAGCGCGTCGAGGTCATGCTGCTGCAGCCGGTCGGTCAGCCACGCGGGAAAGTCGCGCACATAGTCGAGGCCGGCGCCGCCGCTCATGCGGGCGACGCGATAGTCACCGAGGTTGTGCGTGACATTACCCGACGCGATCACCAGAAAGCCCCGTGCCGCCAGCGGCGCGAGCGCCTGCCCGAGCCGGTACGCGCCGGCGACGCCGAGATGGCTCTGCAGCGACAGCGGCACGATCGGCACGTCGGCGTCCGGATACATCATTCGCAACGGAATCCACGCGCCGTGGTCCAGCCCCTGCGCCGGCGCCTCGCACACCGGCAGGCCGGCGGCCTTCAGCGCCGCTGCCACCTCGCGCGCGGCTTCCGGGCAGCCGGTGGCCGGGTAATGGATGTCGTACAGCTCGGCCGGAAAGCCGTAGAAATCATGGATGGTTTCCAGCTTCTCGCCGGTGCCGACCTCGGCCTCGGTCGTATCCCAGTGCGGGCTGATCATCACCACCGCGCGCGGACGCGGCAGGCCGGCGGCGATGCGCGCGAGCGCGGCACCGGCGGGGCCGGGACGCAGCGCGAAGGTCGGTGCGCCATGCGGGACGAAGAGCGTGGGCAGCGGGTTCATGACAGGCTCCTTGAAGGAATGGGCGAAGCTTAATCCGGTGAATTGGCTTGAAATAGGGGACAATTCGCAAATCATTATTGCCGGAGCCGCAACAATGGACCGACTGGCCGCGATGCATACCTTCGTCCGGGTCGCCGAGCTGAGCAGCTTTTCGGCGGTTGCGCAGCAGCAGGGCGTGGCGCGCTCGGTGATCACGCGGCAGGTGGCCGCGCTCGAGGAACACCTTGGCGTGAAGCTGATGGCGCGCAGCACGCGGCGGCTGACGCTGACGTCGGCCGGCGCGGCCTATCTGGAAAAATGCCGGGTGATCCTGAATCTGGTCGAGTCGGCCGAGGCCGGCGTGGCCGAGCAGCGGCAACTGGCGCGCGGCAACATCCGCGTCAGCCTGCCGCTGTCGTACGGACTGGCGCGCATGGTGCCGCTGCTGCTGGACTTCGCGCGCGCGCATCCGGAGGTGTCGCTGGCGATGGACTACACCGATCGCCGCGTGAACCTGATCGAGGAGGGCATCGACCTCGCGATCCGGATCACCGGCAAGCTGCCGCCGACCGCGGTCGCGCGGCGCATGGGGACGATACGGATGCACACGGTGGCGTCGCCGGACTATCTGGCGCGCTACGGCCGGCCGCGCCATCCGTCCGAGCTGGCGCAGCATGAATGCCTGGGCTACACCGGCAGCGGCGCGCAGCCGAGCTGGACTTACCGCGTCGATGACGCGTGGGTGCCGTTCACGGTGTCGGCGCGCATCAACGCCAGCAATGGCGAGGCGCTGACCGAGGCGGCCGCGCAGGGCTTTGGCATCACGATACAGCCGGACTTCATCGTCGATCCTTACCTCGCCAGCGGGCGGGTGGTGCGGGTGCTGGAATCATTTGCGATGCCGGAGCTGGGCATCTTCGCCATGTTGCCCGGCAACCGGCAGGTACCGCATCGCGTGCGCGTGCTGATCGATCATCTTGCGGCGCGCATCGGCGCGGGCCCGGTGGCGGCATTATCATGACGTCCCTGCGCCTGCATTTGCGCCTGCTTTTGCGTGTCCTGCCGGCAGCGTCCGCGTTGTCCCCTCCCCGATATTTGCCTGCCTGACGATCCGATGTCCGCTGTTTCTCACGCTGTCCCTGAATTTCCTGCCGGCGCGTTTGCGTTGCTCGACGATGCGCGCCCGGATCCGGCCGAGGCGATGCAGCGTCGCTCGCGGCTGTATGCGTATCCGCTGCGCGTGCTCGAGCATCGCGAGGGCGGTGACGTCGCTGCCTTCTTGACCACGCTCGAAGGCGCGCTCGCCGAGGGCTGGCATGCGGTCGGCCTGTTCGGCTTCGAGTTCGGCTACGAACTGCAGCGGCTGCCGTCCGGGCTGCCCGAGGGCAGCGTGCTGGCGACGGTGCTGCTGTTCGAGCGCTGCGAGTATCTGGCCGCGGCCGATGTCGATGCGATGCTCGCGCCGCGATCCGCTGCGCCGCATGCGGTGACGCAGCTGCGCGCCGGGCTCGACGAGGCCGAGTTCGTCGCGGCGGTGGATGCGATCCATCGGCAGATCGAGTCCGGCGACACCTATCAGGCGAACCTCACGTTCCCGCTGCGCTTCGACATGCATGGCGACCCGGTGGCGCTGTATGCGGCGCTGCGCGCGCGCCAGCCGGTGCCGTACGGCGCGCTGCTGTCGCTGCCGGACGGGCAGGCGGTGCTGTCGCTGTCGCCGGAGCTGTTCGTCAGCCATGCGCAGGGGCAGCTGTTGTGCCGGCCGATGAAGGGCACCGCGCCGGCCAGCGGCGATGCGGCCACCGATGCCGCGCGCGCGCAGGCGCTGCGCGACAGCGACAAGGAGCGTTCGGAAAACCTGATGATCGTCGACTTGCTGCGCAATGACCTCGGCCGCATTGCCGAGACTGGTTCGGTGACGGTGCCCGAGCTGTTTTCGGTCGAGCGTTTCGGCGCGGTGCTGCAGATGACCTCGACCATCGCCGCGCGCGCGCGCGACGACCTCGGCCTGCGGCAGGTGTTCGATGCGCTGTATCCGTGCGGCTCGATCACGGGCGCGCCGAAGCGTCGCACGATGCAGATACTGCAGTCGCTCGAGCGCTGGCCGCGCCGGCTGTATACCGGCGCGATCGGCTGGTTCGAGCCGCCGGCGCCGGGACGCCGGCTCGGCGACTTCATGCTGTCGGTGCCGATACGCACGCTGCTGCTCGAGGCGGCCGATGCGAACGACCGGCGGCGCGGCGAGATGGGCGTCGGCGCCGGCATCGTCTACGACAGCGATGCGCGCGCGGAGTATCAGGAGTGCCTGCTGAAGGCGCGCTTCCTGACCGGTGCCGCGCCGGGTTTTGCCTTGTTCGAGACGATGCGGGCGAGTACGGAAGGCTGCCGCCTGCTCGATCCGCATCTGGCGCGGCTGTCGGCGTCCGCTGCCGCGCTCGGCTTTGCGATGGATGACGCGACCGTGCGGGCCGCGATCGCCAGCGCCTGCAGCGCGATGGCGCCCGGCCATGACTACCGGCTGCGCGTTGCGCTCGACGCCGGCGGTGGACTGCAGCTGAAAAGTGCGCCGGTGACGCCGCTGGCCGAGCCGGTGCGCGTGCTGCTGTCGTCGCGGCCCATGCCGGCCGGCGACCCGCTGCTGGCGCACAAGACGACGCTGCGTCGTGCGTATGACGAAGGCTGGCAGGCGGCCGAGGCGGTCGGCGCATTCGACACGCTGTTCTTCAATGACCGCGGCGAACTGACCGAGGGCGGGCGCAGCAATGTGTTCGTTCGCCTCGGTGGCCACTGGGTCACGCCGCCGCTGTCGTCGGGCCTGTTGCCGGGCGTGATGCGCGCACAGCTGCTGGCCGATCCGGCGTGGAACGTCATCGAGCGGCCGCTGACGCTGCAGGACCTGCGCGACGCCGACGCGGTCTGCGTCTGCAATGCGCTGCGCGGCGTGCTGGCAGCGCAGCTGGTGTGGCCCGACTGATCCGCGCGGGACCGTCGGACAGGCGTCATTTTTCCACCAGCGATTCGCGCACGGTCTTGATCACCGGCTTCATCAGGTAGCGCAGCACGGTATTGCTGCCGGTTTTCATTTCGACGGTGGCGGTCATGCCCGGCTGCAGGTCGATCGACTGACCGGGCTGGCCGGCAAACTGGCGCGCGCCGGACTTCACCTGCACGCGGTAATAGGCCTGCTCGCCCTGCCGCAGGTCTTCGGTCAGCGTGTCCGGGCTGATGTAGCTGACCCGGCCATCGAGCCAGCCATAGATGGTGTAGTCATACGCGTCGATCTTCACGCTGGCCGGCTGGCCGATCTTCACGAACGCGATGTCGGCCGGCCGCACGCGCGCCTCGACCACCAGCTCGTCTTCGAGCGGCACGATCTGCATCAGCTCTTCCGTCGGCTTCAGCACGCCGCCGAGCGTGGTCACGCGGATGTTCTTCACCAGCCCGTTGACCGGCGCGCGCAGCTCGGCGCGCGACAGCAGGTCGGCGCGCTGCGCCAGCATCTGCTGCACGCCGGCCAGCTCTTCCTGCGCGCGCGCCAGCTCGGCCTGCGCATCCTGCAGGTACTTGTTGTTGCGGTTGGTGATCTGCGACTGCAGCTCTGCGATCTGACGCTCCAGCCGCAGCAGGTCGGCCTGCGGTGCGTCGCCGCTGTCGACCAGCGGCGCGACCATCGCCAGTTCACGCTTGGCCAGTGCCAGCATTGTCTGCAGGGCTTCGGTTTCCTGATGGATGGAGGTGCGCCGCTGCGCCAGCAGCGCGCGCTGGCTGTCGCGGAATTGCGGGTAGCTGTTGATTGCCGAGCCGAACGCCGGGTCGCCGCCGGACAGCTCGGCCTGCAGCCGCGCCACCGTGGCCTGCAGCCCGACCGCACGCGAGCGCGTCTCGTAGTAGGCCGCGCGCAGCTTGGTCTCGTCGAGTCGCGCCAGCAGCTGGCCGCGGCCGACCTTGTCGCCTTCCTTCACCAGCAGCTCGGAGAGCACGCCGCCGTCGCTGGACTGGATCACCTGCGTGCGCGAGCCGGCGATGATCTGGCCGCTTGCGCGCGTCACCTGTTCCAGTTCGGCCTGCCACGCCCACGCAAGGAAGCTGAGCAGCGCGAGCAGGCTGCTCCAGATCACCCAGTTGGGCCGCTGTCGCTCCGGAGGTTCGGGACGGACGGGGCTGTCCTGCAGCACCTGCAGCCGCGGCGTCGCGGCGGACGGTTTTCTCTGCGCTGTCATCGCGGTATCTCCGGGGAAGGTGCGGCCGGCTGGCCGCTGGCAAGCCGTGCGAGCACATCCGCACGCGGACCGTCGAGCACGATGCGGCCCTGGTCGAGCACGACCACGCGGCCGACCTGCCGCAGCAGGCTGGCCTTGTGCGTGACGACCACGACCGTGGTTTCCGCCGGCAGCTCGGCGAACAGGCGCTGCATGACCAGCGCCTCGAGGTCGCCGTCCATCGCGGCGGTGGGTTCGTCCAGCAGCCAGATGCGCGGCTTCGCGATCAGCAGCCGGGTCAGCCCGACCAGTTGCCGCTGGCCGCCGGAGAGCCCGCGCCCGCCTTCGGAGATCGGCAGGTCGAGTCCCTGCGGATGCGCGGCCAGCACGCGGTCGAGGCCGGTGAGCGCGGCCGCGCGCAGGATCTCGCCGTCGGAAGGCGGCGCCAGCTCCAGTATCAGATTGTCGCGCAGCGTGCCGCGCAGCAGTCGCACGTCCTGCGGCAGGTAGGCGATCTGCTCGCGCAGGAACTCGGGCGCGATCAGCGCCATGTCGACGCCGTCGAGGAAGACCTTGCCGGCGGCGGGGCGGTAGAGTCCGGACAGCAGGCGGATGAGAGTCGACTTGCCGGAGCCGACCGGCCCGATGATCGCGGTGCGCTCGCCGGCGTGCAGCGTCAGCCGCAGCGCATGCAGCGCGGGCAGCTTGCCGTTGAACGAGAAGCTGGCGTCTTCCAGCCGCAATTCGCCGGCGCACGCGGACGGCAGGATGCCGCCGC
Source organism: uncultured Bifidobacterium sp. (assembly GCA_964613635.1). Lineage (GTDB taxonomy): Bacteria > Pseudomonadota > Gammaproteobacteria > Burkholderiales > Burkholderiaceae_D > Pernthalerella. Next base: position 3,695 of record CAZTIF010000008.1, on the reverse strand, counting down.
CGTCGGCATGTTCGACCGGCAGCGCCATCAGCTCATCCAGTCCCCTGAGCGCTTCCTGCGCATGCTGCCATTGCGAGACCAGCGTGGCGATCTGCGTGATCGGCGACAGCGCGCGATTGCTGAGTATGGAGCAGGCGATCAGGGCGCCCATGGTGATCTGTCCGGAGCCGACCAGCCATGCGCCGACGCCGATGATGGCGACATAGCAGAGCTGCTGCAGGAATTGCGCGACATGCGCGGAGGTGGCCGACAGCAGCCGCAGGTCGAGCTCGAGCGCCGATGCGGTGGCGGTCAGCCGGCGCCAGCGCTCCATCATTTTCCACTCGGCGCCGGCGGCCTTGATGCTCTCGATGCCGTCGATGACATCGACCAGCAGCCCGTTTTTCTGTCGCCCCTCGCCGAGTTGCGCCTGTGTCAGGCGGCGCATGCGCCAGTTCAGCCAGACCGACGAGACGATCACCACCGGCAACAGCAGCAGCGGCAGCGCCGCGAGCGGCCCGCCGATCATGCCGATGGCCGCGATGAACAGCAGGCTGAACGGCAGGTCGGCGATCAGGAACACGGTGGAGGAGGTCATGAAATTGCGCACCAGCTCGAACTGCCTGACCTGCGCCGCGAAGCTGCCGACCGCGCGCGGCCGCGCGTCCATGCGGATGTCGAGCATGCGGCCGAAGAAGACGTCGGACAGCTCTTCTTCGATGGCCTTGCAGCCGCGGTCGACCATCACGGAACGCGCCTGCTTGAGCACCAGCTCGAACAGCACCGCGATGGCGACGCCGCCGGTCAGCGCCAGCAGGGTCGAGTGTGCCTGTGTCGGTATCACGCGGTCATAGACCTGCAGGCTGTAGAACGATGCGCCTAGCCCGAGCACGCTGACGACGAAGGTCGCCACGACCGCCTCGAAGAACACTTGCCGGCGGCGGAAGATCGCGTGCAGGAACCACTGGCGCGCACTGCGCTGCGGCGCGCCGGTAGCGGCAAGGCCGGGTTCGTGGGGCATCGTCAGCAGCAGCAGGCGGCCTTGCGCGAGCCGCGCGGCGGGCATCTCGACGGCCTCGCCGTTGCCGCGTTCGCACGCATAAGCGCCGCTGCCGCAGCGGCGGCGCACGATCAGCGCGCTGCCGCCGTCATCGGCGATCCACAGCAGCGGCAATTGCTCGCGCGCGGGCGCGCCGCGCCAGGCCGAGCTGCTGCCGCCGGCCACGGCCGATTGCCACAGCTCGCCGGCGAGTGCGGCGAGCGCGTCGCCGCCGCTCGCGGTGCCTTCCCCGCTCGATTGCGCGGCTGCGCTGCCGAAACGCTGCGCCGGCATCGCCAGGCCGAGTGCCGCCGCGATGCGCGACAGCAGCGCCGGCAGTTCGCCGGCGCAGGCGCGCGTGCTGTCGTCGCCGGGCGGCGCCTGGGGGGCGGGTACGATTTTCATTCGACGCTTTCGTAGTCGGGGCGGAAGTTGCGCGCCGCCAGTCGTCCGCTGGCGATCTCCAGCTTCAGCACGGCCGCAAACAGCGTCCAGTTCGCGTCGGCCAGCGCATATTGCGCCTGCGTCGCATCGCGCCGCGCCAGCAGCACTTCGAGCCAGGTGCGCCGTCCGGCCGGGTATTGCCGCAGGCAGGATTCGTAGACCAGTTGGGTCGACTTGACCAGCTCTTTCAGCAGGCTGGACTCGGCGCGCGCCGATTCGGCAATGCTCCACAGCTCGCGCACTTTTTCGACGATGTCGCGGCGCGTGGCCTCGCGTGTGTAGATTGCGCCGCTGCGGCGCGACTGCGCCTCGCTGATCGAGGACAGCGCCGACAGCCCGCTGCCCGGCTGAAAGGTGACGCCGACGAACACCTGGTCGGACGGATACACGCTGCCGCCGCCGAAGGTCCGCTGGTAACGCACTGACAGCGACGGCGACAGGCTGCTCTTGGACGCGGCGATTGCCTCGTCGGCCACGCGCTCTTCCGCGTTCAGGCGCTCAAGCTGGGGGGCGTGCGTGAGTGCCGCGTCGAGCGCGTCATCGAGCGTTTGCAGCGTCAGCTTCGGCATGCGCGGCAGGGCCAGCTCGCCGACGCGGTAACCGACCAGCGCCTCGAGCTGCGTGCCGGCGTTCTGCCGCTGCACGGTCATCTGCAATTGCTCGCCCTGCGCCTGCTGCAGCCTGGCGCGGACCGTCACGCTGTCGCTCGGCGGGCTGATGCCGCTGGCGACACGCCGGTCGATCATTTCGGACAGCTTGCGGTAGTCGGCAATCGCCGCGCCGGCCGCAACCAGCCTGGCCTGCAGCCGCATCGCTTCGGCGTAAGACGCCGCAGTGTGTTCGAGCACCTGCTGACGCCCCTCGGCCACGCCCGAGCGCGCCGCATCGACGCGCGCCTCGGCCGCATGGATGTTGGCGCTGATGCGGCCGCCGGTCCACAGCGGCTGCTCGACGTGCAGCTCGGTCAGGTTGTGGCCGAACGGGCCGCGCGACGACGACATCGACACGCCGGGCCAGCGCTGCCAGCGCGCGCCGTCCAGCGCGAATTCCGTGCTGTTTTTTTCGGCGACCCGGCGCCCGATCGACGGGTGCGAATCCACGACGGTGCGCAGCGCCTGGTCCAGCGTGAGCATGGGCAATGGCTGGCCCGGCGGCGCGGCCGGGGCTGCGAGGGCGGCCGGGGAGATTGGCGGGCCGGCCGTCATGTCGGCTGCCTGGCCGGACGAAACGAACAGCAGTGCCGTCAGCAGGATCGAAGCGGGCGCAGCGGGATGTTTGCTCATCGCAAATCCTCCATGTGCGGTTTGCCTGCAGCGCGAACGGCAGGCGAGCGTCATTGGCGATTCTGAGAGTCTTTGTCGTTCATTTGAATGAAGGTTTTGCCTTCGCGGGATACCACGCCGAACCAGCGCGGCGCGCTGCGCCACCCCCCCGATCACCCGCCAACCCAGCCGCCATGCGGGTTTGGAGCCAGCATCAGGCGTGTTGTCTTTACAACAACTTGCTCGCGGCGATGATGCATCATCCGTGCGCACCATTGGAAAGAATGCGGCACAAATCGAGCAGTTCGTTGTGCGATTGAAACAACGCGGGAGAGGCTGATGGCGAAGCGCGATTCGAATCGATTCAAACTGCTCAAGCGTAGTCCGGCTGGAAAAATTTCTTCGCAGGAACTAACGGCCGACGCAGTACAGGTCGAGGCTTCGCATGCGTATACCATCGTCGATGCCGGTACCGGCAAGCTACCCGCCAAATTGCAGGTTCGGCGCATCGGTCAGGATTTGCAGGTCTTCGCGGATGGCGAACCTGCCGTCCTGCTGGAAGGTTTTTACGCGCAGGCGAACGGCAATACCGCGTTCGACGGATCCGGCGAACTGTTCGCGACGCCCGCCGCGACCTACAGCAGCGGCTATGCGCTGCTGACCGGCGCTCCGCTGGGAGCGAGTGACCAGGTCACCATCGGCCAGTCGGGCGCGATGGGCGCTGCCGGTGCCGCGGGTGCTGCCGGCGGTGCGGACGCAGGCGACGAAGAGTCGCTGCTGGGTCTCGGGTCGGTGCTCGGGCTCGGCATCCTCGCGGCCGCCGCAGGTTCTGGCGGCGGCAGTGGTTCCACGTCGCCGCCGCCACCGCCGCCACCGCCGCCGCCACCACCACCGCCGCCACCGCCACCGCCGCCGCCGCCACCACCACCGCCGCCACCGCCGCCGCCGCCGCCGCCACCACCACCACCACC
>CAZTIF010000007.1:34633-53615 GCA_964613635.1 uncultured Bifidobacterium sp. | reverse complement strand
GCATGTCGACCTTCGAAGGCCCGATGATGTCGATCAAGACCGTCAATGCGCTGTCCCACTACACCGACTGGACCGTCGGCCACGTGCACTCCGGCGCACTGGGCTGGGTCGGCCTGATCTCGATGGGCTCGATCTACTACCTGCTGCCGCGCCTGTCCGGCAAGAAGGCCATGTGGAGCACGCGCCTGATCGAATGGCACTTCTGGGTCGCCACCATCGGCATCGTGCTGTACATCGCGTCGATGTGGATCGCCGGCGTGATGCAGGGCCTGATGTGGCGCGCAGTGAACGACGACGGCACGCTGACCTACTCCTTCGTCGAGAGCGTGAAGGCGACCTTCCCGTACTACGTGATCCGCATGGTCGGCGGCCTGCTCTACCTGGCCGGCATGCTGATGATGGCCTACAACATGTTCAAGACCGTGAGCGGCAGCAAGCCGGTGGATACCCGTATCCCGGCCGCCACCGGCGCACACGCGTAACACCTGGAGAGAACTGAATGAAACTTGCTCATGATTCCATCGAACGCAAGCCGTGGCTGCTGATCGTGCTGGTGATCCTGGTCGTCAGCATCGGCGGTCTCGTCGAGATCGTCCCGCTGTTCTTCCAGAAGTCGACCACCGAGCCGGTCGCGGGCCTGACGCCGTACAGCCCGCTGCGCCTGGTCGGACGCGACGTCTATGTCCGCGAGGGCTGCTACAACTGCCATTCGCAGATGATCCGTCCGTTCCGCGCCGAGACCGAGCGCTACGGCCATTACTCGGTCGCCGGCGAATTCGTTTATGACCGTCCGTTCCAGTGGGGCTCCAAGCGCACCGGCCCGGACCTGGCGCGTGTCGGCGGCCGTTATTCCGACGACTGGCATCGCGTGCACCTGAACAACCCGCGCGACCTGGTGCCCGAGTCGAACATGCCGGCCTACCCGTGGCTGGGCAAGACCGCGATCGACCCGCAATCCGTCGTGCCGAAGATGACGGCGCTCAAGCGCCTCGGCGATCCGTACACCGACGAGCAGATCGCGGCGGCGCCGAAAGAGCTCGAAGGCAAGACCGAACTCGACGCGCTGGTGGCCTACCTGCAGGGCCTCGGCACGCAGATCAAGGCACGGAGGTAAGCATGACGATCACAACGCTGTTCACGGACGCGCGCAGCATCATGACCCTGGTGAGCCTGCTGACTTTCCTCGGCATCGTTTACTGGACCTATGTCGCGCACCGCAAACAGGACTTCGATGAGGCGGCCATGCTGCCCTTCGCGGATGAGGAAACAAACAATATGAAGCAGGAGCCGCGTCATGGCTGATTTCATCAACGGTTTTTGGGGCACGTACGTCACCGTCCTGACGATCCTGTCGATCGCAGGCTGCGCGCTGCTGCTGTGGTCGCAGTCGAAGGTCAAGATCGTGGTGCCGAAGGACGGCAAGGTCGTCGAGACCACGGGCCATTCGTGGGACGAGGGGCTCGAGGAACTGAACAACCCGATGCCGCGCTGGTGGATGTGGATGTTCTACATCACCATCGTGTTCGGCATCGCCTACCTTGCGCTGTACCCGGGTCTCGGCACTTTCGCCGGCAAGCTCGGCTGGACTTCGTCCGGGGAGTACCAGAAGGAACTGGCCGTCGCGGATGCCGAGGTCGGGCCGCTGTTCGTGAAGTTCAAGGCGACCGACCTGAAGGCCGTGGCTGCCGATCCGAAGGCGCAAGCGATGGGCGAGCGCCTGTTCCTGACCTACTGCGCGCAGTGCCACGGATCTGACGCGCGCGGCAACAAGGGCTATCCGAAGCTGACCGACGCCGACTGGCTGTACGGCGGCGACCCCGAGGTGATCAAGGCCACGATCCTGAAGGGACGCCATGGCCAGATGCCGCCGATGGGCGCGGCGGTGGGCGGCGAGAAGGAGATCGAGAACGTGGCCCACTATGTGCTGTCGCTGTCGAACTCCACGCACGATCCGATCAAGGCTGCGTTCGGCAAGGAAAAGTTCGGCGCCTGCGCCGCCTGCCACGGCGCGGACGGCAAGGGCAACCAGGCCGTCGGCGCGCCCAACCTGACCGACAAGACCTGGCTGTACGGCGGCAGCGCCATGACCATCATGGAAGCCATCCGCAATGGCCGCAACAACCAGATGCCGGCCTTCGAGGACTTCCTCGGCGAGGGCAAGGTTCACCTGCTGGCGGCCTACGTCTGGGGCCTGTCGAACAACGCGCCGGCCGCTGCGGCCGGCACCAAGTAACACCCTGCATGCCACCGGGCCCGGCCCGGTGGTATTGCAGCACTGAGCAAGCCAACGGGAAATCTGATGGAGAAAGCCTCCCCTGAAGTCGCAGTCATCAAGATGTACGAGGCGCGCAAGGAGATCTATCCGCGCGAAATCCAGGGAAGGTATGCCAGCCTTCGCTGGTTCTTCGTCTGGTTCACGCAGATCCTGTTTTACGGCCTGCCCTGGCTCGAGTGGAACGGCCGCCAGGCCGTGCTGTTCGACCTCGGCGCGCGCAAGTTCTACATCTTCGGCATCGTCCTCTGGCCGCAGGACTTCATCTATCTCGCCGCGCTGCTGATCATCAGCGCGTATTCGCTGTTCCTGTTCACCGCGATCTTCGGCCGGGTCTGGTGCGGCTTTACCTGCCCGCAGACCGTCTACACCGAGATCTTCATGTGGTTCGAGCGGAAGATCGAGGGCAACCGCAGCGCGCGCATGCGCCTCGACCGCCAGCCGATGTCGGCGGAAAAATTCCTGCGCAAATTCGCCAAGCATGTCGTCTGGATCGGATTCGCCCTCTGGACCGGCTATACCTTCGTCGGCTACTTCACGCCCATCCATGTGCTGACCGATGAAATCGCGGCACTGTCGCTCGGTCCGTGGGAATGGTTCTGGGTGCTGTTCTATTCCTTCGCGACCTACGGCAATGCCGGCTGGATGCGCGAGCAGGTCTGCAAGTACATGTGTCCCTACGCGCGCTTCCAGAGCGCGATGTTCGACAAGGACAGCCTGATCATCACCTATGACAAGGATCGCGGCGAGCCGCGCGGCGCGCGCAGCAAGGCCGACGCCGACGCCGGCAAGAATCTTGGCGATTGCATCGACTGCTCGATGTGCGTGCAGGTCTGCCCGACCGGCATCGACATCCGCAACGGCCTGCAGTACGAATGCATAGGCTGCGCCGCCTGTGTCGATGCGTGCAACAGCGTGATGGACAAGATCGGCGCGCCGCGCGGGCTGGTGCGTTACTGGACCGACCATGCGATGCTGCAGCGCTGGGCCACGCCCGAGATCGTGCGCCATGCGTTCCGTCCGCGCGTGCTGATCTACAGCGCCGTGCTGCTGGCGATCGTTGCCGTATTCTTCGGCACGCTGCTCACGCGCACGCCGGTCAAGATGGACGTGATCCGCGACCGCGGCTCGATGGGGCGCGAGGTCGAGGACGGACAGATCGAGAACGTGTACCGACTGCAGATCATGAACACCGACGAGGCTACGCATCGTTACCGCATCGCGGTCGAGGGCATCGACAGCGTCCACCTGACAGGCACGAACGAAGTCGAGCTCGGCGCGACCGAATCGCGCGCCGTTCCGGTGTCGGTGCGCACCGATGCCGGCCACGGCGAGAAGGGCTCGAACAAGATTTACTTCACGCTCACCGCGCTCGACAATCCGCAGGTACAGGTGAAGGAGAAGGCGGTGTTCTTCGTGCCGCGCTGACACCGAGGAATCATGCAGACCATGAACAACGACACCCAACCCTGGTACCGCCATCGCTGGCCCTGGCTGCTGATGCTCGGGCCGGTCGCCGTGCTGATCGCCGGCTTCATCACCACCTGGATTTCCTTCGCCGGCGCCGACGCGCTGGTGGTCGATGATTATTACAAGAAGGGCAAAGCGATCAATCAGGACTTGCGCCGCGATCGCGCCGCAGCCACGATGGGCCTCTTCGCATCCTTGCGTTATGATGCGGCTGACGACACCCTGCGGGGACGGCTCGAGGGCATGCAGGCGGCGACCGCCATCACCCTGCAGCTGATCCATCCGACGGTGCCGGCAAAAGATGTCAGGCGCACGTTCACGCCGGACGCTTCCGGCGAGTTCAGCCTGCCGCTGCCGCTGCTGGAACGGGCGCGGTGGCAGGTGCAGCTCGAGGATGCGGGCGGCCAGTGGCGACTGCATGGCGACTGGCCCTGGCCAGAACAGAAAAACACAGACATCCGGCCCGTTGTCGAAACGGGCAAGGGTGCATAGACAGACCCGCGTCGGATCGAGCGCATCACGATGCGGCCGGGTTGAATCGGAGGAGATCCATGCTCAAATTGGCGATGTCGGTACTCTGGCCTTCCTTCCTGTCGGCCATCATTGCGGAAGGCTTCTTCTTTTCCGTGTTCGATCCGAGCGACCTGATGCTGGTCGGCGGGCACATTGACGTGCAGCCGATTGCGGCCTACACGATGGGATTCTTCTTCTTCTGGACCGTGTGTTCCATCGCGAGCATGATCAGCCTGTATCTGATCCGCACGGAAACGCCGGCGCATCCGCCGTTCTGACGGCATCGCCGGCAGGGCGGCTGCGATCGCGCCGCCGGATGTTCAAGGTCCGTGAATTCGTCCTGCCGGCGCGCCCGGCAGGCGAGGCTTACTCGCCGGCCTCGGTGCCGGCCGCAATCAAGCGCAGGCGCTCGGGTTCGAGCAACTCGATCTCGCGGTTTGCCACACGCAGCAAACCCTGTTTCTTCAGCCGCGACAGCAGCCGGCTGATGCTCTCGATGGTCAGCCCGAGGTAGTTGCCGATCTCTTCGCGCGACATGCGCAACTGGAAGGTGGTCGACGAATAGCCGCGCGCCGCATAGCGCGACGCGAGGTTCACCAGGAAGGCCGCGAAGCGCTGCTCCGCGCGCATATTCCCCAGCAACAGCATCACGTTCTGCTCGCGCGTGATCTCGCGGCTCATCATCCGGTGGAAGTGGTGCAGCAGCGTCGGTATGGTGCCGAACAGTTCCTCCAGCCGCGAGAACGGAATCTCGCAGACTTCGCTGTCCTCGAGCGCCATTGCGTCGCAATGGTGGCGGTCGGTGCTGATCGCGTCCATGCCCAGCAGCTCGCCGGCCATCTGGAAACCCGTGATCTGCTGCTCGCCGCTCGGGCTGACCTGATAGGTCTTGAAATGTCCGAGGCGTATCGCGTACAGGTTGGTGAACGGGTCATCCATCCGGTACAGCAGGGAATCCTTCGGCACCTTGCGTCGACGGCCGATGATCTGGTCGAGCCGCTGCATGTCCGACTCGCCCAGGCCCATCGGCAGGCACAGCTGGTGCATGCTGCAGCTTGAGCAGCTGTTGCGCAGCGTATGGATCGTCAGCGGCGGGTTCGCCGCCAAAGTTGCAGGCTGTGTCATGGCGTCTCAACAGGTTAGGCGTTGCGACTGTAGCGCATCGGACGGGAAGCCGCCAATTTGCAAGCCGAATTTGAATTATTCAACAAGCTCATAAGGTAGTCCGACATAGTTCTCCGCGATGTTCGCGAGGCCCGCCTCCGAACTCGTGTAATACGCCAGCTCGGCTTCCTGGATGCGCTGGCTGAACGGGTCCTCGCCGAACTTGTGCAGGATGGACGTCATCCACCACGAGAAACGCTCGGCCTTCCAGATGCGGCGCAGACAGATCTCCGAGTACTTCGCCACCAGGTCGGTTCGGCCGTCCTTGTAGCGGCGGCGTAGAACGTGATAAAGAGTATACACATCGCTGGCGGCCAGGTTGAGTCCTTTTGCGCCGGTCGGCGGCACGATGTGCGCGGCGTCGCCGACCAGGAACATCCTGCCGAACTGCATCGGCTCGGCGACGAAGCTGCGCAGCGGCGCAATGCTCTTCTCGATCGACGGGCCCGTCACCATGCGCTGGCCGATGTGTTCCGGCAGGCGCGCGTGCAGTTCTTCCCAGAAGCGGTCGTCAGACCATGCCTCGACCTTGTCCGTCAGGCTGCACTGCACGTAGTAGCGCGACAGCATGTCCGAGCGCATGCTGCACAGCGCAAATCCGCGTTCATGGTTGGCATAGATCAGTTCGTCCGACACCGGCGGCGTGCGCGACAGGATGCCGAGCCAGCCGAACGGATAGACCCGCTCGAACAGCCGGATGCGCTCGGCCGGCACCGACTTGCGCGACACGCCGTGGAAGCCATCGCAGCCGGCGATGTAGTCGCATTCGATCGTGTGGCGCTGTCCGTCCTTCGTGAACGTGACGCGCGGATGGTCGCTGTCGAAATCATGCACTGCGACATCGTCGGCCTCGTAGAAGCTCGGCGCGCCGGAGGCTGTGCGTGCGTCCATCAGGTCGCGCGTCACCTCGGTCTGGCCATACACGATCACGGTCTTGCCACCCGAGTATTTCTTCAGGTCGATCCGCTCCAGCCGGCCGCTGAACGACAGCGCAAAGCCTTCGTGCACATGGCCTTCGCGGTCCATGCGTTCGGCGACACCGGCTTCGCGCAGCAGGTTTGCCGTGCCTTGCTCCAGCACGCCGGCGCGGATGCGCGACAGCACGTAATCGGGCGATTTCGCCTCGATGATCACATTGTCGATGCCCTGCAGCTCAAGCAGGCGGCCCAGCAACAGGCCGGAGGGGCCGGCACCGATGATGGCAACTTGGGTCTTCATGTTCTCGTCTCCCGATAAAAATGTTCTTTTTCTGAAAGCGCGAGTGTCGATGGTAACGCCCGCGATGGGAATGGACGATAGCGGTGAATGCTTGTACATTTCGCGGATTCTGTGGCAATTGACAAAATCCTCATGACGTCCGACCCGCGTGCCGGCAAGTCCGTGCCGGTTTTTGATCTCTATGGTGAAGAAGGCCAGCGCGCGGCGCTCGACCCGATCCACGTCGAATCCATCGCCGCGCGCAGCAGCTTGCACAATTGGGAGATCAAGCCGCATCGGCACCACGCACTGTTCCAGGTGCTGTGGCTGGAGCAGGGCGGTGGCGAACTCGTGCTTGACGACCGGCCGGGGCGGCTTGCCACCGGCTCGGCCGTGCTGGTGCCGCAGCATTGCGTGCATGGATTCCGCTTCGATCCCGGGGCAGGCGGGCTGGTGCTGACGCTGGCCTATCCGCTGCTCGCGGCCATGCCCGGCGCGCTGGGCCGGCCATTGCTGACGATGTCCGCGCCGGTGATTTGCCATCCGCTGCGCGCCGGCCAACGCGCCGAGTTGCAAAGCCTGTTGCAGCTGCTCGCGCAGGAGTACGAGCGGCAGGAGGCGTTTCGTTCGCCATTGCTCGAGGCGCTGGCGCTTGCCATCCTCGGGCTGTTGCTGCGCGCGGCGGAGTCAGGTCGGACAGTGAATCCCGGAGGGCGAGGCGGCGTACCCGCACCGGCGTCGGCGCATCTGGCCGGTTTCAGCGCGGAGATCGAGAAGAGTTTTCGCACCCACCTGCCGCTGACCCATTACGCATCGCGGCTCGGCGTCAGCGTTGCGCACCTGAATTCCTTGTGCCGGCAGTACGCGGGTCGCTCCGCGCTGGGGATGATCCACGACCGCTTGCTGCTGGAGGCTCGGCGCAACCTTGTCTACACCGCGATGACGGTGCGCGAGGTGGCAGACTTGCTGGGGTTTTCGGATCCGGCGTATTTCACGCGGTTTTTCCGGCGGGCCACCGGCTTTTCGCCGACGGAATTCAGGGAACGTGCGGTGCAGCCGGCGGGGGGAGGGTGACAGGGGCGGATCCGCGCTGCGCCAGCGTGGCGGATCCGCCGTGCGGGGTCAGGGCAGCAGCACGGACAGCTCGCTGGCGGCATTCAGCAGCGCCGGCAGGAAAGTCTGCTCCACTTGCGCGCGTGCGACCCGCGTCGCCTGCGCGCCGATGTTCAGCGCGGCCATCGTTGCACCGGATGCGCCGCGCACCGGCACCGCGACCGAGCGCAGACCGATCTCGAGTTCTTCCTCCACCACGGCATAGCCTTTCTGGCGAACCTCGGCGATGATCTCGCGCAGCCGGGCCTCCGAGGTTTCCGTGCGGTCGGTGAATGCGACCAGCTTGGCGCCGGAGAAGTAGGCATCCAATTCGGCATCCGGCAGGCCGGCCAGCAGCACCCGGCCAAGCGACGTGCAGTACGCCGGCAGACGGCTGCCCGCGTTCAGCGCCACCGACAGCACGCGCGACGTCTGCGAGCGCGAGATGTACAGCACCTCTTTGTCTTCCAGCACGGCCAGCGAGCAGGATTCGTTCAGCGTGCGGCTCAGCTGGTTCAGGCAGGGCTGCGCGGCGATGGTCAGCGGCGTCGATGACAGGTAGGAGTAGCCGAGCGACAGGATTTTCGGCTTCAGGTAGAAGTTGTTCGCTTCCGAATCCGCATAGCCGAGCTGCTTCAGCGTATACAGGCAGCGCCGCACGGCTGCGCGGGGAATGCCGGTCTTGTGGCTGATCTGCGCGATCGTCATCGCCCGGCGCTGGTCGCTGAAAGCTTTCACGACCGCGAGGCCGCGCGCGAGCGAGGTCATGAAGCTGGGGTCGGTCAGCGCATCGATCTCCTCGGCAATCGTCAGCGGACGCGACGGCGGCGTGGCGGAGGCGGGCGGGTCGCCGAGGATTGCCGTTTCAGTGTTCTCCGGTACGGTGGCGCGGGGGGTATCAGTAGAGGCAGGCGAAAAATTCTGCATGGTCGGGTCGCTGTAAAGGGTGGCTAACTTGAAACTCAGGCCGCGTAGCCCAGGGCGGGCAGGTCATCCGGATGCGGCTGGGCATTACCGTAACGGAACTCGATATTTTTCTGACAATCCTTGCGCTGATCAGTATGGCGGGCATTTTTTAACCAGCGATTACGGGGAAATCGTTGTTTCTTGCTGACGGTTCAACGAAGTTCCACAAAAAATGGCTGCATGTTCGGAAGCCGCACGGAATTTGATCTCGCACCCTTGTCGCCGCTTATTGGCACGGATAAACTGCGCCGCGCTAAGGAAGTGTTCTATAAACAGCCAGTTGTTCGATTATCGAACTTCGGGGTCGAGTATAGGTGCAGAGTCCTGCGCATTCAACGGGAAACTCCTGCGACTGCGTGGCCGCCGCATCAGGCCGCCCTCCACTGGCATCACGTTCAACGGGAGAATTGTCTTGGTCAACAAGATTGTTCCGGATCTCGCACAGGCGGTCGCCGGCATCCATGACGGCGCGACGGTGATGATTGGCGGTTTCGGCAATGCCGGCATGCCGAGCGCACTGATCGACGCGCTGATCATGCAGGGAGCCGGCGGGCTCACCATCGTCAACAACAACGCCGGCAATGGCGACACCGGGCTGGCCGCGCTGCTGGCCGCGGGCCGGGTGAAGAAGATCATCTGTTCCTTCCCGCGCCAGGTCGATTCGCATGTGTTCGACCGGCTGTACCGCGCCGGCGAGATCGAGCTCGAACTGACCCCGCAGGGCAACCTCGCCGAGCGCATTCGCGCCGCCGGCGCCGGCATCGGCGGCTTCTTCTCGCCGACCGGCTATGGCACGCTGCTGGCCGAAGGCAAGGAGACGCGCGTGATCGACGGTCGCCACTATGTGCTCGAGTCGCCGATCCACGCCGACTTCGCGCTGATCAAGGCGCGCCGCGGCGACCGCTGGGGCAACCTCGTCTACCGCAAGGCCGCGCGCAACTTCGGCCCGATCATGGCGATGGCCGCCAAATGCACCATCGCGCAGGTCGATGAAGTCGTGCCGCTGGGTGAGCTCGATCCGGAAGCGATCGTCACCCCGGGAATTTTCGTGCAGCGTGTGGTGCAGGTCGGAGGTGTGCAATGAAGCGATTCAGCCGTGACGACATGGCGCGCCGCGTCGCGCAGGACATTCCCGAGGGCGCGTATGTGAACCTCGGCATCGGCCTGCCGACGATGGTCGCCAACCACCTCGATGCGTCGAAAGAGATTTTCCTGCACAGCGAGAACGGCATCCTCGGCATGGGCCCCGCTCCCGCGCCCGGCATGGAGGACGAAGATCTGATCAACGCCGGCAAGCAGCCGGTGACGCTGAAGACCGGCGGTGCGTATTTCCATCACGCCGATTCATTCGCGATGATGCGCGGCGGCCATCTCGACATCTGCGTGCTCGGCGCGTTCCAGGTGTCGGCCGGCGGCGACCTCGCCAACTGGCACACCGGCGCGCCCGACGCCATTCCCGCCGTCGGCGGCGCGATGGATCTTGCGATCGGCGCCAAGCGCGTATTCGTGATGATGGAACACCAGACCAAGGGCGGCGAGAGCAAGATCGTCGAGCGCTGCAGCTACCCGCTGACCGGCGTCGGCTGCGTGTCGCGCATCTATACCGACCTCGCGACCATCGACGTCACGCCGCAGGGACTGCGCGTGGTCGACATGGCCGAAGGGCTGACGCTGGACGAGCTTGAAAAGCTGACCGGCGTGCCACTGGCCGCCGCGTAAGCGGCGCTATCGAACCCCATCCCATCCAAGGACGAAGAATGAAACAGGCATTCATCTGCGACGCCATCCGCACCCCGATCGGCCGCTTCGGCGGCGCATTGAAAGACGTGCGCGCCGACGACCTCGGCGCGGTGCCGCTGCGCGCGCTGCAGGAACGCAATCCGACGGTCGACTGGTCGGCGGTCGATGAAGTGATCTACGGCTGCGCCAACCAGGCCGGCGAAGACAACCGCAACGTCGCGCGCATGTCGGCACTGCTGGCCGGGCTGCCGCTGTCGGTGCCGGGCGCCACCGTGAACCGCCTGTGCGGCTCGGGCATGGACGCGATCGGCAGCGCCGCGCGCGCGATCAAGGCCGGCGAAACGGCGCTGATGATCGCCGGCGGCGTCGAATCGATGACGCGCGCGCCGTTCGTGATGGGCAAGGCCGACAGCGCGTTCTCGCGCAATGCGCAGATCTTCGACACCACCATCGGCTGGCGCTTCATCAACCCGCAGATGAAGGCGCTGTACGGCGTCGACTCGATGCCGGAAACGGCCGAGAACGTCGCCACCGACTACCAGATCAGCCGCGCCGACCAGGACGCCTTTGCGGTCGCCAGCCAGAACAAGGCTGCCGCTGCGCAGGCCGCCGGCATTCTTGCCGAAGAAATCGTGCCGGTCATCATTCCGCAGAAGAAGGGCGAGCCGGTCACGGTGCTGCATGACGAGCATCCGCGCGCCACCAGCGTCGAGGCGCTGGGCAAGCTGAAAGGCGTGGTGCGTCCCGACGGCAGCGTCACCGCCGGCAATGCATCCGGCGTGAACGACGGCGCCTGCGCGCTGCTGCTGGCCGACGAGGCATCGGCTGCGCGCTTCGGCCTCACGCCGCGTGCGCGCATCGTCGCCATGGCCACCGCCGGCGTCGCGCCGCGCGTGATGGGCATCGGCCCGGTGCCGGCCGTGCAGAAGCTGCTGCAGCAGACCGGCATGACGCTCGACCAGATCGACGTGATCGAACTCAACGAAGCCTTCGCGGCGCAGGGCCTGGCCGTGCTGCGCGGCCTCGGCATCGCCGACAACGACCCGCGCGTGAACCCGAACGGCGGCGCGATCGCGCTCGGCCATCCGCTCGGCATGAGCGGCGCGCGGCTGGTGACGACCGCGATGTACCAGCTGCATCGCAGCGGCGGCCGCTTCGCACTGTGCACGATGTGCATCGGCGTCGGCCAGGGCATCGCGATCCTGATCGAGCGCGTCTGATCCGCGTACGCCAGTCGTCCCAGGCAAACATCATTCGAGACAAGGAGCCATGATGTCCTCCCCATCGCCGTACCGGCGTCCCGCTGCGGGAAGCCAGCCCGATTACCTGTACCCCGACTACAAGTCGACCGTGCAGCGCTCGCCGTCGAAGCCGCTGATCCTGCTGCCGCAATCGCTGTCCGAGATCACCGGCCCCGTGTTCGGCCATGACCGCGTGCGCCCCGAAGACGCCGACCTGACCCGCCAGCATGCGGGCGAGCCGCTGGGCGAGCGCATCATCGTCGCCGGCCGCGTGCTCGACGAGGATGGCCGTCCGGTGGCGAACCAGCTGATCGAGGTGTGGCAGGCAAATGCCGCCGGCCGCTACCAGCACAAGCGCGACCAGCACGATGCGCCGCTCGATCCGAACTTCACCGGCACCGGCCGCCTGCTGACGGATGCCGACGGCAACTATCGCTTCGTCACCATCCGTCCGGGCGCCTACCCGTGGCGCAACCATCCGAATGCATGGCGTCCCGCGCACATCCACTTCTCGCTGTTCGGCAATGCCTTCGCGACGCGGCTGGTCACGCAGATGTACTTCCCGGGCGACCCGCTGCTGCCCTTCGATCCGATCTACAACAGCGTGCCCGACGGCGCGCGCCAGAGGATGATTTCGGATTTCGACCTCGACCTGACCGAGCCCGAGCAGGCGCTCGGCTTCCGCTTCAACATCGTCCTGCGCGGCCGCGATGCGACGCCGATGGAGAAATGAGATGAGCTTTCCGCTGACCCCCTCGCAGACCGTCGGTCCCTACCTGCACATCGGGCTGGACTGGTTGAACACCACCGAACTCGCCGATGCCGGCGTGGCCGGAGAACGCATCGTGATCACCGGTCGCGTGCTCGACGCTGACGGCCTGCCCGTGCCGGACGGCGTCGTCGAAATCTGGCAGGCGAATGCGCACGGCAAGTATGCGCATCCCGACGATACGCGTGCGTTGCCGGCCGAAGCCGGCTTCATCGGTTTCGGCCGCTGCCCGACCGATGCCGAAGGACGTTTCCGCTTCGCCACCGTCAAGCCCGGCAGCGTGCCCGCCGCCAACGGCCAGCCGCAGGCGCCGCACGTGATGGTCAATGTATTTGCGCGCGGCCTGCTGAAACAGCTGTCCACGCGGATCTACTTTTTGGGCGACAATCACGACCATGACTTCGTGCTGCAGCAGGTGCCGGCCGAGCGCCGCGCGACCCTGATTGCGCAGCCGGCCGCCGGCAGCGCCGGCACCTTCGAACGGGACATCGTGCTCGGCGGAGGCGGCAGCGACGAGACCGTATTCTTCGACATCTGACCCATCACGGATCTGCCACGACCATGCAAGTCCTCACGTCCGCCATCTTTTCCAGTGAGGGCATGCGACAGGTGTTCTCGCCCGAGAACACTGTCCAGCGCATGCTGGACTTCGAGGCGGCGCTGACGCGCGGCCTCGCCTGCGAGGACGTGATACCGGCGACCGCGGTCGAGCCCGTGCTGGCCTGCTGCAACGCACGCGACTATGACCTCGACGCACTGGCGCTGGCCGCGCGCAATGCAGGCAATCTCGCCATCCCGCTCGTCAAGCAACTGACCGCGAAGGTCGCTGCGCGCGATCCCGATGCGGCGCGCTACGTGCACTGGGGCTCGACCAGCCAGGACGTGATCGACACCGGCATGGTGCTGCAGCTGCGTGAGGCGCTCGACCTGATCGCGGTCGAACTCGCTGAACTCGCCGATGCGCTGGCCGGTCTCGCGCACCGCCATCGCGGCACGCCGATGATGGGCCGCACCTGGATGCAGCACGCGCTGCCGATGACCTTCGGCCTGAAGGCCGCCGGCTGGCTCGACGCGCTGCTGCGCCACCAGCAGCGGCTGGCCGAGATGCGCGCGCGCTTGTGCGTGCTGCAGTTCGGCGGCGCGACCGGCACGCTGGCCAGCCTCGGCGACCGCGGCCTGTCTGTGGCGCACGCCGTGGGCGATGTGCTCGAACTGCCGCTGCCGCGCCTGCCGTGGCATGCACATCGCGACCGCGTCGCGGAGTTCGGCACCGTGCTTGGCCTGCTGACCGGCAGCTTGGGTAAAATCGCCAAGGACATCTCGCTGCAGAACCAGACCGAAGTCGGGGAATTGTCCGAACCGGTCGCAGCCGGCCGCGGCGGTTCGTCGACGATGCCGCACAAGCGCAACCCGGTCGGCTGCGCGGCCGTGCTGGCCGCTTCGGTGCGCATGCCCGCGCTGGTGTCCGTGCTGCTGTCGGGCATGCCGAACGAGCACGAGCGCGCGCTCGGCGGCTGGCAGGCCGAGTGGGACACGCTGCCCGAGATTGCGTCGCTGTGCGGCGCGGCGCTGACGCAGCTGCGCGACGTCGCCGAGGGACTGGTGGTGGATGCCGCACGGATGCGGCAGAACATGGCGCTGACGCACGGGCTGGTGATGGCCGAGCCGGTGTCGCTGGCGCTGGCCGCCGGAATCGGGCGTGCGCGCGCGCATGAGATCGTCGAATCGGCCTGTCATACTGCGTCCGACAGCGGGCGGCAGTTGCTGGACGTGTTGCAGCAGGACGCGCGCGTGACGGCGGTGCTGGATGCGGAACGGCTGGGCGCCTTGTTCGATCCGTTAAGCTATGCGGGCGAGTCGGCGGCCTTCGTCGACCGGGTGCTCGCAGCGCACCGGCAGCGCAAGGCCGGATGAAACATTTTTTGGAGTCAAGTGATGCCCTTCATTGATACCGGTAACGGCAGGCTGCATTACCAGGTCGATGGCGCGGATGACGCGCCGGTGCTGGTGATGTCGAACTCGCTCGGCACCACGCTGGACATGTGGCTGCCGCAGATGCCGGCGCTGGTCGAGCATTTCCGCGTGGTTCGCTACGACACGCGCGGCCACGGCCAGTCCGACATCACGCCCGGCCCGTACTCGATCGCGCAACTCGGCAGCGACGTCGTCGCGCTGATGGACTACCTGAAGGTGCCGCGCGCGCATTTCTGCGGCCTGTCGATGGGCGGCATGACCGGCATCTGGCTCGGCATCCACCAGCCGGCGCGGGTCGATCGCCTCGTGCTGTGCAACACCAGCGCCGCGATCGGCGTGCCCGAGATGTGGAATGCGCGCATCGCGCAGGTGCGGCAGGGCGGCATGCAGGTGGTCATCGATACCGTGCTGCAGCGCTGGTTCACCGATGATTTCCTGTCGCATGCACCGGCGCAGGTCGAGCGCGTGCGCGCGATGCTGGCCAACACCACCGTCGACGGCTACGTCGCCAACTGCGCGGCCGTGCGCGACATGGACCAGCGCGCCGACCTCGGCCGCATTGCCGCGCCGACGCTGGTCATCGGCGGCAAGCACGACAAGTCGACGCCGCCCGAGCATGGCGAGCTGATCGCGCGCGCCATCCCCGGTGCGCGCTACGTCGAGCTGAACGCCGCGCACCTGTCCAACTGGGAAGTGGCGCAGGCCTTCACCCAGCAGCTGCTGAACTTCCTGCTGCGGCAGGATGCCGCTGCCTGAGGCCGGGCGACGCCGATGGATGACGATCAGCGTTACGACCAGGGCATGGCCATGCGCCGCGCGGTGCTGGGCGACCGGCACGTCGACCGCGCGCAGGCCAACCTGAACGAGCTCAACACCGAATTCCAGAACCTGATCACGCGCTATGCGTGGGGCGAGATCTGGACCCGCCCCGGGCTGACGCGGCACACGCGCAGCCTGATGACGATCTGCATGATGGTCGCGCTGAACCGCGAGGAAGAGCTGAAGCTGCACCTGCGCGCCGCAGCCAACAACGGCGTCTCGCGCGAGCAGATCAAGGAAGCGCTGCTGCAGGCCGCCATCTACTGCGGCGTGCCGGCGGCCAATTCCGCCTTTGCACTGGCGCAGAAGGTGTTCGCGGAGATGGACGCCGAACAGGCTTGATCGCGCTCCAGCCGGACCGTATTGGTCCGGCCATTCGCGCGCCGGCGCGGTCACAGGGTCTGTAGGATCCGGACTCGAAGGACTGCGCCATGATCACCAAGCGTTTCGCGATCGTCGCCGGCATCGTCTACCTGCTCATCGGCGTCGCCGGCTTTTTCCCCGCGCTGCTCGCACCGCCGGACGAAACCCGTCACATCACCGCCGGCGCATTGAACGGCAAGCTGTTCGGGCTGTTCCACGTCAACCTCGCGCACACGCTGGTGCATCTGGGCGTAGGCGCCTGGGGCGTCCTGGCCGCGCGCGCCTCCGAGGCGGCCGCCGCCAACTACGCGCGTTCCATTGCCATCCTGTTCGCGGTGCTGGCGGTAATGGGCCTGTTCCCCGGGCTCGACACCGCGTTCGGCCTGCTGCCTCTGCACGGCCATGACATCTGGCTGCATGCGGGCACGGCGGCAGTGTCTGCCTATGTCGGCTGGTTTGCCGCGCAGGACCTGCGGGCCTGACGCAAGCTCGCTCGCAAGATGGAATGCCCCTTTGTCAGTTTGATATGAAATAACGAGCGTCTATCGGTTATAGTTTCCCTCCAAAAATAAAAAAGGGAGACAGGATGCAAACCAGCGACATTCCGCGTTTCGCGGTCGTCGGCGCCGGCGCAGTCGGCTGTTATTTCGGCGGCATGCTCGCGCGTGCCGGCGTGCCGGTCACGCTGATCGGCCGCGCCTCGCATGTCGATGCCATCCGCGAGCGCGGGCTGCGGCTGGACACGCAGATGTTCGATGAGACCGTGAAGGTCGATGCCAGCACCGAGCTGGCGGCGGTGGCCGGCGCCGATGTGGTGCTGTTCTGCGTGAAATCCACCGACAGCGAGCGCACCGCGCGCGAGATCGCGCCCATGCTGAATCCCGACGCGGTGGTGGTGTCGCTGCAGAACGGCGTCGAGAATGCCGAGATCATCCAGAGCGTGCTGCCGCAGCGGGTGATTCCTGCAGTGGTCTACGTGGCAACCGAGATGGCCGGCCCGGGCCATCTGAAGCACCACGGCCGCGGCGAGCTCGCGATCGGCGCGGCTCCCGAGAGCGCGCGCATCGTCGAAGCATTCGGGCGCGCCGGCGTGCCGGTACAGGTGTCCGACAACGTGATGGGCGCGCTGTGGGGCAAGCTGATCGTCAACTGCGCCTACAACGCGCTGTCGGCGATTGCTCAGAAGACCTACGGCACGCTGGTCGAGACGGAAGGCATTCCCGAGCTGATGCAGGATGTGGTCGACGAATGCCTGCGGGTCGCCGCCGCCGACGGCATCAGCGTGCCCGGCGACAGCCACGAAGCGGTGCGACGCATCGCGCATTCGATGGCCAACCAGTATTCATCGACCGCGCAGGATGTCGCGCGCGGCAAGCCGAATGAAATCGCGTACCTGAACGGCTATGTCGTGCGGCGCGGCCGCGCGCACGGTATCCCGACACCGATCAACCAGACACTGCTGGCCCTGGTCAGGCTGGTCGCCACGCGCTAAAGGAGAAGAACATGACAGAACAGGAATTCAGGGACCAGCTGGCCGCCGAAGGCGTGACCACCATCGTCGTCGTCGAACGCGAGCCGAACGGCTCGCTTGACACGCATTCACATCCGTTCGAGGCGCGCGCGCTGATCCTTGACGGCGAGATCACCATCGTCGCCGACAGCGGCACCGTGCATTGCCGTGCGGGCGACACCTTCCAGCTTGCGGCCAACGTGCCGCATACGGAAACCTACGGCCCGCAAGGCGTGAAGTACCTGGCGGGCCGCAAGTAAGCAGCGAAGCGCGTGACCGGGGCGCCGGACGGCGCCCCGCAAGTCCGCCGATCAGGTCGGCAGCGCGACCGTGCCGTTGAGCTGGTCGATGCGCACGAAGGCCTGGCGCGCATAGGCCAGCAACTGGCGGTCGGTCGGATGGTCGACCGTCTCGACGCCGAGGATCTTTTCGGCCACCTTCGGCAAATGCTTCTCGACATGGCGAATCAGTTCGAGCTTCGCCGAACCCGGGCCGACGACCAGAATCTCGCCGGCATCGGCCGCAGCCTCCGCGACGGCACGCAAGTAGTCATCGGCCGCGCGCGCATGGCCCGCGCCGGTCGAGCCGGACTTGTGGTGCAGGTGCGGATGCGTCGATCGTGTCTTCACGACTTCGCTCTCGCTCGCCTCCGCGTCGAAATGAATCACGTGCGCTTCGCTGTGGTCGATCCAGATTACGGCATGGTTGAAAGTCATACAGGCTCCTTGTCAGTTGGTTCCAGTATTCCGTTTCAACCCGTCTGCGGTCTTTGACGTGAGTCAAAAATGCCGGACTGCCAATCCTTTGCGCCCTCCTGCACGCGCGCAGTTGATTCCAATTATTTAACCTATCAGGTCGACCCGGCCGTTCAGGTCCATGATGCCGGTGATCACCGCGAGCTTCGGTTGCCGCTGCGCGACTTCCTTGCGGAAAGCCTGCAGCGCTTCCGCATGCGCCAGCGTTTCGGCTTCGCGGCTTGCGACCTTGTCGGCGCCGAACGCCAGCTTCGCCGCGCCGCAATCGCGATGCGACAGCGCGACCACGCGCTTGATGTGGTGCAGGCTGACCGTGATGCCGAGGTTGTCCCAGAAGGTCTGGTGCCAGGCCGCGAACTTCGGATGCACCGCGCCGATCGGTCCGCCGGCCATCACGAAGTGGCTGTAGTTGTCGCCCAGCTTCTCCCGATCCACGCCCGACAGCAGCCCCATGTATTGCCAGCTCAGCGTCGTGAAGCGCGGGTCGATGCAGTTGATCAGCATCGCGTCGTAATTGCCGCCGCCCGCCAGCGCGCGGCCCGGGACGAAGCCGGCCAGTCCGCCGGCCAGCACTGCTGCGCCGGCAGCGAGAAACTGGCGGCGCGAGGCCGTCGCGGCCGTTGGCGTGCAGCAGGGGCAGGCGTCGCTGTGTGGCACTTCAACCGGCTTGTCGTGATTCATCGGTGACATCGCTTTCTCCTTGTCGATGGCGCAGCCGTTGACTCTGCGATGCGGCTGTCCGGTATGAAAATTGGATTCCGGCCGCCATCAGCTCCGACCGGCAGCCACAAAAATTCCACTACAGAAATTACCGCTCGATTCGATAATGATCAATGAGAATTGATCTGTAAATCGCGCCGACCGTAACGGCAGGGCGACGCGATGCCAGTTTGCCAATGCCGTCGCGCCCGGTGCGCGCGGCCGTGATCGTAGGGAGAGCGACACCATGAAATTCGCGAAATTCATCCTGTCGGGCCTGTGGCTGGCGATCGGCGTCGCGCCGGCGTTTGGCGAGGAAGCCGGGCAGGGCGGCGGCGCGGTCGCCGCGAAAGTCCCGGCGCCGGCGGCCGAGGCACAGCCGCCGGCGCTGGCCGTCGTCGCGGCTGCGGCGCCCGACAGTGCTGCCCGACCGAAGCC
>CAZTIF010000007.1:0-34533 GCA_964613635.1 uncultured Bifidobacterium sp. | reverse complement strand
CGCGCACGCCGACGAATGCAACCCGCCGTTCATCACCGAAGTGGCCGCGTTGTTCGACCGCTGGAATACGTCGCTGCGCACCGGCGACCCGAAAAAGGTCGTCGCAAATTACGCGCCGGATTCGGTGCTGCTGCCGACCCTGTCCAACCGCGCGCGCTTCACCGCGGCGGAGAAGGAAGACTATTTCGTGCATTTCCTGCAGCGCCGCCCGGAAGGCCGCATCGACGACCGCGTGATCGAGGTCGACTGCAACAGCGCCGTCGACAGCGGGCTCTACACCTTCCGTTTCATGGATGGCAGCAGCGTGCGCGCGCGTTACACCTTTGCGTACAAGCGGATCAATGGCGAATGGCTGATCAGCAGCCATCACTCATCGGCGCTGCCCGAAAAGGCCGCCGGCGGGCATGGCGCCGGCAACGCGCAGGCAGGCGCGACTGATGACGGCGGTGCCGCGCGCGGCTGGGTGCGTTTTCCCTGAGGGCAGGCGAGAGCGTCGGGCCGACGCGATCAGCCGGCCTGGAACTGCGGATCGACCGGAACCTGCAGGCTGTTGGCCAGCGCATTCGTGCGGTTGGCCAGCGCGATCACGGCCAGCAATTCCGCGTGCTGTGCGGGCGTCATGCCCTTCGCGCGCGCCGCTGCGGTGTGAGAGTGCACGCAGTAGGTGCAGCTGTTGGCGGCCGACACCGCGATGTAGACCAGCTCTTTCGTCAGCGCATCCAGCTCGCCCGGCTGCATCACCGACTTCACCTCCGACCAGACCTGTTCCAGCTGCGCCGGCGCATTCGCCAGCGACTTCCAGAAATTGTTCACGTCGGCGACACCGCGCAGCTGCTTGATGTCGTCATACACGGCGCGCACGGCCGGGCTGGCATTTGCATGGTCGATCAGGGGAACCGTGGCCATTCTCTGTCCTCTCTTGTTCAATGCGCGCACGCGGCGCGGGGGCACTCAGTGTAGCAACCGCCATCGCAACTGTGCGTGCAGAGCGGTACGCGCGGCACCGCCACACCGGGTCGTCGCGCGCGTCGATTCGGCGTATGCTTGGCCTGACTGTCTTTGCTGCCGCAGCAGCTGCAATGCGATGAAGAAAAATCCCGACTCGGTACGCGCGCCCGCCGGACTCGAATGGCGCCTGTTCAAAAAGCTGCCCGGGCTGGCCGCCCTTGGCCTGCTGGTGCTGCTGGCGCTGTGGGGCGCGTCCGCCGTCTGGCCGTTCGACGGCGAAGCGCAGCAGGTCGCGCGCATGCTGCGCACCTTCCATTACACGCTGATCGGCCTGGCCATCTTCCATGTGACGATGGTCATCACCGTCGCGATCGGCTGCCTGGTCGTGATGATCATGAAAGGGCCGGAGTACACGTCGGACTCCTATCCGGTGCAGGACGCCGACCGGCCGTCGAAATAATCCCCGCAATTCACTGCGGCGATATCGCCGCGAGACCGCCTCAAATTCTTTGGAAGGCAGGCAAGGCCGGCTTTGCCTAAAATTGGCGACTTTCAGGCCGATATAACCAGGGAGAACATGATGAGCCAGCTGACCATCCGCGACATCCGCGCACGCGCCGTCGAGGCGCCGATACCGCGCCCGGTGCGCACGGCGTCCGGCGAGATTGAAATGGCGCCGTTGCTGCTGGTCGATGTGCTGACCGATCAGGGCGTGACCGGCTGCGCGTATGCGTTCGGCTACACGAAGGCGACGCTCAGGCCGCTGCTCGCGCTGGTCGACGAGCTGCGTCCGGAGCTGGTCGGCAAGCCGCTGGTGCCGTTCGCGCGCATGCAGCAGCTCGAGCGCCGCTTCCGCCTGCTCGGCCTGCAGGGCCTGCTCGGCATGCTGGTATCGACGCTCGACATGGCGTACTGGGATGCGCTCGGCAAGGCGGCCGGCCAGCCGGTCGTGCAGCTGCTCGGCGGCGAGGCCGCGCCGGTGCGCGCGTACGACAGCTACGGCATGGTCGATCCGGTGCAGGATGCGGCACAGCTGCGGCGCTCGCTGGAGCAGGGCTTCCGCGCGGTGAAGATCAAGGTCGGCTATGCCGATCCGAAGCGCGATGTCGAGGTGGTGCGCGCGGTGCGCGAGCTGATCGGCCCGGACATTGCGCTGATGGTGGACTTCAACCAGAGCCTGTCGCCGGCCGAGGCGATCCGCCGCGTGCGTGCGCTCGCGCCTTACGACATCTGCTGGATCGAAGAGCCGGTCGCGGCCGAAGACCTGCAGGGCCATGCGAAGGTGCGCGAAGGTACCGGCGTCAGCATACAGACCGGCGAAAACTGGTGGTTCCCGCGTGACGCCGAGCGCGCGCTGTCGGCCGGCGCCTGCGACAAGATGATGCCCGACCTGATGAAGATCGGCGGCGTCACCGGCTGGCTGTCGGTGATGGGCCTGGCCGCAGCGGCGTCGATGCCGGTGTCGAGCCACCTGTTCATCGAGGCGAGCGCGCACGTGCTGGCGGTTACGCCCACCTGCGACTGGCTGGAGTTCATGGATTTCGGTTCGGCCGTGCTGGCCGAGCCCTACCGCGTCGACGCCAATGGCTGCGTCAGCGCGCGCGGCCCGGGACTGGGCATCGCGTGGGACGAAGCTGCGGTTGAACGCTACAAGCTGAACTGACGCGCCGCGTGCGCGTCATCGAAGGGAGTAACAGATGAAGCGCCCGTGGAAAATCGTCGCCCTGTCGACGTTGTCTGTCCTGTCATTCGCGATCCTGCCGCCGGCGGCAGCGCAGCTCGGTGCGCAGGCGGCCGACCCGGCGGCCCTGCCGCCGGTGTCGAAGACGCTGGCCACCAACAACCCCGACATCGTGGTCAAGCGGGTGTCCTGCGTCGACGCCAACGTCGCCGGCGTGCTGGTCAACAAAAGCAGCCAGCCTTTCCGCGGCCGGCTGAAGCTTGCGGTGCGCGACGAGGAGGGCGACGTCGTCGGCCGCCACAGCGTGCGCATGCGCGCCGGCGCCGCCACCGGCGCGCGCTTCGATCTCTACTACATCAACACGCTGGACTGCCGGCGCCACAAGTTCGAGTTCAGCGTGGAGTGAGGCCTGAAGTGACGCCTGAATGCGTGCATGACGCGTGCTAGGACGGCACGATCTGCAGCTGCCGCCGCAGCCCGGCCGCATTGCCCAGCACATCCGCCAGCGTCAGCGGATCAAGCACCGCGAACCAGGCATCGGTCGCCTGCTTCAGCGCCGACTTCAGCCGGCAGGCCGGCGACAGCACGCAGCGATTGGTCGCGCCGTTGAAGCATTCGACCATCTCGAAATCGCTCTCGGTCAGCCTGACCACCTCGCCGATCCGGATCTGTTCCGGCGGCAGCGCCAGCTGCAGGCCGCCACCCTTGCCGCGCACCGTCTGTACCCAGCCCGACGAGCCGAGCAGGTGCACCACCTTCGACAGGTGGTTGCGCGGTATGTCGTAGGCTTCGCAGATTTCATCGATCGTCGACAGCCGGCCCGGATGGAGCCCCAGATAGATCAGCGTGCGCAGCGCATAGTCGGTGAAGGCGGTCAGTTTCATGGCGAGGCTGTCAGGGCGAGGCAGGGAATTTGTTCGGTTGGCATTGCGTTCCGGTGCGCGCAACTATAACATGCAGAAATAATGCATGTTAAGGAAGCCTCATGTCCCTGCTCAAGATACACGAGCCGCTGACGCCGGCGGTGCAGTCACTGTCCCGTCCCGGCAGCCGCCCGGTCAACCCGCCGCAGGGCCTGCCGCTGCTGCGCCTCGGCTTCCGTCCTTTCTATCTCGCCGCCGCGCTGCTGGCCATGCTGGCGATCCCGCTGTGGGTGGCCGCCTTCTTCGGCGCCGCGCCGTTCGGGCTGCAACCGAGCCTGCACTGGCATGTGCACGAGATGGTGTACGGCTTTGCGGTCGCGGTGATCGTCGGCTTCCTGTACACGGCCGTGCGCAACTGGACCCAGCTGCCGACGCCGCGCGGCACGCACCTGGCCGTGCTCGTGCTGCTGTGGGCGGCGGGGCGCATCGCGCTGCTGGCCGCGCCGCCGCTGGCCGGCGCGATCATTGACTTCGCCTTCCTGCCGGCCGCCGCGTGGCCGGTCTGGCGTCTGCTGCGCAAGGCGAACAACCGGCGCAACCAGTTCCTGCCGCTGATCCTCGGTGCGCTCGCGCTGCTGAACGCGCTGCATCATGCGGCAGCGCTCGGCTGGCTCGCGCTCGACCCGCTTGCGCCGCTGCGTGGCGGCCTGCTGCTGATCGTGCTGATCGAGCTGGTGATGGGCGGGCGCGTGATACCGTCGTTCACGTCGAACGCCGCGCCGCAGGCCAGGCCGACCGTGCGTCCGCGCGAAGACAGGCTGGCGATTGCTCTGGCCGTGCTCGCGATCGCCAGTTGGCTGCTTGGCCTGCCGGCGCCGGCGCTGGCCGGCAGCTTCGCGGCGGCGGCACTGGCCACCGGACGGCGCGTACTCGGCTACCAGCCGCAGCGCACGCTGGCGCATCCGCTGCTGTGGATATTGCATTTCTCCTACCTGTGGATCGCGATCGGCTTTGCATTGCTGTCGGCCGCGGCGCTCGGTTTTGCGCCGGCCAGCGCCGGCTGGCATGCGCTTGGCGTCGGCGCGACCGGCGGCCTGGTGATCGGCATGATCACGCGCACCGCGCTCGGCCACACCGGCCGTCCGCTACAGGCCGGCAAGGCCGAGCTGCTGATGTACCTGCTGCTGATGGGTGGCGCGCTGATGCGCGTGCTGGCCTCGCTGCACTGGGGCACTGACTATCGTGAACTGCTGCTTGCGTCGGCTGTCTGCTGGAGCGCCGCCTTTGCGCTCTATCTCGCGGTCTACCTGCCGCGCCTCGCCGCCACCCGCGTCGATGGCAATGACGGCTGAGCGTCGCGTGCCTTGCCTCTGCTGCCCGAACGGCGTTACATTGTCGGTATGAAATTCAACACCGTCATCCGTACCGTGATCGCGTTGCTGCTGTGCCTGCTGCTGCCGCTGCAGGCCGGCGCGACGCTGGCGCGCGCGACCGCGATGGCGCATCACGTTGCGCACCGCGCCGCCAATCATCACGATCCCGCAGCCCACGGGCAGACGGATCACGGCAAGGCGTCTTCCCATCAGTCCGTGCATGCGAAGGCCGGTTGCATCGATTGCGCAAAATGCTGCCTGCTGGCAGCCTCGGCGCCGCCGCCGGTGCTGACGGCCGACTTTGTCCCGGCCG
Source organism: uncultured Bifidobacterium sp. (assembly GCA_964613635.1). Classification (GTDB taxonomy): domain Bacteria; phylum Pseudomonadota; class Gammaproteobacteria; order Burkholderiales; family Burkholderiaceae_D; genus Pernthalerella. The sequence goes on along the minus strand of CAZTIF010000007.1, from coordinate 29,355 downwards.
TGGCCCGGGCCTCTTTCCTTCCCCAAAGTGCGCCGGCACCGGCGTTCCTGACCGACGGCCCCGAGCGGCCACCCAGACACTCCATCGCCTGATCCCGACGCGGCGCAGCCTCGGTGGCGCGCCGCATCCCGCGTGCGGGCTTCGTCCCGTACCGAAACCGGCTTTGAGGTGACGCATGTTCCCCAGATTATCGATTCCGGCCGCAGCATCGCTGCTGGCCCTGCTCGCCGGCTGTGCGAGCTTTTCTCCGGACGGTGGCGTCGACCGTGTCGGCGCGCTCAGCCGCGAGCGCGTCGGTCATGCGGTCGATCGCGAACGACCGCAAACCCGCGAGCGCGTGTCCGCGCTGCTGGCCGAACCGCTGACCGTCGACTCGGCGGTGCAGGTCGCGCTGCTGAACAACAAGCGGCTGCAGGCCGCGCTGGCCGAACTCGGCATCGCCGAGGCCGACCTGGTGCAGGCCGGCCTGTTGCGCAATCCGCGCTTTTCCTTCGGGCGGCTGGGCGGCAATGGCTCGGTCGAGATCGAGCGCTCGGTGATGTTCGACCTCGGCGGCCTGCTGACACTGCCGCTGCGCCGCGCGATCGAGCAGCAGCGCTTCCAGGGCGCGCAGCTGCAGGCGGCGCTGCAGGTCGTGCGTCTTGCCGCCGACACGCGCCGCGCGTGGTACCAGGCGGTTGCCGCCGCGCAGTCGCTCGAATACCTGCGGCAGGCCGAACTGGCCGCGCAAGCCAGCGCGGAACTCGGCAAGCGCATGGCCGCAGTGGGCAACTGGAGTCGACTGGATGAGGCGCGCGAGCAGGTATTCCATGCCGAAGTCAGCGCGCAGCTGTTGCGCGCCGAACATGCGACCGCCGCCGCGCGCGAGCGGCTGATCCGCCTGCTCGGGCTGCCGGCCGACGATCCCGCGCTGCGCCTGCCCGCGCGCCTGCCGGTGCTGCCGGTGCAGTTGCAGCCGCCGCAGCAGGTCGAGCAGCTGGCGCTGGCGCAGCGGCTCGACGTGCAGCTGGCCACGCTCGACACGCAGTTCACCGCGCGCACGCTCGGGCTGACCCGCACCACGCGCTTCGTCAATGTGCTCGAGGTCGGCTACCAGAACAGCAGCCAGAGCGGCGACGAACGCGCGAACGGCTACGAGGTCGAGCTGTCGCTGCCGCTGTTCGACTGGGGCAGCGCGCGCGTGCGCCGCGCCGAGGCCACCTACCTGCGCGCGCTGCAGCGCACCGCCGACGTCGCGGTGCAGGCGCGTTCGGAGGTGCGTGAGGGGCATTCGCTGCTGCGCTCGCAGTACGAGGTCGCGCGCCGCTATCGCGACGAGATCGTGCCGCTTCGGAAGAAGATGTCCGACGAGACGCTGCTGCGCTACAACGGCATGCTCGCGAGCGTGTTCGAGTTGCTCGCCGATGCGCGCGCGCAGATCGCCAGCGTGAATGCGGCCATCGATGCGCAGCGCGATTTCTGGATCGCCGACAGCGATCTGCAGTTTGCCATCCATGGCGGCAGCACCGTCGCGGTACTGCCTTCGGCCACCGCGCCGCAGCCCGCCGCGGCTGCGGCCGCCCATTGAACAAGGAGAGACGATCATGGTCTCGCGCAGGGAATTTTTCATGCAGGCCGGCGTTGCCGCGCTCGGTGCCGGCATCGTCAGCCGTGTTGCCGCGGCCTCATTGCCGGAGATCGCCGTGGCCAGCGGGCCGGCCACCGTGCCGCCGCCGCTGCCGCCGAGCGGCAGGCCTTTCCATCCTGTGGTCACGCTGAATGGCTGGTCGCTGCCGTGGCGGATGAAGGACGGCGTCAAGGAATTCCATCTGGTGGCCGAGCCGGTGGTGCGCGAGTTCGCACCCGGCATGAAGGCCAAGCTGTGGGGTTACAACGGGCAATCGCCGGGCCCGACGATCGAGGTGGTCGAAGGCGACCGCGTGCGCATCTTCGTGACCAACCGGCTGCCCGAGCCGCACAGCGTGCATTGGCACGGGCAGCGGCTGCCGAACGGCATGGACGGCGTGACCGGCCTGACGCAGCCATCCATCCCGCCCGGCAAGACCTTCGTGTACGAATTCGAAGCGCGCCGCGCCGGCACCTTCATGTATCACCCGCATTCCGACGAGATGGTGCAGATGGCGATGGGCATGTACGGCTTCTGGGTCACGCATCCGAAAGATCCGGATTTCATGCGCGTGGATCGCGATTACGTGTTCCTGCTGAACAGCTTCGACATCGAGCCGGGCAGCGCGACGCCGAAGGTCAACACCATGCTCGACTTCAATATGTGGGGCTTCAACAGCCGTGTCTTCCCGGGCATCGACTCGATGAAGGTGCGGCTCGGCGACCGCGTGCGCATCCGCGTCGGCAACCTGACGATGACGAACCACCCGATCCACATGCACGGCCATGAGTTCGAGGTCACCGGCACCGACGGCGGCTGGACGCCGCCGGGCTCGCGCTGGCCCGAGGTGACGGTCGACATCGGCGTCGGCCAGATGCGCGCGCTCGAGTTCGACGCGACCGAGCCGGGCGACTGGTCGCTGCATTGCCACAAGTCGCATCACACGATGAACGCGATGGGACACAACGTGCCGACCATGATCGGTGTTGACCATCGCGGCGTCGCCGAGAAGATCAACCGGCTGGTGCCGGATTACATGGTGATGGGCGACAAGGGCATGGGCGACATGGCGACCATGGAAATGCCGCTGCCCGAAAACACCCTGCCGATGATGACCGGCGACGGCCCGTTCGGCAGCGTCGAGATGGGCGGCATGTTCACCGTCATCAAGGTACGCGCCGACCAGAAGCCGGGCGACCACAGCGACCCCGGCTGGTATGCGCATCCGCCGGGCACGGTCGCATGGGAATGGACCGGCGAGTTGCCGCCGCCGGTACGCAGCGATTCGTCCGGCGGGCAGGCGATGCCGGCCGCGCAGACGCAAGGAGCACTGAAGGCGCGCAAGCCGCATGCGCACGATGGCAATCACTGACCAGCAAGAGGAGGAAGGAAATGGAAAAGCAGAAACTCATGAAACAGCGCGACGTAGCATCAATGCAGCGGGCGTCGCTTGCATCGCTGCTGGCCTTGTCGCTGCTCGCGGCAACGCTGCCGGCGACGGCCGATCACCATGGTGCGAAGGAGCATCCGCCGGCGGCCGGCAAGCAGCAGTCGGCCGACGAGTTCGTCCATGCCGAAGTGAAAAAAGTCGACAAGGCGGCCGGCAAGCTGACCCTGAAGCACGAGGCGATCCGCAAGTTCGACATGGCCGGCATGACGATGGCCTTCCGGGTTGCCGAGCCGGCGATGCTTGACGCCATCGCGGTCGGCGACCGCGTGCGTTTCGTGCCGGACAGGCGCAACGGACAGTTCGTGATCACGCGCATCGAGAAACTGGATTAGCGCCAGATCAAAGTCCCGGCGCCGAAGACGCCGGACTTTCGCGGTCAAATGACTTCACGGCCGCCGGCATGTCGTCCGGCGTCGTTTTCATTGAATGCCGCACCATGCCTGACAACGCGCTGTCTCCCTGCGGCCCTGCGCAACCCTTGCTGGAAACGCAGCGGCTGGCGGCGCTGCGCGCGTTTTCCATCGTCGATACGCCGCGCGAGGTCGAATTCGACCGGCTGGTCAAGCTGGCCGCCGAGCTGTGCGAAACGCCGATGGCGGCCATCAGCATCATCGATGAGCACCGGCTGTGGTTCAAGGCCACCTGGGGCCTCAGCATCCAGGAGATGGACCTGTCGATGGCTTTCTGCACGCACGGCATACGGCAGCCGGGCTTCTATCAGGTGGCGGACGCCTTGAGCGATCCGCTGTACCGCAATAACCCGATGGTCACCGGCGACGCGTCGCTGCGCTTCTATGCCGGCTATCCGCTGCGCACGCAGGGCGGCCAAGTGCTGGGCATGCTGGCCGTGCTCGACAGCCAGCCGCGCGCGCTGACGCCGAAAAAGCGCGACCAGTTGCAGACGCTCGCGACCCTGGCGATGGTGACGCTGGAGCTGCGCCGCCGGCAACTGATGGTGCAGCACCTGCTCGGCGGGCAGGCGCAGAACCGCTCGGTGCTGCTGCAGCTGAGCGCCGACGTCGCCCGCATCGGCTACTGGCAGTTGCAGGCCGGCAGCGAGATCATCGAGCACTCCGACGAAGCCCTCAGCCTGCTCGGTCATGCGCCGGGCGAAAGCCTCACCATCGATGCAATGGCGGGCCAGATCGCCCCCGATTGCCGCGATGACTGGAAGGCGGCGCTGGCGGGCTGCTTCGCCTCCGGCGTGCCGATGGACATCGAATGCGCGGTGCAGTCGGGCGACCTGCAGCTGCACCTGCGCTGGCTGGCCAGTCCGGAGATACGCCCCGGCAGCGTGACTGTCACGCGGCTGGTCGGGGTGGTGCAGGATGTCAGTGAGTTTCGCGAGATCGAGCGCGCCGCGCATCGCTGGAACGAGCGCTTCCGGCTGGTCGCGCAGCTGACCTCGGACGCGCTGTGGGAATGGGACGTCACTGCCGACAGCATCTGGTGGGGCGAGCGTATGTTTCATCTGCTGGGGCATCGCAAGGCGGCCTGCCGGCAGCGCGACGCGCTGGAGCTGGTGCATCCGGACGACCGTGCGCGGGTCGAGCGCGAGGTCGCCGCGACGCTCGCGTCCGCCACGGCCGACTGGTCGTCGACCTTCCGGCTGCGCCGCGGCGACGGCAGCTGGGCCTGGGTGGAGGATCGCGCGCATGTGGTGCGCGATGGCCGCGGCCGCCCGCAGCGGATGGTCGGCTGCCTGCGCGACGTGTCGCAGCAGGTGGAGATGGAAGCGCAGCGGCGCGCGGACGAGCAGCGCATCCACCAGCTGGCCTTCCATGACCAGCTGACCGGGCTGCCGAACCGGGTCGCGCTGCTGGATCGGCTGCAGCATGCGATGGCTGCGAGCCGCCGGCACCAGCAGCATGGCGCGCTGATGTTCGTCGATCTCGACAATTTCAAGACGCTCAATGATGCGTTCGGCCATGATGCCGGCGACCGGCTGCTGCAGCAGGTTGGCCGGCGCTTGGCCGATTGCGTTCGAGCGCTCGATACGGTTGCGCGCGTCGGCGGCGATGAATTCGTGGTGCTGCTCGAAGAACTCGGCTGCGACCAGACAATCGCCGGGCTGCAGGCCGAATCGCTGGCCAAGAAAATGCTGGCCGGCTTTGCAAGGCCGTTCGACCTTGGCCAGGCGATGCACGATTGTACGGCCAGTATCGGCGTGACGCTGTTCGACGGCATGCTCGGGGTGACCGACGAGTTGCTCAAGCAAGCCGACCTTGCGATGTACGAGGCCAAGCAGTCCGGCCGCAACTCGGTGCGCTTCTTCGATCCGCGCATGCAGCAGCTGGTGATGCAGCGCGCGACGCTGGAGTCCGACTTGCGGCGCGCGTCGCTGCAGCATGAGTTCGTGCTGCATTATCAGCCGCAATGGACGCGTGATGGCCGCCTGGCCGGCATGGAAGCGCTGCTGCGCTGGCATCATCCCCAACGCGGGCTGGTGTTTCCGGATGAATTCATCGGCGCCTGCGAGGAAAGCGGACTGATCCTGCCGCTCGGGCGCTGGGTACTGCAGAGCGCCTGTGCGCAGCTGGCCGGATGGATGGCGGCGGGACTGCCGGAAGTACGTACCTCGATCAATGTCAGCCCGAGGCAGTTGCACAGTCCGGACTTCGTTGGTGATGTGCGCGCCGCGCTGCAGGCCAGCGGCGTGCCGGCGGCGTCGCTGAGCCTCGAGCTGACCGAGAGCATGCTGCTGCACGACGTCGAGGGCAGCATCGCGAAGATGCAGGAGCTGCGCGCGCTCGGCGTGCGCTTTGCGCTCGACGATTTCGGCACCGGCTATTCATCGCTGTCGCTGCTGCAGCGCCTGCCGCTGGACCACCTGAAGATCGACCAGTCCTTCGTGCACTCCATGGACCACGACAACGACGACAATACGGTCGTGCGGTCGATCATCTCTCTGGGCAAGAACCTGAAGCTGGCCGTGATCGCCGAAGGCATTGAGAGCAGTTCGCAGCAGCAGCGACTGGCGTCCTGGGGCTGCGACGAGTTCCAGGGCTACCTGCACGGCCGCTCGATGCCGGCCGAGGAAGCGGCACGGCTGATCGGCGCGCAGTGAAACGCTGAATCAGAAGCGGTCGATGCGGTAAGGCGCCGGATCGGTGAAAGGCGTGCGGCCGCAGATCATCTCGGCCAGCAGGCGGCCGCCGGACGCCGACAGCGTCAGGCCGTGATGCGCATGGCCGAAGCAGAACCAGAGCCCGGGATGCCGCGGCGCCGGCCCGAGGACGGGCAGCATGTCCGCGGTACATGGGCGCGATCCCATCCAGGTGTCGCCGTCGACTGCCGCGCCGATGCCGGCCAGCCGGCGCGCAATCGGCTCCAGCTGTTGCAGCTGCACCGGCGTGCACGGCGCATCGCGCAGCGCGAATTCCGCGCCGGTGGTCAGCCTGACGCCGCGTTCCATCGGCGCCAGCGCATAGCCGTAGTCGACATCGACGATCACATGGCGCAAGCCGTGCGCGCCCGCAATGAAGTGGCGGTGATAGCCTCGCTTGACGCCCGTCACCGGCCGGTAGCCCAGCTGCCGAGCGAAATCCGCGCCCCAGGGGCCGAGCGCGATCACTGCATCGCGCGCGGCTATCCGCTGTCCGTTGGCGTCGGCCATCCACAGCGCACCCTCGCGCCGCAGGCTGCGCGCGTCGCCGTGCACGAAGCGGCCGCCGCGTTGCCGGAACAGTTCGAGATAGGCCAGCGACAGCGCCTGCGGGTCGCGTATCTGGCGCGAATCCGGATAATGCACGCCGCCCGTGACGCCGTCGCCCAGCGCCGGTTCGCGCTCGCGCAGCGCCTCGCGCGACAGCACGTTCACGCGCAGCCCGTAGCCAAGGCTGCGCGCGGCGAGGTCGAGCGCCTCGGCGCGGCTGGCCTCGGTGCGGAACACCTTGATCCAGCCGAGCTCGTTGACCAGACCGCCGGCGCCGGCCGCCTCGATCAGCGGCGCATGTTCGGACCAGCTGCGCTCGACCAGCGGCAGCGCGCCGGCGATCGCGGCCGGATACAGTTCTTCCGACGAATGGCGCCAGTAGGACAGCAGCCAGCGCGCGATATGGGGCAACCCGCGCCAGTGATAGCGCGCCGCCGGCCTGCGTTGCAGCGCATGGTCGAGCAGCGTGCGCCAGTCACGCGGGAAGGCGTAGGGGAAAACGGAAGAGCGCTCGATCAGGCCGGCGTTGCCGAAGCTGGTCGCCGCGCCGGGGTCGCCACGGTCGAGCAGCACGACGCGGCGGCCGCAGGCCTGCAATTGCAAGGCGAGTGCGATGCCGACGATGCCGGCGCCGAGCACCAGCACGTCAGGGGAGGCGGGGTCTGTCGTCATGTCGTCCATGCCGCGATGCTATAACGATTTCCGGCCGGCGCAGCGCCCCGCGCGCGACGCCTTCAGGCGAGGCGCTCGACCAGCCACACGCTGGCCAGCACGAGGTTGGCCAGCGCCCCCCAGCGCCGCAGGCGCGAGCGCGCCAGCGCCGAGCCGAGCAAGGGCAGCACCAGCAGGCCGGCTGCCAGCACGACGACGAGCTGGCCGAATTCGACGCCGGCATTGAACGCCAGCAGGCTGGCCAGCAGATGGTCGGACGACAGGCCGAGTTCGCGCAGGCCGCTCGCAAAGCCCAGCCCGTGTACCAGTCCGAAGCCGAGCGCCAGCTGCCATTGCCGCTGCGGATTGCCGTCGCGCAGCGCCAGCAGCGCGGCCACCACGATCGATGCGGCGATCGCGACTTCGACCGGCGCGGCTGGCAGCACGATCCAGTCCAGCGCCGCAGCGGCCAGCGTCAGCGAATGCGAGACCGTGAAGGCGGTGACAACCTTCAGCGCATGCATCGCCGCCGCGCGCATGCCGGCGGCCACCAGCGACAGTCCCGGCAGCAGCAGGCACAGCAGGAACAGCAGGTGGTCGGCGCCGCTCCAGATGTGCAGGGTGCCCTCGCGCGCATAGGTCCACAGCGCATCGGCCAGCGATTCATCACGCAACGGCAGCCGCTGCGTCGCATGGCGCGGGTCGAACACGTGGGAGCGCGTTTCTCCGTTCGCCGCCAGCTGCACGAAGGCGCGCGCGATGCGGTCGCTGTCGTTGAAGAAGCCATAGCGCACGACGATCGCCGCGGTATCCGGCGGCAGCGCGGGCGCGAGATGGTGCTGCCGCACATACAGGCCGTCGTTGCGCAGCGCAATCTGCTGCGACGCGAAGGCCAGCGCCACCGGGCGGCCGCCGGCGCTGAGCGCCAGCGAGTCGGCGATGGCGCGCGCCAGCGGCTGCTGCTGCTGCGCCAGCTGCTCGCGCGTCGGCGCAGCGCCCAGCGACGGATCCTGCAGCAGCGCGCCGAGGTCCTTCACCGGAAACTCTATCTGTACCGACAGCGCCGCCGTGCCGTGGTCGATGCGCAGGTAGCTGTTGCCGGTCTGGTGCGCCAGCGCGGCCCACGGCCACAGCAACAGCAGCGCCAGCAGCCGCCATTTCATGGGGCCAGCGCCTCCAGCGTCGCCAGTTTCAGGCTGGAAGGCCAGCGCTTGCGGAAGACACCGAGCAATTCACTGAACCGCGCGGTGCAGGTCGCCGCCGGCAGCGTGCCCGCATCGCGCGCCTGCAGGTAGTGGATCGCGAGGATGAAATGCACTTCCTCGCTGTCGATCGCCGGATCGGCGGCCGCATGGCGCGGATTCCTGAGCCATTCGCCGTGATCGATCATTTCCGCCAGCGTTGCCTTGTCCTGCCCGATCGGCTTCAGCGGATGCTCGGTGAAGCTGTCGTAGAAGTGGTTTTTCAGGAGCATGAAGCGCGCCAGCGGCGCATGCGGGCCGCGCGCATCAAGCGCAAGCGCGTCGCGGTAGGGCCGCTGATTGGCGAGGTACAGCCGGGTCTGCGGCGACACCTGCAGGCGCCACGGCGTGGCGTTCAGCTGGCCGACCAGGATCGAGGTCTCCAGCCCCTGCGTGCGGCCGTGGCTGGCAATGTCTTCATTGAGCAGCGTGCGTATTTCGTCGAGCGTGCGGCCCGCCTCGACCCACGCGGCCGCGCGCGCGGCGGCATTCGCGCCGGATTGCGCGCTGCGCTGCAGGCGCTCGAGCTTTTGCAGATAGGCCTGGCGCGCGTCGGCGCCGATGGCGTCATGCGCGCCGGCAGGGCAGGCAAAGAGCGCGGCCAGCAGCACTGCGGCACAGGCCTGCGCCTTCATGCCGCTTCCGCTGCCGGTGGCTCGATTTTCTCGCCGAGCGCAGCCGCCCGCGCGCCCGGGTGCACGGCCAGGCCGTGCAGGCCGTCGAGCGGCACCGCCAGCCCGGTCGATGCGCCGTCTTCCAGCAGCGCCGACGTGATCGCGTACGCATGGTGCAGCGGCAGGTTCTCGCGGGCTGCCAGCAGGTGGGTGCCGTTGGCGAGCAGCACCTGCAGCGGCATCGGCGCAAAATCTTCATAAGGCGGCAGCCCGCGCGCCAGCTGCCGCGCGTCGTCGTGCGACAGCACGGCCAGCCGCGCCTGGTCGGTCTTCATCAGGCTGGCGACGCGGGTCATGTCGCGTGCGCGGCTGACAATCGCGCGCGACAGCGGCAGCCGGCGCAGCAGCAGCGCGACCCATGCATCGCCGACGGCGTCGCCGGCGAGGTCGCTGCGCGAAGTGAGTACCTGAAGATAGCGGCGGCGGAAGATGTCCCACTGCCGGTAGGGCGTGTGTGCCAGCGCCGGCGCCAGCGGCCATCCGGCCAGCAGCGCCGCGCAGGCGCGCAGCAAAGTTCGTCTGTTCATCGATGCATGCAAAAAGAAGAGCGAGGCAGGCGCCTCGCTCTTCGTGTGGACCGGACTTCAGCCTGTGGCGGGCTTACTTGTCGAAGATCTCGAGCGGGCAGATGGTCGTGACCGCGTAGTTCGGCACGTCCACCACGTTGCTGATGCGCAGGTCGCAGGCGACGCTGGTCACCACATACGCCTGTTCCTTCGTCAGGCCTTTCTGGCTCTGCAGCCAGTCGATCATGTTCAGCAGCGAATTGCGCGCGGCCATCGTGACGTCATTCGACAGCTGCGTCAGCGGCTTGATCTTCTCGCTGTCGAGATAGCTCCACTGCGGCGGCACTTCGCCGGCTTCCTTGAACGGATAGCCGACCACGGCGTGGAAGCGGTCCGGCTCCAGCTTCTTCAGCTGCGAGCCGCCCTCGAACATCGGCTGCTTGACGACCGAGGCCATGCCCGGGCGGATCGCGGTCTTCACCGTCACGGTCGCGCCCATCTCGATCGCGGTGCCGGCGACCTCGCCGTCACCCTGCGCATAGTGCACGTCGCCGATGAAGAAGCCGCAGCCGTCGATGAAGCAGGGCAGCAGCAGCGTGGTGCCTTCGACCATCTGCTTGACGTCCATGTTGCCGCCGTTTTCGCGCGGCGGGATGGTGCGCAGGCAGTGGTCCTTGTTGCTGCCCTTCGGGCCGCAGACCTCCGGCGGCCGTGCGCCGGTCGGCTCCGGCGGCAGCGCGACGCCGCCGGCCTTCGCCAGCTGGCCTTCGCGCTCCAGCCACTTCTTCACTTCCGGTTCGCCAGGCAGCACGCCGACCGAGCCCATGAAGCCGTTCATCGGGATGCGCACGCCCGGCACCTGGTCGGACACGGCTTCCATGCGGTTCAGCTTCCAGTTGGCGACGAAGGGCTCGGTGTACTTGTCGGCGAGGAAGCCGAAGCCCGGCACGATGGTGGTGTAGCCATACTCGTCGGGCTTGATGTCGACCAGCGTGACGGCCAGCACGTCGCCGCGCTTGGCGCCCTCGATATAGACCGGGCCCGTCATCGGATGCACGAGGTTCAGGTCGATCGCGGTGACGTCCTTCGGCTTCGAGTTGATGTTCAGGTTCGAGTCGAGCGCATCGCGGGTGTGCATGACGATCAGGTCGCCCGGCTTCGCGCGCGCCACCGGCTTGATGTTCGGATGGTAGCGGTTGAAGCAGTTCGGGTCCTGCTCGCAATGAGCGCCCTTCTTGGTGATTTCGACCACGCTCTGGGTCTTGACGTCGGTGGTGTCGGCGAATGCCGGATGGGTGAAGCAGGCTGCGAGCACAAGGCCCGGCAGCGCAAGAGAAAAGCGCATGATCTACTCCGGATAATTATTGTTAACGGGGGTATTAACAGCAGTTACCTAAAGCCACGGTGCCACGTGCATCGGCAGTGATGCGAGCCTTGCCTCCGCGCCGACGCGGGCGCAGCCAGACGACAAGCCAGCGGCCAGTGTAAATCAAATTTTTAGAACTTGTCATCGGGAAATAATTTTGCGCTCGGGCGCTCGCGTATGATCGTCCGCTGTCCGCTACTCTCATCGCCCGCCATGGAACGCTTCACCATCTCGCTCGACGATCCGCTCGCGCACGAATTTGACCAGATGATCGCCAGCAAAGGCTACGGCAGCCGTTCGGAGGCGGTGCGCGACCTGATCCGCCAGGCGCTGGAGTCGCAGCAGGCGGCGCGGTATGCATCGGCGTTCAGCGTGGCGGTCGTCAGCTACGTTTACAACCACCACGAGAAGGCGCTGTCCGACCGGCTGATGTCGGCGCAGCATGAGCACCATGATCTCGTCACCGCGACCATGCACGCGCACCTCGACCATCATCATTGCCTCGAGGCGGTATTCCTGCAGGGGCGGACTTTTGCAGTGCAGCAGTTCGCGCAGCAGACCATCGCGCAGTCCGGCGTGCGGCACGGCGCGATCAACCTGATCGCCGCCGAGACCGGTGCGGGACGCCATCGCCATGACGACGGCCACGGCCTCGCGCATTCGCACCTGCGGCCGAAGCGATAGGGCGCTTTGAGATTTTAAAAGTGTCCACGGCGAATCAATGTCGCTATTATCCGGTGTGAAGTTTTCAATAATTCTTCATACAACAAGAAAACCGTCATGCCAGAACAGCCGAACGCGCCGGCGAAGCTTCGCCCGGCGCTGCGCAGCCCCGCCCGCCTTGCTCCGCTCGCCAGTGCCGTCGCGCTGTCGCTGTGCCTGCCCGCGCAGGCCGATGACATCCGCAGCCTGCCCCAGGTCGAGGTCGAGGCATCGCGCTACAGCCTGCTTGGCGTCGCCGACGCCGCCAGCGAAGGCGCAGCCGGGCCTGAGCAGATCGCCAACCGCGTGGTCGCCCGCACCGGCGAGGTGCTGGAGGTGATGCCGGGGCTGATCGTCAGCCAGCACAGCGGCGACGGCAAGGCGAACCAGTATTTCCTGCGCGGCTTCAACCTCGACCACGGACTCGACATCAAGCTCACGCTGGACGGCATGCCGATCAACCAGCGCAGCCATGCGCACGGGCAGGGCTGGGCCGACCTGAATCCGCTGATCCCCGAACTGATCTCGTCGCTGTACTACCGCAAGGGACCGTATTACGCGGCCGACGGCGATTTCGCGAACGCGGGTTCGGCGGCGATCTACTACGGCGACACGCTGGAGAAGGGCATCGCCAGCATCGGCGTCGGACAGCTTGGCCATGCGCGCGTGCTGCTGGCCGATTCGCCGAAGCTGCTGAACGGCCGGCTGCTGTATGCGCTCGAGCTGTCGCATCATGACGGGCCGTGGACGCACGACGACAACTACCGCAAGCTCAATGGCGTGCTGCGCTACAGCGAAGGCAGCCAGGCCAACGGATTCTCGTTGACCGCGATGGCCTACAGCGGCCAGTGGCGCGCGACCGACCAGATACCGTGGAATGAATACAAGCAGGGCCTGATCTCGCGCTGGGATTCAATGGACCCGAGCAGCGGCGCGAAAGCCAGCCGCTACAGCCTGTCCGGCGAATGGCGCCAGTCTGACGCATCCGGCAACACGCTGCTGCAGGCCTACCTGATACAGAACCATCTCGACCTGTACTCGAACTTCGAATACGCGCCGTCCAGCCAGTTCAACCAGCGCGACAGCCGCGTCACCGCCGGCCTGAATGCGTCGCACACCTGGACCATCAATGACATCGGCAAGGAGGCGTATGCGACGCTCGGCGCGCAGCTGCAGAACGACAATGTCTTCAACGCGCTCGGCAGCACCACCGCGCGCGAGCCGAATGCCGACTGCCTGATTCCCGGCGGCGGCTGCCGGCGCGACCATGTCACGCAGTCCAGCGCGGGCGTGTATGCGGAAGGGCATGTGCACTGGAACGAGTGGTTCCGCACCGTCGCCGGCCTGCGCGGCGACTGGTTCCGCTTCCGCAATGTCGGCCTGTCCGACCCGGCCAATACCGACGGCGTGTCCGACTTCATCGCCAGCCCGAAGCTGAACCTGGTGTTCGGGCCGTGGCGTCAGACCGAGTATTACTACAGCCTCGGCAACGGCTACCACTCGAACGATGCGCGCGGCGTCACCATCGGCAGCGGCCCGCGCGCGAACGGCCTGGTGCGCACCTTCGGGCAGGAACTCGGATTGCGCACCGAGCTCGTGCCGGGCCTGCAGACCACGCTGGCGCTGTTCCAGCTCGACAGCGCTTCCGAGATCGTCTACATCGGCGACGAAGGCCGCACCGAAGACTCGGGACGGCGCAGCCGCCGCGTCGGCTGGGAATTCAACAACTACTACAAGGTCAATCGCTGGCTGACGCTGGATGCCGACTTCGCGTTCGCGCGCGCGCGCTTCCGCGATGACGGCGGCGACGGACGCTACATCGCCGGCGCAGTCGAGGGCGTTGCGTCGGTGGCGATGATTGTCGATGACGGCGGCAAGTGGAGCGGTGCGCTGCAGCTGCGGCATTTCGGGCCGCGCCCGCTGACCGAGGACAATTCGGTGCGGTCGGACGCGACCACCACGTTCAATGGCCGGCTGCGCTATCGCGTCGACGAGAAGACCTCGGTCGAACTGCTGGGCTTCAACCTGCTCGACAGCAAACAGTCCGCGATCGACTACTACAACGACTCGTACACCTTCAACGGCGTCTCGGGCCTGTCCGGCCGCGTGTTCCATCCGATGGAGCCGCGCAATTTCCGCGTGGTGCTGATCACGCGCTACTGACCTCGGCAGCCGGGCGCGGCTGCGCATCGAAGCGCGCGCGCACCAGCCCGACGTGTTCGCGCAGCACGTAGAGCTGGTCGGCGAAGGCCAGCGGCAGCTGCAGGTTGCTGACCGCGTCCTGGATTTCGTCGAGGCGCCGGCGCAGCGCATCGCGATCGCCGTCGGCGACCGGCCCCATCATGTCGCGCTCGATCATCATCAGCGCGCCGTACCAGCGATAGATGCGCGAGCGCATGCGCCAGCGATACAGCGGCGCGACCAGACGCGAGGCCGGCACCACCACGATCAGCAGCGGCAGCACCACCAGCAGGATGCGGTCGACCAGGCTGGCCATCCAGAACGGCAGCCGCTTGTACAGGAAGGGCGAGCCGGACGTGTAGTAGCGTCGCGCCTCTTCGCTCAGCGGTATGTCGTGTTCGATGGCGGCCGGGAATTCGCCGGTCTTGCGGAACATGCCGGACTTGCCGTGCACTTCGCGCGCGGCCGCGATCAGCAGGTCCGAGATGGCCGGATGCAGGCCCTCGCGCGCAATCAGCTCGACCGGCGTACCGACCAGCTCGGTGTCCTTCGGCGGCAGGTTCATGCCGAGGTCGAAGCTGCCTTCGGGCGCAGTCAGGCGCGACAGGAAGCGGATGCGGCGCAGGTAGCCGTCGGCCTGCCGAAAGCTCATCAGCCGGATGCCCGGCACCTTCATCAGTTCGCGCGTCTTGCGGCCGCGCAGCTGCTCGCCGGTGATGAAGATGGCGTCGAGCTTGCCGGCGGTGAGCGCTGCCATCGCATCGTCGCCGTCGAGGTCGAGCAGGCTTGCCTCGCCCTTGTCCATGCCGTTTTCGGCGAGCATGCGGCGCGCCAGCACGGCGGTGCCGCTGCCGTCCGGGCCGATCGCGATGCGCCGGCCCTTCAGCTGCGTCAGCCGCTCGATGTCGCGCCTGCCGCGATAGAACACCATGATCGGCTGCACATACAGCGTGCCGAGCGACACCAGTCCGGGCGCTTTCTCATCGTCCGCCAGCCCGGTTTGCACGAAGCCGACGTCGACCGCCTGCTTCGGGTCGAGCAGCGCCTTCAGGTTCTCGATCGAGCCATCGGTGGTGCGCACCTCGACCTTGACGCCATGCGCCTCGATCAGCTTGGCATAGCGGTCGGCCGTGCTGCGGTAGCTGCTGTCGGGCGGTCCTGACAGGATCACCACGCGGTTCGGCGGCGCGGGCCGGATCAGCTTGACCGCCAGCCAGCCCACGCCCATGGTCAGCAGCAGGATGGGCAGCAGCACGGTCAGCAGGTCGCGCCAGGAGACGGCGCGCAGGCGGGCGATCGGGCGGGTCAGCGTCTTGCCGAGCCGGGGCAGCGTGGGGGAGGAGGGCATCGCCATGACTTCCGGAAATGGGACTGGCATTCATCATAGTGGAAGGCGGGCGGGGCCGGAGGTACCGGTGCACCGGCGACGCAACCGAACCGACATTTTCATGTCACCGGATCGGAATATGGCTGAAATATTCAACTGGTTGAATGCGCTCTTCAACTACAGGAGACACGCATGGCACTTTCCCTCGAAGCCAACCAGCAGCTGGCGCTTTCCGCACTCGACAGCATCGAGCTCGGCGGCGCAGAAATTTCGGCCTACGATGCCCTCAGCAAGAATTTCTATGTCACCTCGTCCGTCGGGCTGCAGATCGTCGCTGCGGACGATCCGGCCGGGCTGGAGGCCGGCGCGGTCATTGATTTCTCGACCGATGCCTTCGGCGGGTTCGGCAACGGCATCACCAGCGTGGCCGTCCACGGCGGGCTGGTGGCGGTGGCGGTCGCGAATGCCACCAAGACCGAGGCGGGCAAGGTGTTCCTGCTCGACAGCGAGGGCGCGCTGATCAAGGCCGTCAGCGTCGGCGCATTGCCCGACATGCTGACCTTCACGCCCGACGGCAAGCGCATTCTCGTTGCCAATGAAGGCGAGCGCGACGGCGCGAACGGCGAGTTCGATGCGAAGGGTGGTGTCAGCATCATCGACGTGTCGAACGGCGCTGCGCAGGCAACGGTGACGACGCTGGATTTCACCGCCTTCGACGGCCAGGAAGCCGCATTGCGCGCCGCCGGTGTGCGCATCTTCAACGGCAAGTCGGCCAGTCTCGATCTCGAGCCGGAGTACATTGCCGTGTCGGCCAATGGCAAGCAGGCGATGGTCACGCTGCAGGAGGCGAATGCCGTCGCGCTGCTCGACCTGACGACGCAGAAATTCACGAAGATCGTTCCGCTGGGCCTGAAAAAATACGAAGGCCTGCTGACCGATTTCAGCGACAAGGACAGCGGCTACAACCCCGTTTCCGACAAGGCGGTGTTCGGGATGTACATGCCTGACGCCATCACCGCATTCAGCGCCGGCGGCCGCAGCTTTTACGCCATCGCGAACGAAGGCGACGACCGCGACGATTTCATGGCGGCCGGTGAAAAAGCGCGGCTGTCGACGCTGGTCCTTGATCCGGTCAAGTTCCCCAATGCGGCGGCGCTGCAGGCCACTACCGCGCTCGGTCGCCTGAATACGCCCAAGCCCGCGTCGGTCGGCCAGTACATCAGCGGCGACACGGACGGCGATGGCGATATCGACCAGATCCTGTCCTACGGCGCGCGCTCGTTCTCCATCCTCGACAGCAAGGGCAAGATCGTATTCGACAGCGGCGACCACATCGAGCGCTTCATTGCCACGCAGGGCAGCTTCGTGTCGGGCGAGCCGGAGACGGGCGCGTTTGACGATGGCCGCAGCGACGACAAGGGCCCGGAGCCGGAAGGCATCACGACGGCGACGATCGGCGGTCGTGTGCTGGTCTTCGTGGGCCTTGAGCGTGGCGGCGGCGGCGTGATGGTCTACGACGTCACCGACATCAAGAATGTCCAGTTCGTCACTTATGCGCGCGAGTGGGCCGATGTGTCGCCGGAAGGTCTGAGCTATGTGTCGGCCGCTGCCAGTCCGACGGGCCAGGCCATGCTGGCCGTGACCAACGAAGTGTCATCGACGTTGACGGTCTACGGGCTGACCACGATGAAGACCGGCGACGATGGAAAGAACAAGCTGGTCGCGACCGACGGCGTCGATGAGTTGACCGGCGCCGGCGGCAAGGATCGCTTCATCTTCGCCGACGCCCGGGCCGGCGAGGTCGCCACTGCCTCGCGCGACCTGATCACCGATTTTGTCAGCGGCGAGGACAAGATCAAGCTGTCCGGCATCGATGCAAACAGCACCGTCGCCGGCAATCAGGCGTTTGCGAGGGTGAGCGAGTTCACCGGCACCGCCGGTCAGCTCGTGGTCCTGCAGGAGGGCGGCGATACGCTGCTGAGCGGCGACGTCAATGGTGACGAACTGGCCGATTTCGTGATCGAGCTCGCCGGTGTGTCCGTGCTGTCGGCAACCGACATCGTGCTCTGATCGAAGGTGCGCCGCCGGGAGAAGCTGGCGGCGGCAAGGCGATCAGTCAGGTTCCCGCTTTCAGTATTGCAGGCTGAAGCGGGAGCGCAGTTCATCGATCTGCGCCTCCGTCAGCGGCGGCGCCGATCGCTGGCTCAGCAGCCACAGCTTCGCCGTCTCTTCCAGCTCTTCGAGGGTCGCCATCGCAGCTGCCAGCGACTGGTGCCAGACGTTCGGGCCCAGCCGCTCGATCATCACCGCGCGCAAGGGCTTGCCGGCGGCGGCCTGTGACGCGATCAGGCCGGCCACGCATTGAGCGACCTGCGGGTCGCCCGGCCGGTGATACGGCACCAGCGGCACATGGCCGACTTTCATCACGTAGTACGGCGTGATCGGCGGCAGGATGTCCTGCGCGTTCCAGACGCCTTGCAGGCTCAGTGCGACCAGATGGGTCGAATGCGTGTGGATCACGCAGCGCGCTTGCGGATCGGCAGCGTAGATCGCCTGGTGCAGCGACAGCGTCTTGCTGGCCGGCGATCCGCTGGTCTGCCGGCCCTGCAGGTCGACGAACGCGATCTGTGCCGGCTCGAGGAAGCCGAGGCAGGCATCGGTGGGCGTGATCAGGAAGCCCTCATCGGTCCTGACGCTGATGTTGCCGGCCGTCGAGTGCGCATAGCCGCGCTCGAACAGTGATTTGCCTACCCGGCAGATCTCGGCACGCAATGCATCGATCATCATGCCCCTTCGGTGATGGCCAGCGCCTTGGAGAAGAAATCTTCCGTGCCGAAATTCCCCGACTTCAGCGCGAGCAGGACTGGTGCCTGCGCCGCGAGCAAAGGCTGGCCGACCACGCCGGAGGTCCATGGCACGCCCGGATCGATGGTGTCGCCGATCTTCAGCAATTGCACGCCCAGGGCATTCACCACGGCGCCGGAAGTTTCACCGCCGGCCACCACGAAGCGGCGCACGTCCTGTGCGATCAGGCCGCGCGCGATCTCGGCGAAACAGTGCTCGATCTGCTCGCCCAGCGCATTGGCGCCGAATTCCTTTTGCAGCCGCGCGACTTCGTCAGGCGGCGAGGTAGCGTAGATCAGGCCGGTCTGGTTTTGTTGCGCGTGCCATGCGAGCGCGCTGGCTGCGACCTGCTTGCCGGCGGCGATGTCGCGCGGCTCGATGCGCAGCGCCGGCCTGCCGGCGGCGAGCCAGTGCTTTACCTGTCCGTTGGTCGCGATCGAGCAGGAGCCCGAGATCACGACGGCCTTGCCGCCGGCGGCGGGCAGTCGGGCAGCGTGGGCATCGGCCTTGACCAGTCCGCGCCGGATGTAGGCGGCGGCGAGGCCCAGTGCAAGGCCGGAGCCGGCCGTGACCAGCGGCAGGTCCGCCAGCGCTTCGCCGAGGATCATCAGGTCCTGGTTGGTGATGGCGTCGGCAATGTCGATGACGCCCGGTGGCATCGCGGCAGCATCGGCGCGCTTCTGCTCGACCACCGCGCGCAGCGCTGCTTCGCCCTTGGCGAGCTGCACATGGCTCAGCAGGCCGACCTTGCATTTCGTTTGCGGCTGCAGCACGCGCACCAGATTGGCATCCGTCATCGGCGTCAGCGGATGATTGCGCATGCCGGAATCCGACAGCAGCTGATCGCCGACGAACAGGTGTCCCTTGAAGATCGTGCGCTGGTTTTCCGGGAAGGCGGGGCAGGCAATCGTGTAATGCGTATCCAGCGCCTGCATCAGCGCATCGGCGACCGGGCCGATGTTTCCCCGATCCGTGGAATCGAAGGTCGAGCAGTATTTGAAATAGAAGCGCTGCACACCGCGCTGCTGCAGCCAGCGCAATGCGGACAGCGATTGATCAATGGCGTCGGCCGGATCGATGTTGCGCGACTTCAGCGCAATGACCACCGCATCCACCGCATCGGCGTCGCCGATATCCGCTGAAGCCTGCGGCACGCCGATGATCTGCACTGTGCGCAAGCCGGAACGCACCAGCATGCTGGCCACATCGGTAGCGCCGGTGTGGTCGTCTGCAATGACGCCGAGGATCATGACTGGCCTGCTTTCTGCAGTGGGGCATCGACGAGCGGGACAGCTTCCCTGCCGGTACCGGGACGGCAAGATTGTCTTGCTGGTGCATTCATCGCATGTGTCTCCTGGTTATTGGCTTCGCCGGGAGCATGGTTTGCACAGAGTGCACACAGCCCCTGATTTGCCTTGATCTTGAGTCAGGGATTCTACATGCCGCATGCAGTGATCAATTTTTAAAAGATTGATGCGGGGCTTCATTCGATGAAAGCCAGGCTGGAGTCTGGCAGTGAATGACGGCCAAACGGGAGAATTGCGTGGCTGGCCCCTTCCGTGTTCGGGCAAGGCCAAGACGGCGGAGGCGGCGCTGGAGCTGGCTTTACAACGGCCGGCGCCCGCATCAGGCGCTCGGCAAGAAAACACCTGCCGGGTCATTACACACGCAATGGCGTGCCGCCAAGACGCAAGCGGCAGGTCTCGACGACCGCAAGAGCATTGACCACGCAGGCAAGCAGATAAAGTCGAAGCCAGGATCGATCACCCGAGGTTTTCAAGGCCTGAATTTTGGCGACATAGCGCCTCGGATAAAACGCATCGACCCAGGTACGGTGCGCGCCGGGGGCAAGCCTGATACGGAAATCTCTCTCCAGCGTGAACATTCCACCTTGCACACGCAGCGATTTGCGAACGATCTCTCGCCACGTCGTCCGTGCCGGATGGCGAACGATGGCCTCTGCGCAGTAGACGACGGGACAATCGGCCCGCGACGCACGCAGGCACCATTCCCAGTCTCCGCCAGAGCGCAAGCGTGACGAAAAAGGCCCTACCTTGTCGAAGGTGGCCTTGGACACGATCAGGTTGGCGGTGGCTGCAAAGCCGCTCTTCTCGACATAGGATTTCTGGTTGAGTCCGAACGCGGCATCGTATTTCTGGGGCCATGAGGGCGGGGCCTTCATCAAGAGCAGGATATGACCCCCCAGCGGCTCTTGTCGGGCTGCTTGATGCAGGCCGGCTTCCAGCCACTTCTCATCAGGTATGCAGTCGGCATCGGTGAATGCCAGCCAGTATCCTCGGGCGACCTGAACGCCACGATTCCGTGCGGCATAGGAACCGGGACTTTTCTCGTCGACGACGGTAATGTTCAGGCGCGAAGGGCCGCCACTGAGCGTGAGCTTGTGATCGGGCCGGTTATTGACGACGATCACTTCGATCGCATCCTTGTCCAGGGTCTGCCGTTCCAGAGCTTCGAGGCAGCGCTCCAGGGCGGCGCGCTCGCCGTAGTAGGGAATGATCACGGAAACCTTGATCATCGACGTGATCCGAGAACGACAGGTTCATTCGAGAAGTTCTTGTACACCGTGCCGCAACCAAATTGATCGGGTGTGCAGATCAAGCTGCCGCGGGCCTTTTTCGCGAGCCAAATCTCATGGTTTTCCTTGCAGCTTCCGGAAGCCCGACCTGTATTGCGGCCGGTTACCTTGTTGGTGAAGAAGCGCGTGCGAAGCTCATCGTCATGGTCGATGCATGACAGATAGTGGTTGTCGATCGTTGCCCCCGCGAGGCCAAGCGCCATCATTCTTTCGGAAAGATTGCTGTCCTCGTATCCCCAATTGCTGAAATGCTCATCGAAGCCGCCCAGCGTCCAGAACAATTCCCGGGGCAGGGCATTGCGGCCCTCCACGCCGCTGACGTTCGTCGCAATGATTCGGTCGTGCTCGATGACGCCGCCGGAGAGAAAGTCAAAGGCCTTCAGCTGCTTCCGCACATAGGCGGCAAAGCCCGGACCGGTAAAGTTATCCGCGTCGAGATTGCACAGGATCATGCCGCGCGCCAGTCGAAAGGCCTGATTTTTTGCGTGGCTCGCGCGGAACAAGGCGGGCTCGGGATTGAAGAAGTGAACCACACGGCCGCTCTCGATTTCCGCACCGTATGCGTCCTTGATCCATTCTCCAACGTTGTCGTCAGAGTTGTAGTTCAGGATGACGAACTCGACGTCCGGATCATCCTCGTGCCATGCGAGGTTGCGCGGCAGGGTCTCGCGGAGATGGATCAGGCGACCCTTGCAAGTAATGCAAAAGGAAACCAGGGCCCGTGGCTCCTGACGGCAGCGGTATTGCGGAATGCCGGCCTCGGTTGCTTCCGTCTCCAAACGCCGAGTATCGTAGTTATTCGGATAATCTTGAAGCTCATTGCGAACTGTCTGCATGGTCAAAGGAAGATTTTTTTTGATCTGATTTTCATACTATCAATATCTTTTCAATTCGATGCAAGCGATGAATCGCGCCGGGTATTTTGGAACGGTCATCCCCCGGCCGACAGCGGCGATCGGAAGTGGAATTTTTTCATGGAGGGAGAGTTCTGCATCACGCGCACATCGTGCAGATCAAGTGAGATGGTTACCGTTTGCGCAGGCCGAAGAAGGCGGGAATCCCGTGGAATTCAGGAAAGGCAGTGGCTCGGAATTCGGTCGCGCAAAGCGGCGCAAAGCGGCTCGGATTGGCGTCGCATTTGACACAGCCAGGCAGGCCCGGAACATCACGTACGTCGCAGGCGCTTGAATGAACAAAGGGTTGCAGACCGAAATCTGCAACCCTTTGATGTTTCTGGTAGGCCGTGCGGGACTCGAACCTGCGACCAACGGATTAAAAGTCCGCTGCTCTACCAACTGAGCTAACGACCCGAAAACAAATAATCGCGCAAACGAATATTCGTTAAAAATGAACGAAGGGTTGAATGATTTCTCATCCAACCCTTCGTGTTTTTCTGGTAGGCCGTGCGGGACTCGAACCTGCGACCAACGGATTAAAAGTCCGCTGCTCTACCAACTGAGCTAACGACCCGAAAGACCAAGATTATATACAGCCGAATTCGGGTTTGTCAAACATCGCCGGGAGCTTTTCTTCCTGTATTCGCGTCTCGCGCGCATGCATCGGCCATCGGCAGGCAAGGCAGCTCAGCGCAACTCCGACAGTCTTTCCTTCGCCGCCGACGCAGCATTGGAGTTCGGGAATTTCTTCAACAGCTGGTTCAGCGTATCGCGCGCGGCTGTCCGGTCGTTCAGGTCGAGCTGGCAGCTGCCCAGGTTCAGCATCGCTTCCGGCACGCGCTGGCTGTTTGGATAGCGCGAGATCACTGTCTGGTAGGACGGAATCGCCTTCGAACAGTCGAGCATCGCGAAGTGGCTGTTGCCGAGCCAGAGGTGCGCTTGCGCAGCCAGCGCGGAGTCCGGATGGCGCTGCAGGAAGGTCGTCAGCGATTCGGCCGCACCGCTGTAGTCGCCGGACTTGAACTGCGCCAGCGCCGCATCCAATGCCTTCTGCTCGGCCGCCTTCTGCTCTGCGGCGGCACGCTGCTCGGCGGCCTTTTGGTCCGAAGCCTTCGGCTCGACCGTCTTGCTCTCGAGCGCCACCTGCTTCTGCTCGACCGCGCGCAGGCGCTGGTCGAGGTCGACGTAGAAATCGCGCTGGCGCTTTTGCGCGTTGGCGATTTCATTCGACACGATCTCGAGCTGTCCGCGCAGGCCCGCCAGCTCGCTGCGCAGCTTCTCGATCTCGCTGGCCAGATCCATCATGCTCTTGGTCTCGGCCTTGGATTCGATGCGGGCAAGCGCCGCCGCAATCCTGCTCTCGAGGCGCGCGTTGAGTTCGGCGATCTGGCCGCGCATCTCGTTGATCTTCGTCCGCGCCTCGTTGTCCTGAAGGATCGCGTGCGCACTCATCGGCGCCCCAATAAAAAGCGCCGCCATGACGGCGGCGCTGGTCGCTTTGAAATTGAGTTTCATCGCTCGGATCAGTAGACGATGTCTGCGCGGCGGTTTTGTGCCCACGCTTCTTCGCCGCTGCCGGTGGCCTTCGGCTTTTCCTTGCCGAACGAGACGGCTTCCATCTGCGAGTCGCGCGCGCCGGCCAGGCTCAGTGCACGGCGCACCGCCTCGGCACGCTTCTGGCCGAGTGCGAGGTTGTACTCGCTGCCACCGCGTTCATCGGTATGGCCCTGGATGATGACCTTGCGCTCCGGATTGCCGGCCAGGAATTTGCCATGCGCCTCGACGACGGACTTGAATTCGTCCTTGATCGAGAAGCTGTCGAACTCGAAGTACACGCTGCGCTTCGAGAGGATGTTGGCCGGGTCGTTCAGCGGATCACGTGCGGCGGCCTCGCGGGCGGCGGCTTCCTTCGCAGCCGCTTCCTTTGCAGCTGCCTCCTTCGCAGCCGCTTCCTTGGCTGCCGCATCCTTCGCGCTGGATGCCTTCGCACCGGCGCCCGGGATGGCGCTCGAGGCGGCTCCCGACGCAGCAGAATTCGATTTCGCGACGCGATCCTCGACCGGCGCCTGGTCGTCGAGCTTGACGGTCGAGCAGGCGGCCAGCAGCACGAGGGCTGCGATACTGGCGACGGATTTCAGTCCACGCATGGTTGGGTTCTCCCTGGTTAGATTAAGCAATTATTCCTGTGTTTACCGCGTGAACGGCCCCCAAGCCGGTTCACGAATACTCGAAGCCCTCGAACTCAGGCTGTAACGCGTGCCGCCATCCACGGCCACCACCGACAGCGTTCCGCGACCATCGGCGTCGCTCGCGTACATGATGTAGCGGCTGTTCGGCGAGAAACTCGGCGACTCGTCGCGCGGGCCGTCCGACAGGCGGGTTTCCTGCGAAGTTGCCAAATCGAGTACGTGAACCTGGAAGCGACCTTCGCGCCGTGAAATATAGGCAAGCATTCTACCGTCTGGCGAGATGGACGGGCTGATGTTGTAGCTTCCGCTGAACGTCACGCGACGCACATCGCCGCCGTCGGCGTTCATCCGGTAGATTTGCGGGCCGCCGCTGCGGTCGCTGGTGAAATAGATGGTTCGGCCATCGGGCGAGAAGCAGGGTTCGGTATCGATGGCGCTGGAGGTGGTGAGGCGGCGCAGGTCAGTGCCGTCGGCATTGATCATGAAAATTTGCGTGATGCCTTCGCGCGACAGGGCGATGGCCAGCCGGAGCCCGTCGGGCGACCAGGCCGGCGCCGAGTTGCTGCCCTTGAAGTTGGCGACGGCGAGGCGGTGGTTGCTCGCGAGCTCCTGCACGTACACGACCGGCTTCTTGTTCTCGAACGACACATAGGCGACCCGGCTGCCATCCGGCGACCAGACCGGCGAGATCACCGGCTCGCTGGAGCGCAGGGCAATGAACGGGTTCTCGCCGTCGGAGTCGGCGACCTCGAGCCGGTACTCCGGACCGCTGCGGCTCACGTAGGTGATGCGCGTCGCGAAGGCGCCGCGGATGCCGGTCAGCTTCTCGAAGATGTCGTCGGCGATCCGGTGGGCCGCAAAGCGGATGAACTGCGGCCGCACCGTCAGCGACAGCACCGGGAAGTCCGTGCCCTTGACCGTGTCGCGCAGCCGATAGCGGATCTCGGTGCGCCCGTCGCTGGCCGGCTGCACGCTGCCGCCGATCAGCATGTCGGCGCCGAGGGATTTCCACAGCGAGTCGTTGACCGTGCCGGCTTCGCGCACGGGCTCGGCCTTGCCGATGATCTTGAAGATCCCGCTGCGTTCAAGGTCGGCGCGGAGGATGCCGCTGACCTGGTTGGCGCCCGCCGGATCGTCGCTGAACTGCCCGATCGCGATGGGGATGCGGTTGGCGCCGACGCCGGAGATCTCGACGCGCAGTTGCGCGCGGGCGGGCAGGAGCGGCGTGAGGAAGGCGATCGAGAGGAGCTTCAGGAAGTGTCGTTTCATCTGATGTCGTGATCGTCGATTCAATTGTCCTTGGGACGATGGGTGACCGTCAGGCTCGACGGCACCTTGCCCGTGGCCGGGTCCGGCGGGAACGGCGCCGCGCGATCGATGGCACGCCGGACGGCCTGGTCGAACTTGTCGACACCGGAAGAGCGCACCATGGTGACGTTCTTCAAGCTACCGTCTGGCAGCAGTTCGATGGCGTACTCGACCCCGGGGTTGCCTGCGATCTCGTTCAGAGGCGGAAGTATTGTATGCGATTTTATTTTGCCCGCGATCAGGCGCGCGTAGTTCGCGGAGTCCGGCTTGCCGGATGAACGCTCGGCATCGCCGGCCGTGCCTTCGCCGGCCATCGACTGCATGCGCTTGAGGTCGCTTTCACGGCGCGCCTTCGCGCGCTGCTCGGCGAGCTCCTGCTGCTGCCGCTTGTTTTCCTCGATGCGCCGCATTTCCTCTTCCTGCCGGCGCCGTGCCTCTTCCTGCCGGCGCTTCTCTTCTTCCTGACGCCGCTTTTCCTCTTCCTGGCGGCGCTTTTCCTCTTCCTGCTTGCGGCGCTCTTCGTCCTGCTTGCGCTTGATTTCGTCCTGTTTGCGCTTCTCTTCGTCGAGCTTGCGCTTTTCCTCTTCCTGGCGGCGCTTCTCATCTTCCTGCTTGCGACGCTCTTCGTCCTGCTTGCGCTTGAGCTCTTCCCGCTGGCGCTTTTCCTCTTCGTGCTTGCGGCGCTCTTCCTCGAGGCGGCGCTTTTCTTCCTCGGCGAGGCGCTTCTTCTCTTCGTCCTGCCGGCGCTTCTCTTCTTCGGCGAGACGCTTCTTCTCGTCGGCGTCCTGCTTGCGCTTCTGCTCTTCGGCCAGTCGCTTCCTTTCCTGCTCCCTGCGCTCTTCTTCGTCGGCCTGCCGCTTGCGCTCGAGCTCCTCGCGCCGCGCCTTTTCTTCGGCGAGCTTCTGCTCTTCGGCGAGCTTGCGCTGCCTCTCCTTTTCGAGCGCGATTTCCGGGTCGGGACCTTTGGCCTTCGGCGCAGGCGCCGGCGCGGCCTGCGCGACCGGCTTCGGTGGCGGCGGTGGCGGCGGTGGTTTCACGGCAGGAGCCTTGGCGGCCGGCGGCTCGCGCTTCGGTTCCGGCACGGGTTTGGGCGCAGGCTTGGGCGGTTCAGGCGCGGGCTTGGGCGGCTCGGGCGGTGGCGGCGCAGCCTGGCGCGGCTGCGCGCTCCAGATCTCCGCCTCGACCGTCACCGGCTCGGTGTTTTTCCAGCGCACGCCCAGGCCCAGCAAGCCGAGCAGCGCGACGTGCACCAGCACCGCCAGCGCAAAGGCGCGCCAGCGGCCGGGTTCGGGCGGGATCTGGTACGGGTTGGAGCGGGATTTCAAGGCGGGCTCAGCGGGCGGTGAGGCCCACGCGGGCGATTCCAGTCTTGTTGGCCAGCGCGATCGTCTGCACGACTTCGTCGTACTTGATGTTCTTGTCAGCCGAGATCATCAGCGGCATGTCCGGATATTTGCGTTTCAGCGCGACGAGCTGCTCGCCGAGCTGCTCGCGGTTCTTGACCCGGCTGAACTTGCGTCCGTGCACGCCGACGCTGGCGGCGCCGTCTTCCCTCAGTTCGATCTCGAGGTATTCGGTCGGGGGCTGCGTCGATTGCCCGGCCTTGGGCAGCTGGATCTCGGTCGGCGGGATCATCGGCGCGACCACCATGAAGATGACCAGCAGCACGAGCATCACGTCGATATACGGAACGACGTTGATCTCTGCCTTCAGCTTGCGGCCACGGCCGCCGCGCATGGTGGAGATCTGCGCCATCAGCGCGCCTGCCGCTGGAGGATGTTCGAGAATTCTTCGATGAAGGTCTCGAAGCGGATCGCAAGACGGTCGATGTCATGCGAGTAGCGGTTGTACGCGACCACGGCCGGGATCGCGGCGAACAGGCCGATGGCGGTGGCGACCAGCGCCTCGGCGATGCCGGGCGCGACCGCCGCCAGCGTCGCCTGCTGCACGTTGGCGAGGCCACGGAACGAGTTCATGATGCCCCAGACCGTGCCGAACAGGCCGACGTAGGGCGAGACCGAGCCGACCGACGCAAGGAAGGCCAGGTGGGACTCGAGCGCATCCATCTCGCGCTGGTAGGCCGCGCGCATCGCGCGGCGGGCGCCGTCGAGCAGCGTGCTGTTGTCGATGTCCTTGCCGCTGAACGACACGCGCGCCTTGCGGTATTCCTCCATGCCCGCCTCGAAGATGCGCTCCAGCGCGCCGTTGCGCTGGCCGCGGCGGCGGTTGGTGGTCAGTTCTTCGTACAGCGCGTTCAGGTTGGCGCCGGACCAGAAGGCCGTCTCGAATTCGCCGGTCTGCCGCGTCGCGCTGCGGATGGTGAACATTTTGCGAAAAATGTAAGTCCAGCTCATGGCGGACACCAGCATCAGCAGCGCCATCACCAGCTTCACCAGCAGGGAGGCATTGCTAACCAGGGAAAGGAGCGACATGTTCTCGTGGACGGGCATGGCTTTATAGGTAGATTGATGTGTGGCCGCGTGCGATTGTACAAACCCGTCGACTGCCGGGAAACTAAAAGCAAACGCTCACGCGTCGCCGCTTTGTTTCATGATGTTACGAATCCTCGCGCTCACAGTGTCGGGCAGGGCCGCCGGCTTCAGGTCCTGCGTGCCGACGCAGCCCACGCGTATGCTGCCGCTGCAGAGCAGCCGCGGCGCTACGCCGTCCGCCAGCCACGCTTCCTGCGCAAAATTCACCGACGCGCGTCCCAGCTTTTCCACCATGACCGTGATCTCGAGACAGTCATCCAGTTTTGCCGGCGCATGGTAATCCATGGCCGTGTTTTTGACCACAAACATGCGCTGCTCCGCGCTGGCCAGCGCCTGCTGGCCGATGCCGGCGGCGCGCAGCCACTCGGTGCGCGCGCGTTCGAAGAATTTCAGGTAGTTCGCGTAGAACACGATGCCGCCGGCGTCGGTATCTTCGTAGTAGACCCGCACCGGCCAGCGAAACACGGTCTTCATGCGCTGCGCTTGACGTTGAACGGCGAGAAGCCCTGGCAGACCGGCATCATCTCGATGTGGTTGATGTTCACATGCGGCGGCAGGGTGGCGGCCCAGTACGCGGCCTCGGCGATGTCGTCGGAACTCAGCGCCTTGATGCCCTGATAGACCTTGGCGGCTGCCGCGTCATCGCCCTTGAAGCGTACGTTGGAGAATTCGGTGTCGCCGGCCATGCCGGGCGCGATGTTGGTCGCTTTCACGCCGGTGCCGACCAGGTCGGCGCGCAGGTTCAGCGTGAACTGGTCGACGAAGGCCTTGGTCGCGCCGTACACGTTGCCGCCCGGGTAGGGGTAGCTGCCGGCGACCGAGCCGATGTTGATCACATGGCCGCTGCCGCGCGCCACCATGCGCGGCAGGACCGCGCGGGTCATCCAGGTCAGTCCCTGGCAGTTGGTCGCGATCATCGTGTCCCAGTCGGACAGATTCGCTTCATGCGCCGGCTCGAGGCCCAGCGCCAGCCCGGCGTTGTTGACCAGTACGTCGATCGCCTGCCAGTCGGCCGGCAGGCCGTCGAGCATGCGCCCGATCGATTCCTTGTCCGTCACGTCCAGTTCGACCGGCAGCACCGCCGGACCGAGTTCTGCCGCCAGCGCCGCCAGCCGGTCGGTGCGCCGTGCGGCGGCGATCACGCGGTGGCCTTCCCGGACGAATTTGCGGGCGATGCCCGCGCCAAAACCGGAACTGGCGCCGGTGACGAGTACGATCATGCGGAGATCCTGTGAGAGCTGAAAAAGGGCCTGAAAAGTGTGTGCATTTTAGCCGATACCGCAGTGAAAACCTGCTGCGCTCCTTGCTGAAAACCGGGCTGTCTAATAGAATTTCGCGTCATTTCGTCTCGTGTGACTGGCGCAAAACCGGCATCTGGCCGGCGAGGTGGGCATCCACCGGGGAGCGCGAGACCTTAGCTTTCCGCCGTACGCCTGGGCAGCCGACAAGGGGGTTCACCTTGAACCGCCGGATCGTAAGAAGAGGCTGCCGCTCGTCTGCACTGCACCGTCGGCAGTCACCTGTGCTTGAACCAACGCTTTTGCACCGATTGGAGCTCATTGATGTTTTCCAGCCAACACACGATTGCCAACGTCGACCCCGAACTGTGGACGGCCATCCAGAAAGAGAACCAGCGCCAGCAGGACCACATCGAGCTGATCGCTTCCGAGA
>CAZTIF010000006.1:0-55408 GCA_964613635.1 uncultured Bifidobacterium sp. | reverse complement strand
GGACCTGTTCGTCGACGACAACCATGTATACATGCGCACCACGCGCGGCCCGCGCCGTGTCGATGTGATCTACCGCCGCATCGACGACGACTTCCTCGACCCGCTGGTATTCCGCCCCGATTCCGCGCTCGGCGTGCCGGGGCTGATGTCGGTGTACCGCGCCGGCCGCGTCACGCTGGCCAATGCAATCGGCGCCGGCGTCGCCGACGACAAGTCGATCTATCCGTTCGTGCCGGACATGATCCGCTTCTACCTGTCGGAGGAACCGATACTGAACAATGTGCCGACCTGGCAGTGCCGGAAAAAAGACGAGCTGCAGTACACGCTGGACAACCTCGACAAGCTGGTGGTGAAGGAAGTGCATGGCGCCGGCGGCTACGGGATGCTGGTCGGCCCGGCATCGACGAAAGCGGAGATCGAAGAATTCCGCCAGCGCGTGATCGCCAAGCCCGATGGCTACATCTCGCAGCCGACGCTGGCGCTGTCGGCCTGTCCGACCTATGTCGAGTCCGGTATCGCACCACGCCACATCGACCTGCGGCCCTTCGTCCTGTCGGGCAAGAGCGTAACGATGGTGCCGGGCGGGCTGACGCGCGTCGCATTGAAGGAAGGATCGCTGGTGGTCAACTCGTCGCAGGGCGGCGGCACCAAGGACACCTGGGTACTGGAGAAATGAAATGCTGAGCCGAACCGCTGATCACCTTTACTGGATGGCGCGCTATACCGAGCGAGCAGAGAACACCGCGCGCATGCTCGACGTGAACATCCAGACACAGCTGTTGCCGCAGTCCGCGGAAGCCGCCGAGCAGGGCTGGCGCGCGGTGCTCGGCATCTCCGAGCTGCTGCCGGCCTTCGAGGCGAAATACGGGCTGCTGACGCCGGAAGACGTGCTCGACTTCATGGTGCGCGACCCGCTGAACCCGTCATCGATCGCGTCCTGCATGACCAGCGCGCGCGAGAATGCGCGTGCGGTGCGCGGCACGCTGACCACCGAAGTATGGGAGACGATCAACACCAGCTGGCTCGAGATGAACCAGCTGCTCGACGGCGGCATCCTTGCACGCGATCCCGGCGAGTTCTTCGAGTGGGTCAAGCACCGCTCGCACCTGTCGCGCGGCGTCACCATCGGCACGATGCTGAAGGACGAGGCCTTTCATTTCATCCGCCTCGGCACTTTCCTCGAACGCGCCGACAATACCGCGCGCCTGATCGACGTGAAGTTCCATGGCACAAGCCGCGACCAGCTGCCCGCGACCGACCGCGACTTCTACCACTGGGCTGCGGTGCTGCGCTCGGTGTCGGCCTTCGAAACTTACCGCAAGGCCTACCACGACGTGATCACGCCGGAGCGCGTGGCCGAGCTGCTGATCCTGCGCGGCGACATGCCGCGCTCGCTGATGGCCTGCCTGAGCGAAGTGGTCGGCAACCTGGAGCAGGTACGCAATGACGTGTCACGCGAGACTGAACGCTTCGCCGGCCGGCTGCACTCGAACCTGCGCTTCAACAGCATCGACGACATCATGCGGCGCGGCCTGCACGACTACCTGACCGAATTCCTCGAGCAGGTCTACGAGCTGGGCAACCGCGTCAGCCGCGACTTCCTGCTGCCGCTCGCCGCATGAAGCCGGTCACCCTGTCCATCCGGCACGAGACGCGCTATCGCTATGCGCGCCCGGCCGCCTACACGATTCAGCGGCTGCGGATGACGCCGCGCAGCGAGCCATTGCAGCAGACGCTGCAATGGCAGATCAGCTCGCCCGGCACGCGTTGCGGCATGACGGATGCGTTCGGCAACCAGGGCGACATCGTCACGCTGACCGCGCCGCATGACGAGGTGCGCATCGTCGCTTCCGGCACAGTGGCGATCCAGCCGCCGCCACAGGGACGCATACCGGAGCGGATGCTGCTGCCGGTACTCGCGTTCACCGTGCCGACCCGCCTGACCACGCCGACCGACGCCATCCGCGAGTTTGCGGCGCGCCACCTGACTTCGCCGTCCGCCACGACCGCACAGCTGCTGGCGCTGGCCGAGGCGATCTGCGCCGCCGTCAGCTACCAGCCCGGCGCGACCGCCACCAGCAGCACTGCCGGCGATGCGCTGCAGCTCGGCCAGGGCGTCTGCCAGGATCATGCGCACCTGTTCATCGCCTGCGGCCATGCGTTCGGCCTGCCGGTGCGTTACGTGTCCGGCTACATCCATCCGGGCGAGGGCGAATCCGAGCATGGCGCAACGCATGCGTGGGTCGATGCCTGGGTCGAAGAGCCAGGCTATGCGGGCTGGGTCGCGATTGACGTCACGCATGCACGGCTGCAGAGTGCCGACTACTGCCGTATCGCGGTCGGACGCGACTATGAATCCGTCGCGCCGGTGCGCGGCATACGGCGCGGCGGCGGCGACGAGACGCTGTCGGTGCAGGTCTCGGTGGCGCATGCATGAACCGCGACTGCCTTGCCTTCGCCTGATCCGGATACCACCTGAACAGAGGGCTGAATGACTTATTGCGTGGCGATGCGGCTGAACTCCGGCCTCGTCTTTCTTTCCGACTCCCGCACGAATGCGGGCGTCGATCATGTCGGCACCTTCCGCAAGATGTCGGTCTTCGAAAACCCCGGCGACCGCGTGATGGTGCTGATGACCGCAGGGAACCTGTCGATCTCGCAGTCGGTGCGGCAGACCATCGGCGAATACCTGTCGCCGGACGGCACCAGCATCTGGACTGCGTCGTCGATGTACGAGGCGGCGCAGATCGTCGGCGACGCGATCCGCGCGGTGCACCGGCGCGATGCGAAGGCGCTGGAGCAGTTCGGCATCGACTTCAACGTCAGCATGATCTTCGGCGGGCAGATCCGCGGCGAACGCTGCCGGCTGTTCCAGATGTACGCGGCCGGCAATTTCATCGAGTCGCATGACGAGAACCCGTATTTCCAGATCGGCGAATCAAAGTACGGCAAGCCCATCATCGACCGCGTGACCTCGCCGTCGACGCCGCTCGACGAGGCGGCGAAATGCGCGCTGATCTCGATGGATTCGACGCTGCGCTCGAATATCTCGGTGGGCTTCCCGCTCGACCTGCTGGTGTACGAAAAAGATGCGCTGGCGGTCAGCCGCTTCGTGACCATCGATGAAAAGAATCAGTATTTCCAGATGATCCGCTCGACCTGGGGAAAGCAGCTGAAGTCGGTGTTCGAGGGCATCGCCGATCCGGTCTGGAATGCCGCACCGGAAGCCACCGCGAACGTGCTGTCCAGCCGCGGCAGCCTGAACCAGCCGGTGCGCGTGCCGCCGCCGGCCTCGGTGGCGCGTGGCGACAGCCGGTCGCCGCCCTTGCAAACGCTGGCGCACGGGCGCGCGAACGAACAGCAACAGTAAAACGACACTGCAGCGCCGGTGCGTGCACTCGAGCCGCATCAAACCATTCCTTTGCGCATCGTCTATGTTGAGACGAGCCCGGCGTGCAGCCTGCACACGGGCAAAAACACCTTTTGGGAGACCATCATGCTCATTGCCACATGGCAAATCGATGCCCGCTTCGGGCACAAGCAGCAAGTGATCGAAAAAATGAAGGAATGGGAGGAAAAAATCGGGAAGTCCGTGGGGATGACGACGGGCCGCCTGCTGACCGGCTCGATCGGCGTGCTGGAGGCGACCGTCATGCACGAGTGGGAGGTGCAAGACCTGACCGAAATCGAGCGGGTCTGGAGCAAGCTGGCGACCCACGCCGCGCATCAGCAATGGGGCCGGGAACTGGAACCTTTTGTGGTGTCGGGAACCTCGCGCTGGAATGTCTATCGCGTGCTCTGAGCAACACGCCAAAAGACAAAGGCCGCATCGCGCGGCCTTTGCTCATTGAAACGTCGCTACGCGCTTACTCGACGATGGTCTGCGCCTCGTCGCCGTTGCGCTCGCGGATCGCGCCGATACGGTAGACCGTCTCGCCGAGGCGCTTGAGTTCGGCTTCGGCCGCATCCGCATTTTCCTTCGACACGATCACGGTCATGCCGATGCCGCAGTTGAACACGCGGTGCATCTCGGCGTCGGCCACGCCGCCGTGCTGCTGCAGCCACTGGAACAGCGGCGGCATCGTCCATGCATCTCGCTGCAGGACGGCCGTCAGGTTCGGCTGCAGCACGCGCGGGATGTTCTCGACCAGGCCGCCGCCGGTGATGTGCACCATGCCGCGCACCTCGATCTTTTCCATCAGCGCCAACAGCGGCTTCACATAAATGCGGGTCGGCGCCAGCAGCACGTCGGCCAGCGGGCGGCCGTGGAAATCGGCGTTCAGGTCGGGATTGGCGACCTCGAGGATCTTGCGCACCAGCGAATAGCCGTTCGAGTGCGCGCCCGACGACGCCAGGCCAAGCACCACATCGCCCGGGGCGATCTTGCGGCCATCGATGATCTTCGACTTCTCGACCGCACCGACGGCAAAACCGGCCAGGTCATATTCGCCGTCCGGATACATGCTCGGCATCTCGGCGGTTTCGCCGCCGATCAGCGCGCAGCCAGCCTGCTCGCAACCAGCCGCAATGCCCTTGATCACGTCGGTCGCTGCGCCGACGTTCAGGCGGCCGCAGGCGAAATAGTCGAGGAAGAACAGCGGCTCGGCGCCCTGCACGAGAATGTCGTTGACGCTCATCGCGACCAGATCGATGCCGACCGTGTCATGCCGGTTCAGGTGGAAGGCGAGCTTGAGCTTGGTGCCGACGCCGTCGGTACCGGACACCAGCACCGGCTCCTTGTACTTCTTGCTGACCTCGAACAGTGCGCCGAAGCCACCGATGCCGGCCAGCACGCCCTCGCGCATCGTGCGCTTCGCAAACGGCTTTATCGCCTCGACAAGGGCATCGCCGGCGTCGATATCGACACCTGCATCGCGATAGGAAAGGGAGACCGGGGAATTGGAAGCCATGGCGAGATAAAAAGAATGGACAGGGAACGTACGGCGGAAACGGTAGAATGCGGGCTTGTCCCAATGACAAGGCAGCGAGGCGGAGCTATTTTACCAAATCGCCCACCCGCGCCTCCGATCCCGACCATGTCTTCCGTCCTCAAGCCCGACCAGCGCCAGACACTGCTTTGGCTGTCGGTCTTTGTGGTGCTGCTGGCCCTGCTGTGGCTGCTGACGCCGATCCTGACGCCTTTCGTCGCGGCGGCCGTGATCGGCTATGTGCTCAATCCCGGCGTCGACTGGATGGCGCAGCGGCGGGTTCCGCGCGCGCTCGCGGTGCTGGTTGCGATCGCCGGCCTCGTCCTGCTGATCGCCGCGCTGCTGCTGGTGGTGCTGCCCATCCTCGCCGACGAGCTGCCGCTGCTGCGCGAGCGCATCCCCGTGCTGCTGGCCAAGATCGACCTGACTGTCGGCCCGTGGCTGCGCCAGATGGGCGTCGGCACGAAGATCGACCTGTCGGCGCTGCAGAAGGCCGTGGCCGATCGGCTGGCCTCCGGCGACGGCACCGGCAGCGCGCTGCTGACCTGGCTGCGCATCGGCGGCAGCGCATTGATGGGCTGGGCCGCCACGCTGTTCCTGATACCGATCGTGCTGTTCTACCTGCTGCTCGACTGGCACGGACTGCGCCATCGCATCGCCGACACCGTGCCGCGCCGCTGGAGCGCGCTGGTGGCCGACATGGCGGGCGAAGCCGACGGCCTGCTCGCGCAGTACCTGCGCGGCCAGCTGCTGGTGATGCTGCTGCTGGCGGCCTATTATTCGGTCGGACTGGCAATTGCCGGCTTCGACATCGCGCTGCCGGTCGGCATGATGACGGGCCTGCTGGTCTTCGTCCCGTACATCGGCTTCGGGCTCGGGCTGGTGCTGGCCGTCATCGCCGCGCTGCTGCAGTTCGACGGCTGGTACGGGCTGGCGGCCGTGGCCGTGGTCTATGGCATCGGCCAGTTCGTCGAGAGCTTTTACCTGACCCCGAGACTGGTCGGCGAGCGCATCGGCCTGCATCCGCTGACCGTGATCTTCGCGCTGCTGGCCTTCGGACAACTGTTTGGCTTCGTCGGCATTCTCTTGGCGCTGCCCGCGTCGGCTATACTCTCGGTCGTTTTCGGCCGCCTGCGCCGACATTACCTGAACAGCAGTTTTTACAAACAACCATGAGGCAGTTGCTGCTCGACTGGGGGGCGGCGCGGCCGCAGACCCTGGACAGCTTCGTCACCGGCAGGAACCAGGAACTCGCCGCCCTGCTCAGGCGCCTTGCCGATCGCAACGTGCAGGCGCCGGACCAGCGTTTCGTCACGATCTGGGGAGACCCGGGCGCGGGCAAGTCGCACCTGCTGAATGCGCTGAAGGCCAGTGGCGGGGCCGTCTTGCTGTCGCCCGCGCTGTCGTCGCGCGAATTCGGCTGGTCGCGCGACGCCGACCTGTACCTGATCGATGACTGCGAAAGGCTCAGCGATCGCCAGCAGCACGCGCTGTTCAACCTGTACAACCAGGTGCAGGAAGCCGGCGGCATGCTGGTGGCCGCGGCCGGCCAGCCGCCGGCGCAGCTGGGGCTGCGCGAGGATGTGCGCACCCGGCTGGGCTGGGGGCTGGTGTACCAGCTGCACGGGCTGACCGACGACGAGAAGATCGCCGCGCTGTCGCAGTCCGCGCAGGCGCGCGGGCTGTCGCTGTCGCCGGGCGTGCTGCCCTACCTGCTGACGCACTTCCGGCGCGACATGCAGTCGCTGTCGGCGATGCTGGACGCGCTCGACCGCTATTCGCTGGAGACCCAGCGCCCGATCACGATGCCGCTGCTGCGCGAACTGCTGCAGCTGGGCGACACCACGAACCCTACATGAACCTTGCACTTTTCGACCTTGACCACACGCTGATCCCGATCGATTCCGATTACGAGTGGGGCCAGTTCCTCTGCCGCGTCGGCGCCGTCGACCGAGAGGCCTTCACCGCCCGCAACCAGGACTTCTATCGGCAGTACCAGCAGGGCACCCTGGACCCGGTCGAATACCTCGAGTTCGCATTCGGCACCCTCAAGCGCTTCCCGCGCGCGCAGCTCGACGCCTGGCATGCGCAGTTCATGGACGAAGTCATTCGCCCGGCGATGCGCAAGGAGGCGCGCGCGCTGGTCGAGGAACACCGGCAGGCCGGCGAGCTGGTCGCGATCATCACAGCGACCAACCGCTTCGTCACCGGCCCGATCGCGCAAGCCTTCGGCATCGACCACCTGATCGCCGCCGAGCCCGAACTGACCGCCGGCGGCGAGATCACCGGCCGGCTGGTCGGCACGCCGCCCTACGGCCCCGACAAGGTCACCAACATGCATGCGTGGCTGGCGTCGATGGACAAGACGCTGGGCGACTTCGAGCGCAGCACCTTCTACAGCGATTCGCAGAACGACATACCGCTGCTGTCGATCGTCACCCATCCGGTGGCCACCAATCCGAACGCCGCCCTCGCCCGCCATGCCGAGGCGCAGGGCTGGCCGATCCTGAAGCTGTTCGCGGAATAACCAGCGATGATCAAGAAATTCATCCGCCGCATCCTCGGCGTGCCGGAAAAGGCCGGCAAGGCTGTCGAACCCGTGGTCTTCGGCCCGTCCGAACACGGCATACCGCTCGACGACGTGTCACCCAACGCGGTGCGCGTCACGCAGACGCTGCAGCGCGCCGGCTACAAGGCCTTCATCGTCGGCGGCGCAGTGCGCGACCTCGTGCTCGGGCACAAACCCAAGGACTTCGACGTCGCCACCAATGCCACGCCGGAAGAAGTGAAGCGGCTGTTCCGCCGCGCGTTCATCATCGGCCGCCGCTTCCAGATCGTGCACGTGATGTTCGGCCAGGAGCTGATCGAGGTGACCACCTTCCGCGGCGCGTCGTCCGAGGAAGCGCCGAAGGATGCGCATGGCCGCGTGTTGCGCGACAACACCTTCGGCGAGCAGCATGAAGACGCCGAGCGCCGCGATTTCACGATCAACGCGATGTACTACGACCCCGAGCGCCAGCAGGTGCTCGACTATCACGGCGGCATGAAGGACATCCGCAGCAAGACGCTGCGCATCATCGGCGTGCCGGAAGCGCGCTACCGCGAAGACCCGGTGCGCATGCTGCGCGTGGTGCGCTTCGCCGCCAAGCTCGGCTTCTCGATCGCGCAGCCGACGCGCGCGCCGATCAAGGTCATGGCCGCGCTGATCAACAACGTGCCGGCCGCGCGCGTGTTCGACGAGATGCTCAAGCTGCTGATGAGCGGGCATGCGATGGCCTGCCTGCAGCAGCTGCGCAAGGAAGGCCTGCACCACGGCCTGCTGCCGCTGCTCGACGTCGTGCTCGAGCAGCCGCTCGGCGAGCGCTTCGTCACGCTGGCGCTGGCCAACACCGACGAACGCGTGCGCGACGGCAAGCCGGTCTCGCCCGGCTTCCTGTTCGCTTCGCTGCTGTGGCACCAGGTGCTGGAGAAGTGGAACGCCTACAAGGCGGCCGGCGAATTGCCGATACCGGCGCTGCATCTCGCCGCCGACGACGTGCTCGACGGCCAGACCGAGCAGCTGGCGATACAGCGCCGCATTGCGACCGACATGCGCGACATCTGGGCGATGCAGCCGCGCTTCGAGCGCCGCGTCGGCAAGTCGCCGCACAAGCTGCTGGAACATCCGCGCATGCGCGCCGGCTACGACTTCCTGCTGCTGCGCTGCGCCTCCGGCGAGATCGACCAGGAAATCGGCGACTGGTGGACTGACTTCATCGACGCCGACGGCCCCGGCCGCGAGACGTTGCTGTCGAAGAAGCCGGCCGACGACAGCGCCGGCCCGGCGAAGAAGCGCCGCCGCCGCAGCGGCCGCAACCGCAGCAAGGCCGGCGGCGACAGCGCGCCGTGACCGCGATGGTCGCGGCCTACATCGGCCTCGGCGCCAACCTCGGCGATCCGGCGCAGGCCGTGCGCGACGCCATCGCGCAGCTCGCGCAGCTGCCGCAGACGGCGCTGGTGCGCCAGTCCTCGCTGTATGCAAGCGCGCCCATCGACGCCAGCGGCGACGATTTCATCAATGCGGTCGTGCAGCTCGACA
Source organism: uncultured Bifidobacterium sp. (assembly GCA_964613635.1). GTDB lineage: Bacteria > Pseudomonadota > Gammaproteobacteria > Burkholderiales > Burkholderiaceae_D > Pernthalerella. The sequence continues at coordinate 46,402 of CAZTIF010000006.1, read as the reverse complement.
CCGGCCTGTCGCCGCAGGCGCTGCTCAAGGCATTGCAGCAGGTCGAGCTGGACTTCGGACGGCAGCGGCCTTTCCGCAATGCGCCGCGCACGCTCGACCTCGACATCCTGCTGTACGGCGACCGCGTCATCGACGAGCCCGGCCTGCACGTGCCGCATCCGCGCATGTGCGCGCGCGCCTTCGTGCTGTTGCCGCTGCTTGAGCTTGCGCCCGACATCGACGTGCCCGGCCACGGGCCGGCGCAGGCGCAGCTTGCCGGCGTGCAGAACCAGCCGATTGTCCGGCTCGCTGCGGATGCCGGCGCGCAAAAATGAAAGGGCGGATCGCAGCGAATGTGACCGCGCCGCCATCGCAATGCCGTATCATCCCCGCCCATGAATCCGGTCAAATACCGCTACATCGTCGTTGAAGGACCGATCGGCGTCGGCAAGACCAGTCTCGCGCGCCGCATCGCGGCCGAGACCGGCGCGCAGGCGCTGCTCGAGCAGCCGCAGGACAACCCTTTCCTCGAACGCTTCTACCGCGACTCCGCGCGCTACGCGCTGCCCGCGCAGATGTTCTTCCTGTTCCAGCGGATGAACCAGCTGAAGGACATGGCGCAGGCCGACCTGTTCGGCGCGCCGGTGGTATCGGACTTCCTGCTCGACAAAGACCCGATCTTCGCCGCGCTGACGCTGGCCGACGACGAGCTTCACCTGTACCGGCAGATGTACGGCCACCTGAGCCAGGAGTCGCCGCGTCCCGACCTCGTGGTCTACCTGCAGGCGACGCCGGCCACGCTGGCAGATCGCATCCGCCGGCGCGGCGTGCCGAGCGAAGCGTCCATCTCCGAAACCTACCTGCAGCGGCTGTGCGACGGCTACAGCAGCTTTTTCCATCACTACGATGCGTCGCCGCTGCTGATGGTCAATGCCGACCGCCTCAACCCCATCGAGCGCAGCGAGGACTTCTCGCTGCTGATGCAGCGCATTGCCGGCATGCGCGGCAAGCGCGAATTCTTCAACCGCGGAGAATGAACATGTCCACCCAGGCACCGACCGCCCGCAAGAAAGTCACCGTCACCACGCTGGCGCAAATGCGCGCGGCCGACGACAAGATCGCGATGCTGACCTGTTACGACGCGAGCTTCGCGGCGCTGATGGACCAGTGCGGCGTTGACACCCTCCTGATCGGCGACTCGCTCGGCATGGTCATCCAGGGACACGGCACCACGCTGCCGGTCACGGTCGACGACATCGCCTACCACACGGCCTGCGTCGCGCGCGGCTGCAAGCGCCCGCTGCTGATCGGCGACCTGCCGTTCGGCGCGTACAACACGCCGCAACAGGCGATGGAAAATGCGGCTGTGCTGATGCGCGCCGGCGCCGAGATGGTCAAGCTCGAAGGCGGCACGTGGCTGGCGCCGACGGTGAAGCTGCTGGTCGAGCGCGGCATGCCGGTGTGCGCGCACCTTGGCCTGACGCCGCAATCGGTGCACCAGCTCGGCGGGTTCAAGGTCCAGGGCAAGACCGACAGCGCGGCCGAACAGCTGCTGGCCGATGCGATGGCGATGCAGGAGGCCGGCGCATCGATGCTGGTGCTGGAAGCGATACCGGCGCCGCTGGCGGCCGAAGTGACGAAGCAGCTGTCGATACCGACCATCGGCATCGGCGCCGGCATCGACTGCTCAGGCCAGGTGCTGGTGCTGCACGACATGATCGGCGCCTTCCCGGGCCACCGGCCGAAGTTCGTGAAGGACTTCATGCAGGGCCAGTCCAGCCTCGCCGGCGCGATCGGCGCTTACGTGGCCGCCGTCAAGGATCGCAGCTTCCCCGGCCCGGAACATTCCTTCTGACGACGACGCCCCGGCACGCTGCCGGGGCCGTCGCCATGCGCAGCCGGAAAGTCAGGCTGCGTAGCGCGCGAGGCTGGCCTCGAGCTGCGGGCCGAGCGACTCGGCATTGCTGACCGCCAGGCCGAGGTCGCGCACCAGTCCGTCCTGCAGGCTGTAGACCCAGCTGTGCACCGTCACGTCCTGCCCGCGCTCCCACGCGTCCTGCACGATCGTGGTCTGGCAGACGTTCACCACCTGCTCGATCACGTTCAGCTCGCACAGCCGGTCGTGCCGCAGCTTCGGATCCATCGTCTCCGGCAACAGCTGCATGTGCTTCACATGCACATCCTGCACATGCCGCAACCAGTTGTCGGCGAGGCCGACGCGGCGGCGCTCCATCGCGGCGCGCACGCCGGAGCAGCCGTAGTGGCCGACCACGATCACATGCTTCACGCCGAGCTGGTCGATCGCAAACTGCAGTACCGACAGGCTGTTGAGGTCGGTGTGCACGACCACGTTGGCGACATTGCGGTGGACGAACAACTCACCGGGCTGCAAGCCGACGATTTCGTTCGCCGGCACACGGCTGTCCGAGCAGCCGATCCACAAGAATTCCGGCGATTGCTGCGCCACGAGCTTTTTGAAGAAATCGGGATCCTGCGCCACCATCGAGGCCGCCCATTCCCGGTTGTTGGCCACCAGCTCGCGCAGCGCCCTGTCGAAATTCTTTCCCGGCATATCGAATCAATCCATGAAGAAGGTGCGCGATTTTACCGCAGCCGATGATGGCCAAAACGAATACCACGGCCAACACCACTGTTCGGAAACTCGCAAAAATTATTAGTGCAAATGATTGGCTCGCTAATGATTTTTTCAGTTGTCTGCAGCCCTCATAAACTTCAATCGCCGCCAGCAGAGTTTGAGCAAAAGCAAACAGCTTCGCTCTGCAAGACCGCCGAGATCAAATTCGCTCTGGAATTTATCGAAGCGTGTCTGCCCTGTACCGAGCGCTGGCCGCCTCGGACGGAACCCTGCCCGTGGCAAGCAATTCGGCGATCGCATCACACAACGCGGGGATGGCAACTCCCCAAATGGCAATCATTGTTCCATGTCACGAACAGGACCCCGTCAGGATCTGTTGCGTGACTGATCGAAGGAGAAAACGATGCTGTCCATCGACCCAAACCCTGACCTGAACGAAACCGATCGTCCCGCCGCGCTCTGGCCGAGGCGCCAGTACCAGCAAGTCGACCTGGTCTACGACAAGGCGTGGCGAACGCTCTGGACTTACATGAAGCCGATCGGCGTGCCCTGCTTCAACCAGGACATGGTGGAGGAGCTGCACCATGTATTCCATGAACTGAAGCGGCGCGACTCGCATGTATTGCAGGAGGATGACTGGCATCCGGTCAATTACTGCGTGATCGCATCGCGCCGCAAAGGCGTGTTCAGCCTCGGCGGCAACCTCGCACTGTTCATCAACCTGATCCGTGAAAAGAATCGCGAAGCACTGATGGAGTATGCGCGCCTGTGTGTGGATGCGATGTATCCGCGAATCAAGGGCTATGACTGCTCGACGACCACGATTTCGCTGGTACAGGGAGATGCGCTCGGCGGCGGCTTCGAGTTCGCCTTGTCCAGCCACATCATCGTTGCCGAAGCCGGCGCCAAGATGGGTCTGCCCGAAATCATTTTCAACCTGTTCCCCGGCATGGGCGCATACAGCTTCCTCGCGCGGCGTATCGGCATGCGCAAGACCGAGGAGATGATGTTGAGCGGGAACACCTATCGTGCCGAGGAGCTGGCCGACATGGGCGTCATCGATATGGTGGCACCACCGGGCGAAGGTGAACGGGCCGTGCATGATCTGATCCGCAAAAAAAGCCGGCACCTCAATGGCATGCGATCGATTTACGAGTGCAGGAATCATTTGTGGCCGGTCACTTTCGAGGAGCTGCGGGATGTCGCGATGCTGTGGGTCGATGCGGCCTTGCGCATCGAGGAGAAAGACCTGCAGATGATGACTCGCCTCGCGATGTCGCAACGCTCGCTGCATGCCAAGTACGAACAGAGCCTTCCGGCCGGTGAACATCTGGTGAGCCAGCTTCAGCAATCTTGAACATCGGAAGACAAACCGGCGCGCGAATGACGGCCGGGGCGTTGCAATATCTCGCTCCAGCCGATTCGATCAGTGCAGCTCTTCGTAATTCAGCACTTGTCTGAAGAGGTAGAAATTTGTCTGCACACTGTTCAGCATGGCGTCTTCCAGCTCCGACTCCTGCACCAGTTGCATCACCTTCCTCAGCTCGCCGATATGCTGGTCGTCGAGAACCGCATGGGATTCGAGAAAAGAGAAACCCTGTGACAAGGGCAAGTTGACACTGCGCGAAACAGCCTGGGCAACCCGCCCGCCATACACGGAGGACATGATCTCCAGCACATAGATCAGGCCAAGCACCGTATGGGGAAAGCCGGTCGCTATCGCGTGATAGTTATAGCCCAGCATCGCCTGCACCGGAGGCTTGGGCGGCTGCTCGGGAATCATCGAACTGTCGATGCACATGCCCTCCAGATCATCCAGCACCATCTGCTCATGTCCCTTTTCCTCGGCAATATGCTCGTACAGATAATTGCGCAGTTCGTCATATCGGTCGGCGCAGCGGCTCGCTGCAGCTGCCATTAAAGGGCAAAAGTTGGAGACGATTGGATAGAGCTGGATCAGGAAGCTGATGTAGCGCTGACGGGAAAACTGCCCGCTCAACATGTCCCGCAGCCGCGGTATCGACTCGATGGCATGCCGATTGGCGTCGGTAATTTCTATCAGCTGGCTACTCAATGACATTTGCATTCCTCATGATGATTGAAGTCAATCTGGTCTGGATGACGCCTGTTCTGCCGACATGCGCTGCTGCCGGTAGGCCTCCAGTTCACTGCACAATTTTATGAATGCATGATTCAGTTCCTGCAGGATGTGCTTCCTCTGCTCCCGGGTTCCGCTCGGAAGCAGCTTTTCGAAACGTTTGCAGGTCATCTTCATCGCTGTCGCGCCTATGCTGAGCGCCGAGCCACGCAGTGAATGCAGCGCTTCCTTGATCTCGTCATCCGCATCCCGCTCAATGTCCTGCGCGACCAGCTGAAGCAGCCGCCGTGACTCGGCAAGGTATTCGGCGATCAGCTCGTCGAGGAAGGCCGGATCCCGGCTCATCGTTTCCAGCCCCTTCAGGATGTGCAGATCGAGCACCGGCTCGCCGGGGCGCGGCAGTTCGGGCCACGCCGTATCTACGCATGCCGGGTCGCTGCAGTTACCCGGCGCAGGAGCCGTGCGTTTGCCGGCAAGTTCGTCCAGGGTCTTCAGAAACAATTCGACCTGGATAGGCTTGGGCATGAAGGTATTCGCGCCGGCGTGCAGGCATTCCTCGCGCGCCTCGGGTGTCACGTTTGCGGAGAACATCATGATCGGTGTGGCCGCAGGCCGCCCGCCCATCAGGCGGCACAGCCGGGCCACTTCGGTGCCGTGCACTCCCGGCATGTTCATGTCGAGGATGATGACATCGACCACATGCTTGCCGATCAGGTCGAGCGCCTCATCGCCGTCCCTCGCCAGCAAGCAGCGATGGCCGGCCCGCTCGAGTATCTTCTGCAGCACGCGCCGGTTGGTCGGGTTGTCTTCGACGATCATCACATCGAGGCCGTCATCGTTCGTCACCGGCCTGATCTCGGCGGCAGCCAGCGGCACGCGTGATGCGACCGTCTTGGGCGCGCCGACGCGGGGCGGATCGGCCCCGAGCGACAAGCCGGCGGCGTGCAGCAGCCGCGCCAGGGCGACCGGCTGCCCCGGGAACAGCACCGCGAAGAATCCTGCGGCCTCGGCCAGTTCCGTCGCCAGCTCGTCGGACATGCCTGCCGACGGAAGCAGCGCGATGACCATCGTGAATTCACGGGCCGTTGTCCTAAGGCGCTTCAGCTGCATGCTCGTCCGCTTGATCCATTCGGAGATCGCCTCGGTCGGCTCAATTGGTGCGCGAACGAGAATCAGCGAGACCGGCTTGCCGGCAAGGCTGGCCCGCCCGATCACGTCGATGGCCTCGTCGATGTCATCGGCCCGGCTCGGCGCGGCGCGGCAGGATGTCCCGAGCTCGGCGACCAGTGGCGCGTCTTCGGTTCCGGCGCCGACCAGCATCGCGTGCAGCCGGGCAGGCCGCACCCGCGCAGCGGACTGCAGGGTCGGGTGGCCGAACTCCAGCTCGAACCAGAAATCGCTGCCCTTGCCCGGCTCGCTGCTGAAGCCGATTCGCCCGCCCATCAATTCGACCAGTTGCTTGCAGATCGTCGTGCCGAGCCCGGTGCCGCCATAGCGGCGGGCGACGGATTCGTCGGCCTGCGTGAAGCTGTCGAAGATCTTGCCCTGTACGGCCTTGGCGATGCCGATGCCGGTATCGGATACCGAGAACAGGATCTTCACGCCGCTGTCGCCGCTGGCCAGTCGCCGCAGCCGCAGCGCGACCCGCCCCTGCTCGGTGAACTTGACCGCGTTGCCAACCAGGTTCACAAGGATCTGCCGCAAGTGGTGCTGATCGCCGTTCAGTATCTCCGGCACGCCACCGTCGATCTGGATCAGCCACTCGGTCGCCTGCGGATTGACACGGTAGCGGAACATCACCTGTATGCCGTGCACGAGCCGGTAGACATCGAAATCCGCATGCTCGACCGACATCTTGCCGGCCTCGATCTTGGAAAAATCCAGCACGTCTTCGATCTGCGCGAGCATGACCTGCGACGTGGTCGTCATGCAGTCGAGCATTTCCTCCTGCTCGACATCGACCGGCGTCGTCTTCAGCAGATCGAGCATGCCGATCATCGCGTTCAGCGGCGTGCGCAATTCATGACTGACGGCGCAGATGAACTGCCGCTTCGCGAGGTTCGCGCCATTGGCTTCATCAAGCGCGCGGAACAATCGCCCGACCAGCACGCTGAAATAAATCGATATCAGCAGGGTGCCCAGCCACAAGCCGAGCGACAGGCCAAGCTGGTCATGCCAGTAGGGTGCGGCGCAGATCACGACGCCGAAGCCGGTCAGCGTGGTGACTAGCGCGATGAACAGGTAGGATCGGCCGAAGCGAAAGCCATTGCCGATGATGATCCACAGGTAGAAGAAGTACAGCGGCGCCGAATGTTCGGCGCCGATCAGCAGCAGGTAGGTCAGCGTGCCGACATCGAGCAGGATCGCACAGACGCGCCGGACCCGAACATCGCCCGGCTGCATTACCACGCTGACGGCGATCGCCAGCGACGCGGCGAGGAAGCCGGTCAGGACGGTGACGATCTGCAGGTGAATCCCGGGCGGCCCGTCGGGATTGTTGTCGGTCAGGTAGCCGAACAGGCTCAGCAGCAGCGCGCCGAGGATGATGCGAACGACCGACTGCTCGAACTCGTTGTCGCTGCGCCCCCGGCGATGCGCACGGACGGCCTCGATCAACGGGATGACCGGGTTCTTCCTGAACGTGAGCGCTTCGAGTAAGGGCGTCGACCAGCGCGGCATCTTCCGGCATCCTGAAAACGACGAACGATCGCGAAGTCTACCGGCGCGATGCAGTCGTTTTGTGCCTGAATAGAAATTGACAAGCGCCTATGCAAGCCGCGCAAGTGGGCGTTATGTCGGTGAATGCAATTGACGCAGAGCGGCCACCGCGCTTCACCAAAAACAACGCCGACCCGAAGGTCGGCGTTGTTGGCCAAGTGGCGTCCTATGGTGATCGGATAATCACTCGAAGAATTCTTTCACCTTGTCCATCCAGGTCTTGCTCTGCGGGCTGTGCTTTGCGCCGCCTGCGGCGGTCAGCAGGTCGAACTCGCGCAGCAGGTCCTTCTGCTTCTCGGTGAGCTTGACCGGCGTCTCGACCACCACGTGGCAGAACAGGTCGCCGGGGAAGCCGGAGCGCACGCCCTTGATGCCCTTGCCGCGCAGGCGGAAGGTCTTGCCGGTCTGGGTGCCTTCGGGCACGCTGAACGACACCTTGCCCGACAGCGTCGGCACCTCGATCTCGCCGCCGAGCGCGGCACGCGCGAAGGAGATCGGCATTTCGCAATGCAGGTCGTCGCCGTCACGCTGGAACACCGCATGCTGCCGGATGTGGATCTCGACGTACAGGTCGCCGGGCGGGCCGCCGTTCATGCCGGGCTCGCCGTTGCCGGTCGAGCGGATGCGCATGCCGTCGTCGATGCCGGCCGGGATCTTCACTTCCAGCGTCTTGTTGCGCTTGATGCGGCCCGCGCCCGAGCAGGTGGTGCAAGGGTCGGGGATCACCTTGCCGGTGCCGTGGCACTTCGGGCAGGTCTGCTGGATGCTGAAGAAGCCCTGCTGCATGCGCACCTGGCCGTGGCCGCCGCAGGTGCCGCAGGTGGTCGGCGAGGTGCCGGGCTTCGCGCCGGAGCCGTGGCAGGTATCGCACTCGTCCCAGGACGGCACGCGGATGGTGGTATCGAAGCCGTGCGCCGCCTGTTCCAGCGTGATGTCGAGGTTGTAGCGCAAATCGGCGCCGCGATAGACCTGCGGGCCGCCGCGCGCACGACCGCCGCCGCCACCACCGCCGAAGATGTCGCCGAAGATGTCGCCGAAGGCATCCGAGAAGCCGCCGCCGAAACCGCCACCACCGCCGCCGCCCATGTTCGGGTCGACGCCGGCATGGCCGAAGCGGTCGTAGGCTTCGCGCTTCTGCGCATCGGAAAGCATCTCGTAGGCCTCCTTGGCCTCCTTGAATTTTTCCTCGGCCTGCTTGCTGTCCGGATTGCGGTCCGGATGGTATTTCATCGCCAGCTTGCGATACGCCTTCTTGATCTCGTCATCCGCGGCATTCTTCGCCACGCCGAGAATTTCGTAAAAATCGCGTTTTGCCATCTTCAGGTGTCCTGACCATGCCCGGAGCGGGATCGCCCCTCCAAGCAAAAAAACCGGGCGGGACAAAAACGCCGCCCCGGCCCGGTAATGCCCATGTTGCGCTGTTGCGCGGCGTTGCTGTTACTTGTCCTTGACTTCCTTGAAGTCGGCGTCGACCACATCGTCGTCCGCCGGCTTGGCGCCGGCACCGGCCTGCTCCGCACCGGCTCCGCCGGCAGAGCCCGCCGCCGCCTGCTGCGCCTGCATGTCGGCGTACATCTTCTCGCCGAGCTTCTGCGCCGCGGTCGACAGCGCCGCCACTTTGGCGTCGATGATTTCCTTGTCGTTGCCCTTCAGCGCTTCTTCCAGCTCCTTGATGGCCGCTTCGATCTTGTCCTTCTCGCCGGCTTCCAGCTTGTCGCCATGCTCGCCGAGTGCCTTGCGGGTCGAATGCACCAGCGCGTCGCCCTGGTTGTGCGACTCGGCCAGCTCCTTCAGGCGCTTGTCCTCGGCGGCATTCGCCTCGGCATCGCGCACCATGCGCTCGATCTCGTCCTCGTTCAGGCCGGAGTTGGCCTTGATGGTGATCTTGTTTTCCTTGCCGGTGGCCTTGTCCTTGGCCGACACGTGCAGGATGCCGTTGGCGTCGATGTCGAAGGTGACTTCGATCTGCGGCGTGCCGCGCGGCGACGGCGGGATGCCCTCGAGGTTGAACTCGCCGAGTCCCTTGTTGCCGGCGGCCATTTCGCGCTCGCCCTGGAATACCTTGATCGTGACGGCCGGCTGGTTGTCGTCGGCCGTCGAGAACACCTGGCTGAACTTGGTCGGGATCGTGGTGTTCTTCTTGATCATCTTGGTCATCACGCCGCCCAGCGTCTCGATGCCGAGCGAGAGCGGGGTCACGTCAAGCAGCAGCACGTCCTTGCGGTCACCGGCCAGCACCTGGCCCTGGATGGCGGCACCGACCGCCACCGCCTCGTCCGGGTTCACGTCCTTGCGCGGCTCCTTGCCGAAGAACTCCTTCACCTTCTCCTGCACCTTCGGCATGCGCGACTGGCCGCCGACGAGGATCACGTCATCGATGTCGGACACTTTCACGCCGGCGTCGTTGATCGCAACGCGGCACGGCTCGATGGTCTTGGCGATCAGGTCCTCGACCAGCGACTCGAGCTTGGCGCGGGTGATCTTCAGCGTCAGGTGGACCGGCGCGCCGTTGGCCATCGCGATGTACGGCTCGTTGATTTCGGTCTGCTGCGACGAGGACAGCTCGATCTTCGCGCGCTCGGCCGACGCCTTGATACGCTGCAGCGCGATCGGGTCTTTCGCCAAATCGAGGCCGTTGATCTTCTTGAATTCTTCGATGATGTAGTCGATCAGGCGCTGGTCGAAGTCTTCGCCGCCGAGGAAGGTGTCGCCGTTGGTCGACAGCACTTCGAACTGCATTTCGCCGTCGACGTCGGCGATCTCGATGATCGACACGTCGAAGGTACCGCCGCCGAGGTCATACACGGCGATCTTGCGGTCACCCTTGCCGGACTTGTCGAGGCCGAAGGCCAGCGCCGCCGCGGTCGGCTCGTTGATGATGCGCTTCACATCGAGGCCCGCAATGCGGCCGGCGTCCTTGGTCGCCTGGCGCTGCGCGTCGTTGAAGTAGGCCGGCACGGTGATCACGGCCTCGGTCACTTCCTCGCCGAGATAGTCTTCGGCGGTCTTCTTCATCTTGCGCAGCACTTCGGCCGAGATCTGCGGCGGCGCGAGCTTCTTGTCGCGCACCGCGACCCAGGCGTCGCCGTTGTCGGCTTTCTGGATCTGGTAGGGCATCAGGCCGATGTCCTTCTGCACTTCCTTCTCTTCGAACTTGCGGCCGATCAGGCGCTTGACCGCAAACAGCGTGTTCTTCGGGTTGGTGACGGCCTGGCGCTTGGCCGGCGCGCCGACCAGGATCTCGCCGTCTTCCTGATACGCAATGATCGACGGCGTCGTGCGCGCGCCCTCGGAGTTCTCGATGACCTTCGGCTGGCCGCCTTCCATGATGGCGACGCAGGAGTTGGTCGTCCCGAGGTCGATGCCAATGATTTTGCCCATGATTGATGTCCCTTCTGATTCGAAACTGGTTAGATGCCGGATGCTGCCGATATGCGGCAGCGGCGGCGGAATTCAAGTCGGCTTGGGTTCTGGCCCTTCGGTTCAGCCCTGCGCCACGGTGACCAGCGCCGGCCGCAGCAGGCGGTCGGCGATCGTGTAGCCCTTCTGCAGCACGCTGACGACGGTATTGGCTTCCTGCTCGGCCGGCACCATCGAGATCGCCTGGTGCTTCATCGGGTCGAGCTTCTCGCCCGGCTGCGGATTGACCTCGAGCAGGCGGTTCTTTTCGAAAGCGGCGCTGAGCTGCTTCAGGGTCATCTCGACGCCCTCTTTCAGCGACTCGACCGACGGCGTGTCGACCTTCAACGCCATCTCGAGGCTGTCCCTGACCGGCAGCAGCGCTTCGGCGAAGGACTCGACCGCAAACTTGTGCGCCTTCGCGATGTCTTCCTGCGCGCGGCGGCGGATGTTGTCGCCTTCGGCCTTGGCGCGCAGGAAAGCGTCCTGCATCTCGACCAGCCTGGCCTGCGCTTCGGCCAGTTGCGCAGCCAGCTCGCCAGCCTCGGTTGCGTCGGCTGCCGGCTGAGCGGCCGCTGCGGCGTCGCCCGCCGCTTCGGGGGCCGACGGCAGGTCTTCCGGCGTCGGGTTCTGTTCGCCTTGGGTCATAAAATCTCCAGGAAATTCAATGGCTTGAAAAACAATGCAAGGGATGTGGGGATGCCCGCCGGGATTTCAAGGCGGGAAATCGCAAAACCCGCAAAAAAATTCGGGGGCCGCAGCCCCCGTTGCCTGCCGGTGCAGCCCGCGTCGTCAGTCGCTCGCGCCGAGCGCCAGCGCCTGCGCGCGTCCCGTCTCGGCATCGACACGGCGGGCCTGCACGGCCTCGGGCGCCGCCGACAGCGGCCAGCCGCCCGCATGGGCTTCGACCAGCGCGGCCATGGCCTCTATCCAGCGCGGATCCTCGTTCAGGCAGGGAATGTAGTGGAAGGCCTTGCCGCCGGCGGCGAGGAAGTCCTCTTTCGCCTCCATTGCGATCTCTTCCAGCGTCTCGAGGCAGTCGCTGGTGAAGCCGGGGCACATCACGTCGACCCGGCCGACGCCCTGCTTCGCGAGGCTCTCCAGCGTGGGCGCAGTATACGGCTGCAGCCACTCGGCCTTGCCGAAGCGCGACTGGAAGGTGACGAGGTAATCGTCCTTCGCCAGCCCGAGCTTCTGGCCCAGCAGCCGAGCGGTCTTGTAGCACTCGCAATGGTAGGGGTCGCCCAGCAGCAAGGTGCGCTTGGGCACGCCGTGGAAACTCATCACCAGCTTGTCGGGCCGGCCATGCTGCTCCCAGTGCGCGCGCACGCTGGCGGCCAGCGCGTCGATGTAGCCGTCGTCATCGTGGTAGTGCTTCACGAGGCGCAGCTCGGGCATGTTGCGCACGCCGGACAGGTGGGCAAACAGCGCATCGAACACCGACGCGGTGGTGGTGCCCGAATACTGCGGATAGGCCGGCAGCACGAGGATGCGGTCGCATCCTTCGGATTTCAGCTGATCGATGACGGAAGGCAGCGACGGGCTGCCGTAGCGCATGCCATAGGCGACGCGCACCGCGTGGCCGCGCGCGGACAGCTGCTGCTGCAGCAGTTGCGCCTGCCGCTCGGTATGCAGCTTCAGCGGCGAGCCGTGCTCGGTCCAGATTGATGCGTACTTGTGCGCCGACTGCCGCGAGCGCAGCGGCAGGATGATGCCGTTCAGGATGAACCACCAGATCGCGCGCGGGATCTCGACCACGCGCGGATCGGACAGGAATTCCTTCAGGTAGCGGCGCACGGCGGCGGGTGTCGGCGCGTCCGGCGTGCCGAGGTTGGCCAGCACCACGCCGACCTGGCCGAGCGAACCGTGCCGGTACGCGGATTCCGGGTTGAATCCCATCGTTGAATGCCTTTCTGCTTGTGTTGGTGTGGGGATCGCGGCGGCTAGGAAGCGAGCAGTTCGCGCGCGTGCTTGCGGGTGGTCGCCGTGATCTCGAGGCCGCCGAGCATACGCGCAATCTCCTCGACGCGCTCGGCGCTGCCAAGCGGCGCGATGCGCGACACGGTGCAGCCGTCCGCGACCTGCCCCTTGCTGACCTGGAAATGATGCGAAGCCTGGCTCGCCACCTGCGGCAGGTGGGTCACGCACAGCACCTGGCGGTCCTGCCCGAGCTTCTTCAGCAGCCGGCCGACCACTTCGGCGACACCGCCGCCGATGCCGCTGTCGACTTCGTCGAAGATCAGCGTCGGCGTCGCAGTCGCACCGGAAGCGATCACGGAGATCGCGAGCGAAATGCGCGCCAGTTCGCCACCGGAGGCGACCTTGGCCAGCGGCTTGGGTGTGGTGCCCGCATGGCCGGCGACGAGGAATTCGACCTGCTCGACGCCGTGCGCGGCCGGCGCGCAGGCCGGCAGCGCAATCTCGACACGCCCGCCCGCCATCGACAGCTCCTGCATCGCCGCCGTGACCGCCGCCGACAGCGCCTTGGCAGCCTTGGCGCGCGCCTTTGACAGCTTGCCGGCCAGCGCGTGGTACGCGTCGGCCAGCTTCTGCTCCTCGGCGCGCAGCGCGTCGAGGTCGGTCGCATCGGCGAGCTGGCGCAGCCGCTCGGACAGCTCGAGGAATTCCTGCGGCAGGTCGTCCGGCGCGACATGGAACTTGCGCGCCGTCGAATGCAAGGCATCCAGCCGCGCCTCGACCGTGCGCAAGCGCTCCGGGTCAAGCTCGATGCGGCCGAGGTAATCGTTCAGTGCGTACACGGCTTCCTGCAGCTGTATGCGCGCCGGCTCCAGCGCCTCCAGCACCGGCTTGAGTTTGTCGTCGATGTCGACCAGCTTGCCGAGCTTCTGCTCGATCGATGCCAGCTGCGACAGCAGCGGCGCCGATTCATCTTCGGACAGCAGGTTCAGCGCCTGCTGCGCGCCTTCGATCAGGCTGGCCGCATGCGACAGCCGGCTGTGCTCGTTGCCGATCTCGGCCCATTCCCCCTCACGCGGCGCGAGCTTTTCCAGCTCGCCGACCTGCCATTCGAGGCGCTCGCGCTCGAGCAGCACGTTTTTCGCGTCGCGCTCGAATTCTTCGCGCTGCCGCGCCAGCGCGCGCCATTGCCGGTAGGCCGCGGCAACCGCCTTCGCGTCGTCCTGCAGGCCGGCCTGCGCATCGAGCAGCTCGCGCTGCGCATCGGACTTCAGCAACGACTGGTGCGCATGCTGGCCATGGATGTCGACCAGCATCTCGCCGACCTCGCGCAGCTGCGCGACGGTGGCGGTGACGCCGTTGACGAAGGCTTTCGAGCGACCGCCGTTGTCGATCACGCGGCGCAGCAGCACCGTGCCATCGCCGGCGTCGAATTCATGGTCGGCCAGCCAGGACTGCAGCGCCGGCGGCAGCGCACCGGCGAACTCGGCGCTGATGTCGGCCTTGGCCGCGCCTTCGCGCACCACGCTGGCGTCCGCGCGTCCGCCCAGCGCCAGCGTCAGCGCATCGATCAGGATCGACTTGCCGGCGCCGGTCTCGCCGGTGAATACCGTGAACCCGGAGGACAGGTCGAGCTCGATCGCATCGACGATCACGAAATCGCGAATGGCCAGCGTGCGCAGCATGGGGCGGGAGGAAGTTGAAAAACCGTTATTTTAGTTGACCGACAGCCGACGGGTATTCGTTCCAGTGCAGCTTTTCGCGCAGCGTGTCGAAGTAGCTCCAGCCCTGCGGATGCAGGAAGGTGACCGCATGCTGCGAACGCCTGACCACGACGCGGTCGTGCACTTGCAGCGTGGCCAGCGACTGCATGTCGAAGTTGACGCTGCAGTCGCGCCCGCCGGCCAGCTCGATCTCGATCACGCGGCTGTCGGACAGCACGATGGGCCGGTTCGACAGCGCATGCGGCGCAATCGGCACCATCACGATGCCGCCGAGCTGCGGCTGCAGGATCGGCCCGCCGGCCGACAGCGCATAGGCGGTCGAGCCGGTCGGCGTGGCGACGATCAGGCCGTCCGAGCGCTGGTTGTACATGAAGTGGCCATCGACGTTCACGCGCAGCTCGACCATGCCGCTGCCGGTGCCGCGCGCGACCACCACGTCATTGAACGCAACACCGTGGAAGATCGCCTTGCCTTCGCGCAGCACGGTCCCTTCCAGCAGGGTGCGCTGCTCGGATTCGCGCTTGCCGTCCAGCATGTCGGCCAGCACCGGCAGCATGCGGTCGGACGCGATGTCGGTCATGAAACCCAGCCGTCCCTGGTTGACGCCAATCAGCGGCACGCGGAACGGCGCCAGCTGCCGCGCGATGCCGAGCATGGTGCCGTCGCCGCCGACCACGATGGCCAGCTGCGCCTCGGCGCCGATCTGCTCCGGTGTCTTCGCTTGCGCTTCGGAACGGCCGAGGTCGCGCGCGGTCGCAGACTCGAACATCACGCGATGCCCGCGCCCTTCGAGGAAAGCGGCCAGCTGCTGCAGGTCTTCGGTGGCGGAACTGTCACCGTGCTTGCCGATGATGGCGACGGCGGGAAAGGCGGAGGGGGTGGGCATGGTGCCGATTAGACCATAATTGGGCTGCTGACTGGAATCGCGGCCGCCCCACCGCTAGAATAAAGCTATGCAACTCGATAACCGCGCACAAACCCTGCTGAAAGCGCTCGTCGAGCGTTACATTGCCGACGGCCAGCCGGTCGGCTCGCGTGCGCTCGCCAAGATCTCGGGGCTGGACCTGTCGCCCGCGACGATACGCAACATCATGGCCGACCTGGAAGAGCTCGGGCTGGTCGCCAGCCCGCACACCTCGGCCGGCCGGATTCCGACGCCGCGTGGCTACCGGTTGTTCGTCGACAGCCTGCTGACGGTGCAGACCATTGACGAAAGCGCCGTCGAGGCGCGACTGCAGTCGGGTACGTCATCGCACAAGATCATTGCCAGCGCCGCGCAGGTGCTGTCGCAACTGTCGCAGTTTGCCGGCGTGGTGCTGGCGCCGCGGCGCGACAGCACTTTCCAGCAGATCGAATTCCTGCGGCTCTCGGAGAAACGCATCCTGCTGGTGATCGTCGCTCTCAATGGCGACGTGCAGAACCGGCTGCTGCTGACCGAGACCGACTACACGCCCTCCGAGCTGGTGCAGGCGGCGAACTACATCAACCAGCACTACGCCGGCCTGCCGCTGGACGAGGTGCGCTTCAAGCTCACCGAGGAGCTGCGCCAGCTGCGCGACGACATCACGCGGCTGATGCAGGCGGCCGTCGAGGTTGGCAGCGATGCGATGCGCGAGGAGGAGGAAGAAGTGGTCATCTCCGGCGAACGCAACCTGCTGTCGGTGACGGACCTGGCGTCAAACATGGGCTCGCTGCGCAGGATGTTCGACCTGTTCGAGCAGAAAACCAGCCTCGCCGCGCTGCTCGACAATTCGAGCAAGGCGAATGGCGTGCAGATCTTCATCGGCGGCGAATCGAAACTGGTGCCGCTGGAGGAAATGAGCGTGGTGACTGCGCCGTATGAATCGAACGGCCGCATTGTCGGCACGCTCGGCGTGATCGGGCCGACGCGGATGGACTACGAGCGGGTGATTCCGATCGTCGACATCACCGCGCGGCTGCTGTCGAACGCGCTGTCGCACCCGTAGATTCGCCGACCCCGGGCGGGATCAGCGGTGGCGGTGCGGGCAGTCCTGCTTCGTGCAACTGCCGTACAGCGCCAGCGCATGCTCGGCCAGCCGGAAACCGCGGCTGGCGGCGATCGACTGCTGGCGCTGCTCGATTTCTTCGTCGAAGAATTCCTCGACCCGCCCGCAATCGAGGCAGACCAGGTGGTCGTGGTGCGCGCCCTGGTTGAGCTCAAACACGGCCTTGCCGGATTCGAAATGATTGCGCGACAGCAGGCCGGCCTGCTCGAACTGGGTCAGCACGCGGTAGACCGTTGCCAACCCGACATCGAGATTTTCTGACAGCAGCAGCTTGTAGACATCCTCCGCCGACAGGTGGCGGACTTGGCTGTTCTGGAAGATCTCGAGGATCTTCAGTCGCGGCAGCGTGGCCTTCAGCCCGCTGGATTTCAGGTCGGCGTGATTAGGCGGCATGATTTCGTCTGGAGGAACGGGAACTGCTTTATCATATGGCGTTTTGAGCAAGCGGGTATTCTACCTTCGTCATCATGTTCTTGCTGTCCGATCGCCCGACCACCCGTTGCGCTGCCGCGCTTGCGCTGGCCGCCAGTTTCCTGCTATCCGGTTGCGCGATACAGGGCCTGTTCGCCAAGCGCGACGACAAGCTCGTGCCGGCGCCGGCCGGCGTCACCCAGACGGTCGAAAGCCCGAAAATGTTCGGGCTGCTGCCGATCTACCGGCCGAACCTCCAGCAGGGGAATTTCGTTTCGCGTGAAATGGTCGACCAGCTGAAGGTCGGCATGACGCCCGAGCAGGTGCGCTTCGTGCTGGGCACGCCGCTGATCGTCGACGTCTTTCACGGCGAGCGCTGGGACTATCCATTCCGCATGAAGCGCGGCGACGGCACCGTCACCAGCAGCCATGTGGTGGTCCGTTTCAAGGAAGGCCGGGTTGCCAGCTTCGACGGCGGCCAGGTGCCGGCAGAGAACCAGTACCTGCAGCTGATCGCCGCGCCAGAAAAAAAATAATCGGGACGCCCAATCCATGAACGCAATGAATATCGCCGTGGCCGGCGCGTCCGGCCGCATGGGCCGCATGCTGATCGAGGCCATCGCCGCCGATCCGGATGCGCGGCTCGCCGGCGCACTCGACATTCCCGGCGCGCCGTCCATCGGCGCCGATGCAGCGGCCTTCCTCGGCCAGCCGGCCGGCGTGGCGATCGAATCCGATCTGGCCAAGGGCCTGGCCGGCGCGCAGTTCCTGATCGACTTCACCCGTCCGGAAGGCACGCTGAAGCATCTCGACCACTGCGCAGCGCATGGCATCAAGATGATCATCGGCACCACCGGTTTCGACGACGCCGGCAAGGCGGCGATCGCCGAGGCGGCAAAGAAGACCGCGATCGTTTTCGCGCCGAACATGAGCGTCGGCGTGAACGTCACGATGAAGCTGCTGGAACTGGCCGCGAAGAGCTTCTCGCACGGCTATGACATCGAGATCATCGAGGCGCATCACCGGCACAAGGTCGATGCGCCGTCCGGCACCGCGCTGAAGATGGGCGAAGTGATCGCCGATGCGCTCGGCCGCGACCTGAAGGAAGTCGGCGTGTTCGCGCGCGAAGGCGTGACCGGCGAACGCGATCCTTCGTCGATCGGATTCGCGACCATCCGCGGCGGCGACATCGTCGGCGACCACACCGTGCTGTTCGCCGGCATCGGCGAGCGCATCGAGATCACGCACAAGTCGTCCAGCCGCGTCACCTACGCGCACGGCAGCCTGCGCGCGGCGCGCTTCCTGCGCGACCGTGACACCGGCCTGTACGACATGCAGGACGTGCTCGGCCTGCGCTGACTGCGCAGCCCAGGGGACTTCGCCGATGTCGAGGCAATCTGCAATTGCGGCCGCGCTGGCGGTCGGCCTGCACGCCGCGATGGCGGTGCTGGTGATGACGGGCGTGCTCGAGCATGCCAAAAAGCCCGTGATCGAGCCGCCGACCGTGGTCGTGCAGCTGCTGCCCCCGCCGCCGGCACCGGTACCGCCGCAGCCTGAGCCGCCCAAGCCGCAACCGCCGAAACCGCAACCACCCAAGCCCCAGCCGCCGAAGCCGGAGCCGCCCAAGCCTGAGCCGAAACCCGAGCCCAAACCCGAGCCCAAGCCCGAGCCCAAGCCTGAGCCCAAGCCCGAGCCGAAGCCGGAGCCGAAGCCGGAACCCAAGCCCGAGCCGAAGCCGGAACCCCGGCCTGAACCCAAGCCCGAGCCGCGCCCGGAGCCCCCGCATCCGCCGGCACCGAAACCGGTGCCGCCCGTGCCGCACGAACCGGCACCGGTGAAGCCTGCGCCGACGCCGCCGGCACCTTCGGCTCCGCCCGCTCCGCCTGCACCGCCGGCGCCGCGCACCGAGGTCAGCATTTCAGCGAGCTACAGCACGACCAACGTGAAGCCGGGCTATCCGGCGATGTCAAAGCGCCTGAGCGAGCAGGGCACGGTCACGATACGCGTGCTGGTCCGGCGGGACGGTACCGCCGGCACAGTCGAAGTAAAATCATCCAGTGGTTATCCGCGGCTGGACCAGGCGGCGGTCGAGGCCGTCAAGACCTGGCGCTTCAACCCGGCGACCATGGAAGGCAAGCCGATCGACGAGTGGTATATCGTCCCCATCCCCTTCAAACTGAACTGAGCGAACAACAGCATGAACGAAACCCTGACCCAGAATCTCGGCTTCGCCCACTACTGGGCGCAAGGCGACGCCGTCACCCACAGCGTGGCCTACCTGCTGCTGCTGATGTCGATCGCCAGCTGGTACTACATCCTGTCGAAGGCCTGGATCTCCTGGCGCATCCGCAAGAGCGCCAGCGCAGTCGAGCGCTTCTGGGACGCGCCGACGATGGATGACGCGGTCACGCTGCTCAGCCATGCCGACACCGAGCAGGTGTATGCGCCGCTGGCCACGCACGCGCTCGAGGCGGTCAACGTGAAGGCCAACAGCAGCTCGCTGAACGCCAACGTCGATCCGGGCGAGCTGGTCACGCGCACGCTGCGCCAGCAGATCAACCGCGTGTCGTCGCGGCTCGAGAGCGGCCTGACGCTGCTGGCGTCGGTCGGCTCGACGGCACCCTTCATCGGCCTGTTCGGCACGGTCTGGGGCATCTATCACGCGCTGGCGGCGGTGTCGTCGTCCGGCACCATCCAGATCGACAAGGTCGCCGGCCCGGTCGGCGAGGCGCTGATCATGACCGCGATCGGCCTGGTCGTCGCGATTCCCGCGGTGCTGGGTTACAACGCGTTCACGCGGGTCAACCGGCTCACGCTGGGCGAGCTCGACGCGTTCGCGCACGACCTGCACGCCTTCCTGACGACCGGCTCGCGGATCGTCAGCGCGCGCGTCAAGAAGCCCTGAACAGGAGAACGCGATGGCATTCGGCAGCTTCAACGACAACGGCCAGCAGGCACCGATGGCCGACATCAACGTGACCCCGATGGTCGACGTGATGCTGGTGCTGCTGGTGATCTTCATCATCACCGCGCCGCTGTTCACGCACGCGATCAAGCTGGAGCTGCCGAGCGCGACGTCGGCGCCGGCGCCGGAGAAACCGGAAACGATCACGCTGGCGATCAATGCGGAAGGCCAGCTGTTCTGGAACAACGCGCCGGTCGCGCTCGACGAGCTGCCGGCGCGCTTCGTGACCGCCTCCGGCAAGAAGCCGATGCCGGAGCTGCAGCTGCGCGCCGACAAGAGCACCCGCTATGAGGTGATCGCGCAGGTGATGGCAGCAGCGCAGGGCAATGGCCTGACCAAAATTGGGTTCGTGACTGATCCGAAGGCAGCCGCAAAATAAGTCCCAGGCACTGGATCCCGGCCTTGCAGGCCGTCTCGACCTGCACCGCGAAGACGTTGGAAGGGTGGATGTCCTGAAAAACGTCATCCCAGCGCAAGCTGGGACCCATCCCCGCTCAACCGAGGGCCACATCGGCGAGTCGGAGTCGATCGATCGTGGATCCCAGCTTGCGCTGGGATGACGTTTTGGGGGCTGGTGGCATTTAACGTGCCAAGTCAGCATCCCGCTTCTTTCCAAAGCCTCCCCGGCCACTGCATTTCCCCTCCCCGCCAGCCGGTATAATCACCGGCTACGCTTACACTCATCACCCACCCGTCATGCAAGACAAATACATCCCCGCCGATGTCGAGCGCGCGGCGCAGGAACACTGGCGCGCGATCGATGCCTACAAGGTCACCGAACATGCGCGCGATGCGCAGGGCCGCGAGAAGAAGAAGTTCTACGCCTGCTCGATGCTGCCCTACCCGTCCGGCAAGCTGCACATGGGCCATGTGCGCAACTACACGATCAATGACGTGATGGCGCGCCAGCTGCGCATGAGCGGCTACAACGTGCTGATGCCGATGGGCTGGGACGCGTTCGGCATGCCCGCCGAGAACGCGGCGATGGCCAACGGCGTGCCGCCGGCGCAGTGGACCTACGCGAACATCGAGTACATGAAGAAGCAGATGCAGGCGATGGGCCTGGCGATCGACTGGTCGCGCGAAATGGCCGCCTGCAGCCCGGACTACTACAAGTGGAACCAGTGGATGTTCCTGAAGATGCTCGAGAAGGGCATCATCTACAGGAAGACCGGCACCGTGAACTGGGACCCGATCGACCAGACCGTGCTCGCCAACGAGCAGGTGATCGACGGCCGCGGCTGGCGCTCGGGCGCGCTGATCGAGAAGCGCGAGATCCCGATGTACTACGTGCGCATCACCGACTATGCCGAAGAGCTGCTTGACTGCGTCGAGAACAAGCTGCCGGGCTGGCCGGAGCGCGTGCGCATCATGCAGGCGAACTGGATCGGCAAGTCGACCGGCGTGCGCTTCGCCTTCCCGCACCAGGTGAAGGGCGACGACGGCGCGCTGCTGAACGACGGCAAGCTGTGGGTGTTCACCACCCGCGCCGACACCATCATGGGTGTGACCTTCTGCGCGGTCGCCCCCGAACACGCGCTGGCAGCGCATGCAGCGAAGGACAATCCGGCACTGGCTGCTTTCATCGCCGAATGCAAGCAGGGCAGCGTGATCGAGGCCGACATGGCGACGATGGAGAAGAAGGGCATGCCGACCGGCCTGTTCGTCACCCATCCGCTGACGGGCAAGCAAGTCGAGGTCTGGGTCGGCAACTATGTGCTGATCACCTATGGCGACGGCGCCGTGATGGGCGTGCCTGCGCATGACGAGCGCGACTTTGCGTTCGCGAAGAAATATGACCTGCCGATCGAGCCGGTGATTGCCGTCGACGGCAAGCAGTACAGCACCGACGCATGGCAGGAGTGGTACGCCGACAAGGAGAACGGCCGCTGCGTCAATTCCGGCAAATACGATGGCCTCGGCTACCAGGCAGCGGTCGACGCGGTTGCCGCCGACCTCGCGGGACGGGGTACCGGCGAGAAGAAGACCACGTATCGCCTGCGCGACTGGGGTATTTCGCGCCAGCGCTACTGGGGCACGCCGATCCCGATGATCCACTGCGCGCACTGCGGCGACGTGCCGGTGCCGGAGCAGGATCTGCCGGTGGTGCTGCCCGAGGACTGCGTGCCGGACGGCAGCGGCAACCCGCTGAACAAGCATGAGCAATTCCTGAAAGTCGATTGCCCGAAATGCGGTGCGCCGGCGCGCCGCGAGACGGACACGATGGACACCTTCGTGGACTCGGCCTGGTACTACATGCGCTATTGCTGCGCGGACAACGACACCGCGATGGTGGATGCGCGCAACGACTACTGGATGCCGATGGACCAGTACATCGGCGGTATCGAGCACGCGGTGCTGCACCTGCTGTACGCGCGCTTCTGGACCAAGGTGATGCGCGACTTCGGGCTGGTGAAGTTCGACGAGCCCTTCGTCAACCTGCTGACGCAGGGCATGGTGCTGAACGAAACCTACTTCCGCGAAGATGCATCCGGCAAGAAGACCTGGTTCAACCCGGAAGACGTCGAGCTGCAGTTCGACGACAAGGGCCGGCCGGCGTCGGCCACGCTGAAGGGCGACGGCCAGCCGGTGCAGATCGGCGGCACGGAGAAGATGTCGAAGTCGAAGAACAACGGCATCGACCCGCAGGCCATCATCGACCAGTACGGCGCCGATACCGCGCGCATGTTCACGATGTTCGCCTCGCCGCCCGAGCAGACGCTCGAATGGTCCGGCTCCGGCGTCGAGGGCGCGCACCGCTTCCTGCGCCGCGTCTGGGCCTTCTCGCATGCGCAATCGACGTCGATCGCGCCGGTGCTGGCCGCTGCCGCGACCGACAACGCCGACATCAAGGCGCTGCGTCGCGAGGTGCACAAGGTGCTGCAGCAGGCCGACCATGACTACGGCCGCCTGCAGTACAACACCGTCGTGTCGGCCTGCATGAAGATGCTGAACCTGCTCGAAGGCGCGAAGCTCGACGGCAGCGATGCGGCGAAGTCGGCAATGGGCGAATGCCTCGGCATCTTCCTGCGCGTGCTCTACCCGGTCGCGCCGCACGTCACGCATGCGCTGTGGGCCGAACTCGGCTACGCGGCAGCGCACGGCGACATCCTCGACGCACCGTGGCCGAAGGTCGACGCCGCTGCGCTGGAGCAGGCCGAGATCGAGCTGATGGTGCAGGTCAATGGCAAGCTGCGCGGCAAGATCACCGTCGCGAAGGACGCCGACAAGGCGACCATCGAGGCCACCGCGCTGGCCGACGAGAGCGTAAGGAAATTTGTCGAAGGCGCGCCGAAGAAGATCATCGTCGTGCCGGGCAAACTGGTGAACATCGTCGCCTGAGGAGAGCGCCTTGAACCGAGCACGTCGCCGTTTCGCCGCCGCCCTGCTGGCCCTGCCGCTGGCGGGCTGCGGCTATCACCTGCGCGGCAGCCTGCCGGACACGCAGCTGCCGTTCGAATCGGTCTACCTGGACGCGCCGTCCGGCACGCCGCTCGAACGCAACCTGCGCACGGCGATCCGTTCGCAGCGCACCGCGAAGCTGATCGACGACCCGAAGGCGGCGGTGATCTCGCTGCGCGTGCTCGACGACAAGCAGGAACGCAAGGTGCTGACGCTGAACTCGCAGGGGCAGGTGCGCGAATTCAGCCTCACTTACCGGATCCGCTACGAAGTGGCGGACAAGGACAACCGGAAGCTGCTGGAACCGACCGAGATCGCGCTGCAGACCATCCTTTCGTACAGCGAGTCGCAGGTGCTGGCGAAGGAGCAGGAAGAGAGGCTGATCTTCGACGACATGCGGCATGACGCGGTCGCCCAGATCATGCGCCAGCTGGCGCAGGTCAGGGCGGAGTAAGTACGGCGATGCAGCTGCGCGCCGAGGCGCTGGATGCGCACCTGTCGAAGGGGCTGGCGCCGCTGTATGTGATCAGCAGCGACGAGCACCTGCTCGCGCTCGAGGCCGCCGACCGTATCCGGGCGCAGGCGCGCTCTTCCGGCTTCTCCGAGCGCGAGGTGCTGGTCGCCGAGCGCTACTTCAAGTGGGGCGAGCTGCTGGCGGCAAACCAGGCCATGTCGCTGTTCGGCGACCGCAAGCTGATCGAGCTGCGCATCCCGGGCGGCAAGCCCGGCAAGGACGGCGGACAGGCGCTGCAGGACTACGCCGGCGCCTGCGCCGGCTCGCAGGCCGGTGACACGCTGACCCTGATCACGCTGCCCAAGCTCGACTGGGCCACGCAGAAAAGCGCGTGGGTGGCAGCGCTGCAGCGGCATGCGGTCTACCTCGAGATACCGAACGTCGAGCGACACCAGCTGGCCGACTGGATCGGCCGCCGACTGGTCGCGCAAGGCCAGAGCGCGGACCGGGCGGCGCTGGAGTTCATGGTCGAGCGCGTCGAGGGCAACCTGCTGGCAGCACACCAGGAAATCCGCAAGCTCGGGCTGCTGTATCCTGAGGGCCGGCTGGCGTTCGAGCAGGTGCAGGACGCGGTACTGAACGTCGCGCGTTATGACGTCTTCAAGCTGTCGGAGGCGATGCTGTCCGGCGACACCGGCCGCGTGGTGCGCATGCTCGATGGGCTCAAAGGCGAAGGCGAGGCGCCGCCACTGGTGCTGTGGGCCATCGCCGAAGAGATACGCACGCTGCTGAAGCTGAAGCTGGGCACGGCCGACGGCCGCCCGCTGGCGGCGATGCTGAAGGAATACCGGATCTGGGGTCCGCGCGAGCGGCTGATGGCGCCGGCGCTGGCGCGCGTCAAGCTCTCCGTGCTGGAAGACGCGCTCGACAAGGCGGCCCAGGTCGACCGCATGATCAAGGGGCTGCGCGCAAAGGATTTCGCCGGCGACGCCTGGGATGCGCTGCTGCAGCTGGCGCTGTCGGTGGCAAGGAAATAGGTAAAGGAAACAACGATGGACATTCAGCAATACATGACCGACATCGGCCGTGCTGCGCGCAAGGCATCGCGCGCGATGGCCAAGGCTGACACGGCGGCGAAGAACCGCGCGCTGCAGCTGATCGCCGCCGGCATCCGCCGCGACGCGGCGCTGCTGACCGCCGCCAACCAGAAGGACCTCGACGCGGCGCGCGCGAACGGGCTCGCGCCGGCGATGGTCGACCGGCTGACGCTGTCGGAAAAAGCCATCGCGACGATGGCCGAGGGCCTCGAGCAGATCGCGTCGCTGCCCGACCCGATCGGCGAGATCACCAACATGAAATACCGTCCGACCGGCATCCAGGTCGGCCAGATGCGCGTGCCGCTCGGCGTGATCGGCATCATCTACGAGGCGCGTCCGAACGTGACCGTCGATGCCGCCGGCCTGTGCATCAAGAGCGGCAATGCGACCATCCTGCGCGGCGGCTCGGAAGCCATCCACTGCAACCAGGCGCTGGCGAAGCTGGTGAAGGAAGGCCTGCAGGGCGCCGGCCTGCCGGCCGAGGCGGTGCAGATCGTCGAAACCACCGACCGTGCTGCTGTCGGCGCGCTGATCACGATGCCGGAGTACGTGGACGTGATCGTGCCGCGCGGCGGCAAGGGCCTGATCGAGCGGCTGATGAAGGAATCGAAGGTGCCGATGATCAAGCATCTCGATGGCATCTGCCATGTGTACATCGACGACAGCGCCGACCTCGCGAAGGCGCTGCCGGTGGCGTTCAATGCAAAGTGCCATCGCTACGGCACCTGCAACACGATGGAAACCCTGCTGGTCGCGCGCAGCATTGCGCCGACCGTGCTGCCGCAGCTGGCGAAGTTGTATGCGGAGAAGGATGTCGAGCTGCGCGCCGATGCGGAAGCGCTGCAGATCCTCGCCGGCTATCCGAAGCTGACGCCGGCGACCGAAGAAGACTGGGCCACCGAATACCTCGACGCGATCCTCGCGGTGAAGGTCGTGTCCGGCATGGATGAAGCGATCGACCACATCAACACCTGGTCGTCGCAGCACACCGACTCCATCGTCACCGAAGACTATTCGCGCGCGATGCGCTTCCTGCGCGAGGTGGATTCGGCGTCGGTGATGGTGAACGCATCGACGCGCTTCGCCGACGGCTTCGAATACGGCCTCGGCGCCGAGATCGGAATTTCGAACGACAAACTGCACGCGCGCGGCCCGGTCGGGCTCGAAGGCCTGACCTCGCTGAAGTACGTCGTGCTCGGCCATGGCGAAGTGAGGGCCTGAGATGGCTTACTCCTGGATCAAGGCGCTGCACATCGTCTTCATCGCGTCCTGGTTCGCCGGCCTGTTCTACCTGCCGCGCATCTTCGTGAACCTGGCGATGGAGACCGAGCCGGCCGCGACCGCGCGACTGCTGACGATGGCGCGCAAGCTGTACCGCTTCATGACGATCCTGATGATCCCCGCGCTGGCGCTCGGGCTGGTGCTGTGGCTGGGTTACGGCGTCGGCAAGGGCAATGGCTGGATGCATGCGAAGCTGGCCATCGTGCTGCTGCTGATCGGCTATCACCACATGTGCAAGGCGCTGCTGAAGAAATTCGAGCGCGGCGAAAATGTGCGCTCGCATGTCTGGTACCGATGGTTCAATGAGATGCCGGTACTGGGAATGTTTGCCGCGGTGATCCTCGTCGTCGTCAAACCCTTTTAAAAACATTACAGGAGACATCGATGGGCAAGACCGTCGACTATTTCATCGCACCGCAATCGCCGTGGACTTATCTTGGCCATGAACGTTTCGTCGCGATCGCGAAGAAGCATGGCGCGCAAGTGCTGCTCAAGCCGTGCGACGTGAACAAGGTGTTCGCCGCAACCGGCGGCGTGCCGGTCAGCCAGCGCCCGCCGCAGCGGCAGGCCTACCGGCTGGCCGAACTGACGCGCTGGAGCAAGCACCTCGGCATGCCGCTGACCCTGCATCCGAAATTCTTCCCGGTGTCTGGCGAAATGGCCGCGAAGCTGATCATCGCCGCGCAGCATGTGGCCGGCACCGACAAGGCGCTCGACCTGCTCGGCGCGCTCGGCCGCGCGTGCTGGGCCGAAGAGAAGAACCTCGCCGACGCCGACACGCTGCTGGCGGTCGCGAATGGCCTCGGCCTGGATGGTGCTGCGCTGCTGAAGCTGGCTGAAGGCGACGCCGTTGCCGCCGACTATGCGCGCAATACCGATGACGCCATCGCGGCGAATGTGTTTGGCGTGCCGTGGTATCGCATTGAAGGCGATGGACTCTGGGGACAGGACCGGCTGGAGTTTGTCGAGCAGGCGCTGAAGGGCTGAGTACGTCAGGCGCTGGTCCCAGACAAGCCGAAATGCTTTGAAGACGCTGGATCCCGGCCTGCGCCGGGATGACTCTTCAAAAGGCAGCCGTCCCCAAAACCGTCATCCCGGCGCTCGCCGGGATCCAGCGACTTTCGATGCAATCAGAAGCAACAAGGTCGGGCAACTGACGCCCGCCCCCAACGGACAAAAGGCAACCGATGAGCACTCTTTCCTATTCCTATTTCTGCCCCTGCCCCCGCGGCCTCGAAACCGCACTGGCCGAGGAACTCGCCGAGATCGCCGCAAAAAGCAGCACGCTGAAGGTGCACAACACCGTACCCGGCGGCGTGCATTGCTCCGGCCGGCTGACCGATGCGATGCTGCTGAACCTGCATTCGCGGATCGCTTCGCGCGTGCTGCTGCGCATCGCGCACGGCGGCTACACCAATGAAAACGACATCTACGACCTCGCGCTCGCGGCGACCTGGGAAAACTGGTTCGATGTCGACCATACGATCCGCGTCGACGTGAATGCGATCAAGTCGCCGCTGAAGAGCCTCGAATTCGTCACGCTGAAGATCAAGGACGGCCTGTGCGACCGTTACCGCGACCGCATCGGCGAACGTCCCTCGGTGAACACGCGCACGCCCGACATGCGCATCTGGGGCTTCCTCGATGCGCGCACCGTCACCATCTATCTCGATACCTCCGGCGAAGGCCTGTTCAAGCGCGGCTGGCGCATGGAGACCGGCGACGCGCCACTGCGCGAGAACCTCGCCGCCGGCCTGTTGCGCACCGCCGGCTGGAAACCCGGCACGCCGCTGCTGGACCCGATGTGCGGTTCGGGCACGCTGCTGATCGAAGCCGCGCAGATGCTGGCCGGCATACCGCCGGGGCTGAACCGCGCGTTTGCGTTCGAGAAATTCAAGAATTTCCGCTTGGCCGACTGGGACGCGATCCGCGCCGCGGTCAAGCCCGCGCCGCTGCCGGGCAAGCCGACCATCTTCGGCAGCGACATTTCGGGCGACATGCTGGTCATGGCGCGCAACAACCTGCAGCGCGCCGGCATCAGCTTCGACGTACCGCTGAAGCAGATCGAGGCGCAGGAAGTGAAGCCGCCGACCGGCATTCCGGGCCTGCTGATCGCCAACCCGCCGTATGGCGAGCGCATCGGCGTGCGCGGCGACCGCTCGCAGGAACCTGACGAACTCGCGACAGCCTTCTTCAGCGCATTCGGCAGCACGCTGAAAAACCGTTTCGCCGGCTGGACCGTCTGCCTGTTCACCGCCGACCTGACGCTGCCGCGCATGCTGCGTCTGAAGGAGGCAAAAAAAACGCCGTTTTTCAACGGCGCGATCGAATGCAGGTTGTTCCGCTTCGAGATGGTGGCAGGGTCGAACCGGCGCCCCGCCTGAAGATCACTCGCTCAACTGGTTCCAGCCCCGCGCGTTGAATTCCAGTTTGCCCATCCGGGTGCTGCCATCCGGATGGAAAACGATGTCGACGGTCGTGGTCGCCTGCGCATCTTCGATCAGCACGCCCTTGCCAACGATTCCGGCCTGTTCAACGCGCAGCAACTGCGCCGTCAGCTTCCCCTGCGCCGCTGCACCGGTGGTATCGACCGTCGAGCGGTAACTGAGGGTGATCGTGCCATCAGCTGCTTTTTTGAAGCGATACGTTGCCTTGGGCGACAAACTGATCGTCAGCGAGGTGCCGTCGAACAGGGTGAGCACGGACTGCGGATTGCCCTTGTCATCGACTCTGGTGAACAGCAGGTTTTTGACGAACATCCCGAGGTTCTGGCAAGCATAGTGGCTCACCTGCGCCGGCAGGCCGGATTTCATCGGGTCGCCGACGAAGGCAACGAAGTCATCGATGGAAGCCAGTTTGCCGACCGTGCCGTCTTCCCGCTCGACCTCGTAGACCGAATTCTTGAAATCCCGCTGGAAAGTGGCGGTGACATCGGTTCGCTGGCCCGCCGTTTTCGACACGGTCTCGTTCTTGCGCGTGTCCTCTATCGTGCCGGCAAAGACCTTGCTGACAAAGGGATCGGCATCCTTGTCGGCGAGATCGATGGACCATGCGACCTCGTAATTGCGCGAGCGCCGTTCCGCATCCAGCGCCAGCTGGTCACGAAAATCGACGGCGGCTCGACGGCTTCGTGCCGAACTCGGCTCATTGCGGGCCGATGCCGGCTCCTGCTCGACCTGCACGCCGAATTGCTTCGACAGATAGCGATTGATCGCCGACCATGAACCTATTTTCGACTGGTCGAACTCGCTGTCCGCGCCCAGCAAGGCCATCGCGAGAAACTTCTTCGCGATCGCCTCCTTGAGCTTGTCGTCCCGGTCCATTCCGGTCAATCCGTCATTTCGCTTGTTGTGCTGGAAGTCCATGTATTCGAGAGCCAACGCCCGCCTGAATTTCGGCGACAGCTTGTCCTGCAACGAGGATGCGCTGCCGGCACCTGCCGGATGAACCGCGGTCCATTTCGAACGCGCCAGGTCGCCGAGGGTCAGCCCCTGCATGCTTTCCTGGGTCATCGACATTCGGGAAATTCGCTGCATCCCGTCGCGCAAGACACCACGGACTGTCGCGGCCCGGCTCCGCTTCTGCAGTTGCGGCTCGGTCGCCGGCTCGTTCACGGGCTTTCCGGCAGCGAAGCGCTGGCCCCCTTCCGGAATATCGATCGAAGGGCCCTCCGCGCGCGCCTTCTGCGCCTTGCTCTGCCGCGCGCTGCGCTCGGTATACAGCCTGACTTCGGCATCGAAGCGCGCTTCCCAACGCGTGACCGATTCGGCGGCCTCCTGGTCATCGGCAGGATCATCCGCAAGCTCCTGCCGATGCCTGACTCCCTGGCCGTCGCGCTCCGCGAGCGGGATTGCCTTGTTCGGTGGCTGCCGCACCTTCATGTTGGGCTGCTTGCCGGTGGCTTCTTGCCTGGCCGTGGTCCGGGAAGTCGTCGCTTCAGCGGTCGCATCAGTCGTTGTTGCCGCAGCCGACTCCCGGGGTGACAAGCCACGCACCGGAGGATTGACGGAATGGGATTTGCTCATGCTGGCCTCGCCAAGGTGGAAAATGGGATGCCGACTCATTTGCCGAAATGCAATTGGTCGACAACAAAGTACGGCGAGCCGTTAGTGACATGTAGAAATATTCAGTTCTTTATGTCCGTTAAAT
Organism: uncultured Bifidobacterium sp.; assembly: GCA_964613635.1. Lineage (GTDB taxonomy): Bacteria > Pseudomonadota > Gammaproteobacteria > Burkholderiales > Burkholderiaceae_D > Pernthalerella. The sequence goes on along the minus strand of CAZTIF010000006.1, from coordinate 16,185 downwards.
GCCCTGCCACAGTTCAGCTCCCGCGGTGCGCTGCCGGATGACGCGCCGGCCAGGGTCGGCACGTGCGCTATCCTTCACCTTCTTTTTTCATTCCCGAGGTATCTCTCATGCCGCACACTGCCGCTGGTTTGCCTGCGCTTTCCGACCCCGGCCTGCTCCGTCAACATGCCTTCCTGAACGGCCGCTGGGTCGATGCGGACACGCACTTCGACGTGACCAACCCGGCCGACGGCGTCGTGATCGCTGCCGTGCCGAACCAGGGCGCGGCGGCCGCCGGGCAAGCGATCGCCGCTGCACAGCAGGCGTTTCCCGGCTGGGCGGCAAAGTCGGGCAAGGAGCGGGCCGCCATCCTGCGGCGATGGTTCGACCTGATCGTGGCGCATGCCGATGACCTGGCGCTGCTGATGACCGCCGAACAGGACAAGCCCGTGCCCGAGGCGCGCGGCGAGGTGATGTACGGCGCCAGCTTCGTCGAATGGTTTGCCGAAGAAGCCAAGCGCGTGAATGGCGACGTGCTGGCGTCGCCGGCGACCGACCGGCGCCTGCTGACGCTGAAGCAGCCTATCGGCGTCTGCGCGGCGATCACGCCGTGGAATTTCCCGATTGCGATGATCACCCGGAAAATCGCGCCGGCGCTTGCGGCCGGCTGCACGATCGTGATCAAGCCTGCGGAGCAGACGCCCTTGTCGGCGCTGGCGCTGGCCGATCTGGCGCAGCGTGCCGGCCTGCCAGACGGCACGATCAATGTGCTGACCGCCGACAGCGAGCGCTCGGTCGAGATCGGCAAGGTGCTGTGCGCAAGCCCGATCGTCCGGCACCTGTCGTTCACCGGCTCGACGCCGGTCGGCCGCCTGTTGATGGCGCAGAGCGCGCCGACCATCAAGAAGCTCTCGCTGGAACTTGGCGGCCACGCGCCCTTCATCGTGTTCGACGACGCCGACATCGACGCGGCGGTCGCGGGGGCACTGGTGTCGAAGTACCGCAACGCCGGCCAGACCTGCGTCTGCACCAACCGCTTCTATGTGCAGGACGGGATACATGACGAATTCGTGCGCAGGCTGGCCGCCGGCGCGGCCGCAATCAAGGTGGGCAACGGCTTCGAGCCGGACGTGCAGCAGGGCCCGCTGATCGACAGCCAGGCCGTCGCGAAGGTGGACGAGCATGTCGGCGACGCGCTTGCAAAGGGAGCGAAGCTCGAGGCCGGCGGCCGCCTGCATGCGCTCGGCGGGCTGTTCTACCAGCCGACCGTGCTGTCGAACGTCAGCCACGACATGAAGGTGATGCGCGAAGAGACTTTCGGCCCGGTGGCTGCGGTGGTGCGCTTTGCTTCGGAGGATGAAGCGCTCGCGGCGGCGAACGATACCGATTTCGGCCTGGCCAGCTATTTCTATTCGCGTGACATCGGCCGCGTGTGGCGCGTCGCCGAGAAGCTTGAGTACGGCATGGTCGGGATCAACACCGGCGTGCTTTCCAACGAAGTCGGGCCGTTCGGCGGCGTGAAGCAGTCCGGACTGGGGCGCGAAGGCTCGAAGTACGGCATCGATGAATACCTTGAACTGAAATACCTGTGCATCGGCAGCATCTGACGGGGACTGGCTGATGCGACCGATACCGGCCTCGCCGGGACAGCTGGCGCTGCTGCTGGCCCTGCTGTCGATGCTCGGGCCGTTTTCGGTCGATACCTACCTGCCCGCCTTCGGCGCGATCGCCCGCTCGCTCGACGCCAGCGCGCTGCAGGTGCAGCAGACGCTGACGGCGTACATGGCGTCGTTCGCGATCATGATCCTGTGGCATGGCGCGCTGTCGGACGCGTTCGGCCGGCGCAGCATCATCCTTGCGTCGCTGGCCGTGTATGCGGCGGCATCGCTCGGCTGCGCGATCTCGGCCAGCGTCGAATCGCTGTGGTTCTTCCGTGTGCTGCAGGGCGTGTCGGCCGGTGCGGGCGTGGTGATCGGCCGCGCGATCACGCGCGACCTGTATGCCGGCGCCGAGGCGGAGAAAATGCTCTCGCTGGTGACGATGATCTTCTCGATTTCTCCGGCGATCGCGCCCGTGATCGGCGGCTGGATCGTGACGCTGTCGGACTGGCGCACGATCTTCCACCTGCTGTTCGTGCTGGCGCTCTTGCTGCTGGCGCTGTGCTGGCGCCGCCTGCCCGAGTCGCTGCCGCCGCAACGGCGCCAGCCCTTCCATCCGCGGTCGCTCTGGCAGAACTACCGGTTGATCTTCCTGTCGCTGCGCTTCCAGCTGAAGGCCGGCGCGCTCGCCTTCAACTTCTCCGGCCTGTTCCTGTACGTCTCGTCCGCACCGGCGCTGATCACGCGGCACCTCGGGCTGGGGCCGAACGGATTCGGCTGGTTGTTCGTGCCATCGGTGGCCGGCATCTTCCTCGGTGCGCTGGCGGCAAACCGGATGGCCGGCCGCGGCGCTGCCGACCGGCAGTTGAAGCTCGGCTTCAGCTTGCTGGTGGCGTCCGGCATGGCGAACGTCGGCTATCACCTGCTGTTCCCGCCGGCGCTGCCCTGGACTGTCGCGCCGCTGTTCTTCTACACGCTGGGCATGTCGATGGTCGCGCCCGCGCTGACGCTGCGCGTTCTGGACCTTTTCCCGCAGATCCGCGGCACGGTCGCCTCCTGCCAGTCGTTCACGCTGACGATGTTGTCGGCGCTGGTGGCAGGATTTTTGTCGCCGCTGCTCGACGGCTCGGTGCTGGCGCTGGCTGCCGGGCAGTTCGGCATGGTGCTGGTCGGACTGCTGCTGTGGCGCCTGTCGGCGCCTGCGTTTTCCGGTGGCGGCCCCGTACGGTAAAAAGCGCGCGCCGGCGGGTGACCTGACGGATGCAGCGCGGGAATTCATCGCGCCGCTGTTGCCTTAGCCCGCCGTGCGGAGGCGACATCGCGTCACCAGCCTGCTCGAAGTGCTCAACGTCATCCGCCATCTGCTGTGATCCGGCGACGAGTGGCGCATGCGGCCACCCCGCTTTCCGCCTTGCTCCCCGTGCCAGGATAGTTGTCGCCTCCGGATAACGAAGTCCATCAGTATTCAGGGACGACAACCCGCTCCCTTACGGTTCTCCACAGACCTCAATGCGCGCTTAAATGCTCCCATCGGAGCGTTTATGGCAATACAAGGAGGCAGACTGATATAACCATTCCCACAGAACTCTTTATCGACCATAAAGAATCCATTGGGAACGATTATCATGGAATCTCCGATTCCCCTTCCTGTCGAGCGCGCGATCCGCAAGCTCGGCAGCGACATTTCGCTGGCACGCCGGCGCCGCCGTATCTCGCAGGCTTCACTGGCCGAGCGCATGGGGGCATCCCTTTCCACCGTATGCCGCATGGAGAAAGGTGACGTACGCGTGCCCATCCACTCCGTCGCCATCGGCAGGCGGCGATGATTGTTCTGGACGGACTGCCTGATGAAAGCTTGCGAACCGCTCAGGCCTCTCGAATGACCGGAAGGCTGGATCTTTTCAATCTTGCAGCCGCATCCGATAAAATGCGGGCATTGCGGGTGTAGTTCAATGGCAGAACGGCAGCTTCCCAAGCTGCATACGAGGGTTCGATTCCCTTCACCCGCTCCAGCCTCCGGAGCGTCCCTGCTCGCTGTGACATAATCCTGCGCCCGGCGCACCGTGCGCCGTTTCTTCCCCGCCCGCCATGACCGATTCACCGAAAGACCCTTCCGAGCGCAGCATGCTGTATGACCCGACCGAGCGCCGCATCCGCAGCTTCGTCACGCGTGCCGGCAGGCTGTCGACCGGACAGGCGCGGGCCATGGAAGCGCTGGGACCTTCCTATTGCCTGCCGTACCGGAAGGATTTGCTCGATGTCGACGCAGCGTTCGGCCGCCATGCGCCGACCATCCTCGAGATCGGCACCGGCATGGGCGAAACCACCGCGCATATCGCAGGGCTGATGCCGGAGAAGAATTTCATCGGTGTCGAGGTGCACACGCCCGGCATAGGCAGCCTGCTGAAGCTGATCGGCGAACAGGGCCTGCACAACCTGCGGCTGATCCAGCATGATGCGTTCGAGGTCGTCACGCACATGCTGGCGCCGGCATCGCTGGCCGGCGTGCATGTGTTCTTCCCGGACCCGTGGCACAAGGCGCGGCACAACAAGCGCCGGCTGATCCAGGGTCCGTTCGTGCAGCTGCTGGCCTCGCGCATCGCGAAGGGCGGCTACCTGCATTGCGCGACCGACTGGGAAGACTATGCGGAGCAGATGCTGGAGGTGCTGTCGGCCGAACCATCGCTGAAGAACACCGCCGCAGGCTTTGCGGAACGGCCGCACTACCGGCCGGTGACGAAGTTCGAGAACCGCGGCCTGAAGCTCGGGCACGGCGTCTGGGACGTCGTGTTCGAGAAGGTCTGACCAGCGCCGGCATCGCCGGCACATCTCATTCCTCTTCCTGTCCTGCCACCAGCGCAATCAGCTGCGCGCCGTAAGTCTCCAGCTTCTTCTCGCCGACGCCGGAAACATGGCGCAGCTCATCCAGCGTGACCGGCATCGCGCGCGCGATCTCGCGCAGCGTCGCGTCGTGGAAAATCACGTAGGCCGGCACATTGTGCGAGCGCGCCGTCTCCACGCGCCACCAGCGCAACTTCTCGAACAGCGCCTGCTGCGGCGCGGACAGGCTGATCTCGTCGAAGCCGCTGGCCTTCGACGGCGCGCGCCGCGACTTGTCCGGCTTGCGGTAGCGTCGCATCGCGACACTGCGCTCGCCCTTCAGCACCGCGCGCGATGCCTCCGGCAGCCGCAGTGCGCCGTAGTTCTCATGGTCGATCTCGACCAGCCCGAGCGCCATCGCCTGACGCAATATCGCGCGCCACTCGGCCTCGCCCTTGTCCGAACCGATGCCGAAGGTGGACAGCTTGTCATGCCCCCACTGCTTCACCTTCTCCGAGTCGCTGCCGCGCAGCACGTCCAGCACATGCACCGCGCCGAAACGCTGGCCGACGCGATAGATGGCCGACAGCAGCTTCTGTACCGACTCGGTCGCATCGAAAGACTGCGGCGGGTTCAGGCAGGTATCGCAATTGCCGCAAGGTTCGGACGACTGCCCGAAGTAATCGAGCAAGTGCACGCGGCGGCAGCCGAGCGTCTCGCACAGCCCGAGCATTGCATCCAGCCGCGCCGACTGCATCCGCTTGAACGCCGGGTCGGCATCGGATTCGTCGATCATCCGCCGCTGCTGCACCACGTCCTGCAGGCCGTAGGCCATCCACGCATCGGCCGGCAGCCCGTCGCGGCCGGCGCGACCGGTCTCCTGGTAATAGCCCTCGATGCTTTTCGGCAGGTCGAGGTGGGCGACGAAGCGCACGTCGGGCTTGTCGATGCCCATGCCGAACGCCACCGTCGCGACCATCACGATGCCATCCTCGCGCAGGAAGCGCGCCTGGTGCTTGCTGCGCACGCCGGCGTCCATGCCGGCGTGGTACGCGAGTGCGGGTATGCCCGCGTCGTTCAGGAATTCGGCGGTCTCTTCGACCTTCTTGCGCGACAGGCAGTAAACAATGCCGGCATCGCCCGCATGCTCGCCGCGGATGAAGTCGAGCAGCTGCCGCTTCACCGTCTCCTTCTCGACGATCTGGTAGCGGATGTTCGGCCGGTCGAACGACGAGATGAACTGGCGCGCGTCGTCCAGCTGCAGCCGGTGCACGATCTCGTCGCGCGTCTGGAAATCGGCGGTCGCGGTCAGCGCGATGCGCGGCACCTGCGGATAGCGCTCGTGCAGCACCGACAGCCGGATGTATTCGGGACGGAAGTCATGGCCCCATTGCGACACGCAATGCGCCTCGTCGATCGCGAACAGCGCAATCTGCGCGGAATCCAGTAGCTCGAGGCAGCGCGGCGTCATCAGCCGCTCGGGCGCGATGTACAGCAGGTCGAGTTCGCCTCGACGCAGCGCACGTTCGATGCGCAGCGTCTCGTCGAAATCCTGTGTCGAGTTCAGGAAGGCCGCGCGCACGCCCAGCTCGGCGAGCGCGTCGACCTGATCCTGCATCAAGGCGATCAGCGGCGAGATGACGACGCCGCAGCCGTCGCGCAGCAGCGCGGGAATCTGGTAGCACAGCGATTTGCCGCCGCCGGTGGGCATCAGCACCAGCGCATCGCCGCCGCCGGCGATCAGGTCGATGATGTCGGCCTGCTCCCCCCGGAAGGCGGGATAGCCGAACACGCTCTGCAAGATATGCAGCGCGCGTGCGCGCAAGTCGTCAGCCATGAGCCTTATTCTGCCCAGACGACCCAGCCGGTCGATGCAGTGATCAGCACCAGCACGCCGAACACGATCCGGTACCAGGCGAATGCAGTGAAATCATGCGTGCTGATGAAGCGCAGCAGCCAGCGCACGCAGAGGAAGGCCGACACGAAGGCCGCGAAAGCGCCGAGCCCGAACATCGGCAGGTCGGCGGCCGACAGCAGCGCACGCTCCTTGTACAGCGAATAGATGGTCGCGCCGAACAGCGTCGGTATCGCGAGGAAGAAGGAGAATTCGGTGGCCGCGCGACGCGACAGGCCAAACGCCATCGCGCCGATGATGGACGCGCCCGAACGGCTGGTGCCGGGGATCAGCGCGAAGCACTGCGCCAGCCCGACCTTCAACGCATCCAGCGCGCTCATGTCGTCGACCGAATCGACGCGCGGCGTCAGGATGCGGCGGTTGCGCCGCTCGACGGCGAGGATCACGAACGCGCCGATGATGAACGCCAGCGCCACCGGCACCGGCGCGAACAGGTGCTGCTTGATCGCCTTGCCGAAAATCAGTCCCAGCACGACCGCCGGCAGGAAAGCCACCAGCAGGTTGACGACGAAGCGGCGCGCAGCGATGTCACGTCGGAAATTGAACAGCACGCTGAAAATCTTCGCCCGGTATTCCCAGCAGACCGCGAGCATGGCGCCGGCCTGGATGACGATCTCGAACACCTTGACCTTCTCGCCGGTGAAATCGAGCAGGCTGCCCGCAAGGATCAGGTGGCCGGTCGAGGAGATCGGCAAGAACTCGGTCAGTCCCTCGACGATGCCCATCAGGACGACTTTGAATACCAGGGAAATTTCCATTCAGGCGTGCGGCGATGCAGGAGGCAGGCAGAGGTCTTCAGCGAGCCCGGAACCTGCGCTTGCCCTTGCAGGAACGGACTATTTTGCCGGCTCGAAGCTTACCACGAGGCTGTTGGGGCGGGTCATAATTCTGGTCGGCGTGAAGCGCTGTCCCATCACGGTGAACGCGTCCGGCGCGAAGGTATAGAGCACAGTGTTGTTCAGCAATTCTTCCGCGAGCCGCACGCCCAGCTTGCCGAGCGAACCATTGCTGCCGCCGGCGAGGTTGCCGAGGCTGTCGAGCCGCGGATCGACCAGCACGATGGCGCGGCGTTTGGGATCGACACGCAGCATGCCCGACACCTGCAAGCGACCCTCCAGCGGCTTCTTCGCCAGTGGCGGCAGCACGCTGGCGTTGAACGACGCCACCAGCCGGTCTTGCTCCGGCTGCAGCGACAGCACGGGCTGGCTGAGCGTCACGTCGAACAAGTCCAGATAGCGATTGGTCTGCGGGAAACGCTTGTCCATTTCGCGCTGCAGCCGCGACAGCGGCACCTCAACCTCCTGCATCGGCAACAGCGACGCACATCCCGACAGCAGCAGCGTGAACAGCAACAGCAGTCTTTTCAGCATCAGCATGGAAGATTCCGGTTCAGGCCGAGGTCAGCGCCTCCAGCCGTTGAAGAAAGATCATCGCCTGCTTGCGCGTTTCTCCGCACATCTCGGGCGAAGGCTGCAGGCTTGAGCATACCGCCGGTCGCGTTTCCTGGCCGAACACCTTGCAGCGCAACTGTTCATCAAGCTGGGCGCAGGGAACGTTCGCCGGCTTCCCGTTCGGCATGCCGGGAATGGCGGACGAAATCGACGGAGCGATGCAGCAGGCGGCACAGCCGGACCGGCATTCGAAACAAGTGGATGACGAATTCATGCAGGCATAACTCTAGCCGAACAGCGATGCCTTTCGCAAAAACGTTCTGATCCGGACGAAAAAAAGCCCACCGCAGGTGCAGTGGGCCCAAGGCACGAGCCGATGTGCTTACTGGTTGCCGCTGCGCTCTTCGGATTTGGCGGAATCCGTGTCGGCTCCCTCGCTCGAGGTGGACTGATTGGGCGCAGGCTGGGCGGACGTTGATGTGGCCGGCGTACGGTCAGGCGCCGGTTCTGGTGCGGCGTCCTCGGCGAACGGGCTCTTCAGTGCACTGAGATCGAGCTTCAGCGAACCTCCCGGATTGGCCCTCGCCGGTGCAGGCGAGGCAGGCGTGGCCGATGTCGAACTCAGCGTCGTCGTGGCGTTTGGCCGCGTGCTGGTGGGTGCGGCAGTCGGTGCCGCGGTCCTCCAGGCCGAGGGCGGCGCGGCTGTCGCGCCGGAAGCCGGCCGGGCCGCGACCGCCTCGCCCTTGCCAGCCGTCTCGGCCGTCTCGCGTTCCTTGCGAACCAGTTCGTTCAGGTGCTGCGCAATCTTTTCTATTGCGGGCGGCAAGGCATCCGGCGCGACATTGAGCTCCTTCACATACGCTTTCAGCTGCATCAGGCAAAACGCCGCCGGCGCCACTTCAAAAGTCTCGAAGTTCTTGCGACGCTCGATTGCCTTGTTCAGGAAGGCGACGTAACCGAGGTCGAATGCCGGCAGCGCGATGCGCTTCAGGTAATCCTTGATCTCCTTGCGGTGATTGACCCGGGAAGTCGTTGCCCGACTCTGCGCATTTTTCAGCAGAATACCTTCGGTCGATGTCAGTGAAGGCCGCACCTTCGGCGAGCGCGGCGAGACCGGCGTTACCGTCGCTACCGGCGTTGCCGGTGCCGCTTTCTCTTCTTCGCGGCGCGGCGACAGTATCGCGCTGATCATGCCGGACAGGCCGCCCTTGCGCGGCGTCTCCGGAGCGTTGCGCGGCGTTTCCGGGCCATTGCGCGACGGCTCCGATACGGTCTGCGCGCGCGACAGCTGCCTGCGCTGTTCGTTTCGGGCTTTCCTGCGGTTGGCTGTGTCCTCCGCCATTTTCAGCTTGGCGCCCGTTGCCAGATTGTCGAACCCGGCTTGCAAATCCGGCGGCAGATCTTCATGGCGGCCCATGATGTCGAGCAGGAAGGCATCCAGCCTGAGCGACGCGAAATGGCCGAGGTGCGTCATCAGCAGCATGAAATGCTTGCCGATCGTCGAGTCGGCGACACCCGGCGCACGCGCCTCATTCATGAATTTCTGCTGCCAGGCCAGCAGCAGGCCGCGGGTCAGCATCGCGCCGATCAGCGCGTTTTTCTTGGCGGCCAGATGCGGCGGGATGCCGCCCGGCGGCTGTGTTGCGGTCGATGTGGTCGACGCAGTCGAGGAGCGCGCCGAATCCGCGGCAGCGACCCACTGCGTGTAGCAGACATCGATCTCTTCGATATAGGCCTTGAACTGCGCCGGCAGGCGGGAAGAGTCGAAGCCGCCCTTCTCGCCGCCCACATAGTCGAGGAAAGCCCGGGTGACCGGCTCGAATTGCGTGCGGAACGCGATATTTTTCTGCGCGGCCGATGCCTTTTCAGATTTCGACGGGTCCTTGTCCAGCAACAGGTTCTTGTGCGAGCCCTCGGCAAATTCCTCGAAGGCCGCTTTCACTGCCTGCCGTGCGGCTTCGCTGTCGGCATCGCCGAAGACCTTCGTCACGAAAGGCATCAGGATATCGTCAATGACATTGATGACCGGTATCGTCAGCGAATCATTCACCTTGAAGTTCCTGATCTCGAACTTGTTTCGCAAGGGCTCGCGAACCTTCAGCCCGCTCAGGTCTTCCTGGTAGAAATTGCTTTCCATGCCGACCAGCAGCCGGGCGATCTGCTTCGGCGGCTGGTTGAACACCGGCACCCGCAGCATCACGTTCGGGTCGGTTCGTTTCGGCACATCCGTCCAGCCCTGCCAGCTGGCGCGCAAGGCATTCGCCAGCTTCTCCGGCAGCTGATCGCCGCTGACATTGCCCTTGTCATAGCTCTTGGCCGGCGGGACGGCGGAGGTTGAAGAGGATGAGGACGCAGGTGTCGAAGTGGATGCCGTCGAAGCGCTCACCGTCGGGGTCGCCCGGGCGCCCGGCGTGACAAGGGTGGCCTTGAGCACCGGCGTCGAACTTGGCAGCGCGGCACCGCCGGGCGAGACCGCAGGCGCCTTCGCGGGTGCCGGCACAGGTGCCGCGTTCTGCGGCTGCATTGCCGGCCGCGCGCCCATGGACAATCCTGACGACGGGCGGGGACTCTCCTGCCGGTCGCCGCCCGTGTCGCTGCCGGGTACGAGGTTACGGCCGGACGAACTCCGGCTAAGGGGTGGCGTGCTCATGATGAAGCTCTCCTGTGGGGTAAGGACAATCAGACGGATGCCCCGCGTCGGCATTGCCCCGGAGTGCCTGCCCGCGCGCGCGAGTGAGCGAAGAGGAAACCGGGGGATTTATTGATTTGGCAGAAGCGAAGGCTTGCCAGATTCGTAACGACGGTTCGTTGAGCGGTTCCTGTTTTTAAAAAGCCCGCCGGCATGGCTGCGGCGGGCTGCTTCATCACCTCGGGGATGGGGTCTGGTCAGGATTCCTCGGTGCTCGACCAGTCGCTGCCCCAACCGTCGTCGTCGCCGCTGCTCGGGCTGCCAACCTCGACACTGCTGTCATTGCCGTCATCGTGCTGCGTAGTACTTGGCGTAGTACTTGGCACGGCGATCGCGCTGCTGACATTGCTGCTGACGAAGGTGGTGGAGCTGGTCGTACTGCCACCGATCGCCGGATCGGCCACATTGCTGGCCGTCGTCGACGCCACGCTCGTCCCCTCGTCCGATTCCGTCCCCGGCTCTTCGTCGAGGCGGAAGCTGTCGCTCAGCGCATTCAGTTGCTGTTCCACCTGGGCTGGCACAGTCTTGCCGGCTTTCTCCACGTTGCCGCCATATGCATAGAAGGCCTTCGCATACCCCAGGCAATACGGGATGGGATCGAGCTTGAAGTTGTCGAAACCGCGACGCGACAGGTCAACGATCTTGTCCTTCAGGTGCTGCATGAAGCGCGGGTCGAGGGCCTTCAGGTCAGCTTTCCTGATGATCTGCTCGGCAAATTTGGCGCGCGCGAGTTGATGCTGAATCTCCTCTTTTTTCAGCTTGCGCTGGGACGCATCGGCGCGTGGCGAGGTCGGGGTATCCGAGGTCGATGTGCTGCGCGGCGAAATCAGCTGCGATGTCGCTTGCAGGCTCTTTCCGCGGCGGATCACACTGTTTTCGCTGCCCGGCGCAATGACTGTCGTTCCCTTGCTCTGGATCAGCTGCTTCGGGCTCTGGATGGCCCGCACATAGGAACGCGCCTCCTGCGGCTGTGCTTTCTGGTTGCTGATGATGTCGAGCACGAAGTCGCCCAGCTTGTTCGACGCGCAGGCATTCAGGTAAGCAAACATCTTCGCGTATTTTTTCGCGCCGTCCCGGCCCAGCTCTTCATCGCAGCGATTACGCCAGGCAGCAGTGACAGAACGCGTCGCGAGAAAGCCGACCTGCGCGTTCTTGCGCAGCTGCAGCAAATCCTTGGGGCGGTCGGAGCCGCATGCGTCGAACCAGAGGATCAGGTGCTTGTCGATGGCCAGCAGCAGCTTCTTCATGGCTTCCGGCAGTCGGGACGATGCCAGCGTGTGCTCGCTGCCGCATACATAGTCCATGAAGATTTGTTCGACCGGTTGCATCAGGGTCGCGAATTCCTCGCTCTTCAGCAAATCGCTGGTGCTCACGTCCTTGTTTTGTTCGCTCATCAAATAGATTATTTCTGCCACCTTGTCGAAGGCGCGCATGAGCTTCAGCCGGACCATATCCGATTCACCGCCCTTCAGCAGGCCATACATGAAAGGCTGGCAAAATTCCGTGATCACATTCACTTCCTTGTGGAAGACGCCCGAGGTCGTGGTGTAGTCCTTGATCTTGATGACCCCGCGCATGACGCTGTTGCGCGCATCCGAGCCGATCTCGGCCTTCCCGGCCCGGCTTTCCACGTAGACCATCAGTTCACCGATCAGCTCGGTGTATTGACCATTGCTGGGGTCAATCCGGTGATCGAGCACGCCATCGATGAAATAACGTAGCTCGAGCTTCACATCTTTCCCCTGCAGCATGCCGATGCCCTCGGTCTTGACGGGTGATCGCGGGGAGGTGGGGGTCAGCGACGGTGGCGGCGTAGTGGGCAGAGTAGCGGGCGATGAACGGTCGGCGCTGGTGCTGGCAGCGGTGCTGGCGCTGGCGTTGAGGACAGGCAGCTTGTCCGTGGCCATCGACAACGCGTTCGTGGCGGAACGGGCCGTGCCGACTCGGGCCGAAGGAACCGGAGGGACTGGATAGGGCGGTGGAGCAGCAGAGCCCAGTTCTGCCAGCGACAGCGGTGGCATCTTGGGAAACTGGAAGAGCCGAGGCGGCGCGTCCGAAGGTGGCGGAGGCGCGTCCGACCGGGACAGCGGCAACACCAGCGGCGGCGGTGCGTCCGATGGCGGCTTGCTGGGTACGTACGGCGCGGCGCCCGTGCTGCCCGTCGGCGGGCCAGCCTTCACTTGCAGAGGCGACACCGGGCTCGACGCCATTCGCGCATGGCCGAGCTGGCGGCGTGCGCCACCGGCCTTCGCACTGTCGCTGCGAGGCATGATCGCCGGATTGCTGGATGCCTGCACGGTCGTGCTGGTCGACGTGGATGAAGCGGATGCACCGGTATCCCAAGTAGACACCAGCTTGCTGACCATCGAACCGGTACGCCCGCGCTTCGGCGGGGGTGTCGACTGAGCGGACAATAGCGGGTTCGACTGCGATGCTTGCTCGCCGGACGGCTGCTTCATTTGCGGCCTGCCCTGTTTTTTCTGCTGCGGGTCCTTGCCGGATTTCTGTTCCGTGCTGTTGCTGCTCGGCTGCCGCACATCTTCGCTGGAGTTCTGGGCACCCTGCTCCTCGACTTGATCCGGCGAGGGTGGCAGCGGGGGCAGTTCATAACTCGGTTTGGGCGGCGGCGGGTTACCCGTTGGTCTGGACATGGAAGGCCTCTGAAGCGTAGTTGAGGGAAGCGCGCAAAAGCCGCGTTTCGTAACCCGTGCATTCGCCGCGGTTCCTGCCCGGCACCGTGGCACTGCGGCGGCATCGCGGCATCGCGGCATGGCGGCATCCGGCATTCGGCGACCCGAGGCTTGGCCTGCTTGACGCCTTCCTGCCACACAGCCTATATTGCTGACCCATTGGTTAGTAATTTCAGCCCACCATGACTATCCCTTCTACCGACGTCAAATCCAAGCCGCGCTGGGAGCGCCGCAAGGACGCCCGTCCGCAGGAACTGCTCGCGGCTGCGCTCGACCTGTTCGTCGAACGCGGCTATGCCGCGACGCGGCTGGACGAAGTCGCGGCGCGTGCGGGCGTGTCGAAGGGCACGCTGTACCTGTATTTCGAGAACAAGGAAGAGCTGTTCAAGGCGGTCGTGCGCGAGAACATGGTGTCGAAGCTCGCCGATGCGGAAGAACTGATCGCCCGCTACGAAGGGCATACCAGCGAATTGCTGCGCCTCTGTATCCGCAACTGGTGGGAGAAGATCGGCGCGACCAAGCTGTCCGGCATCTCGAAGCTGATGCTGGCCGAGTCGGGCAATTTCCCCGATGTCGCGCGCTTCTATCACGAAGAAGTGGTCTCGCGCGGCGAGGCGCTGATTCGCCGCATCGTCGAGCGCGGCATCGCCCATGATGAATTCCGGCCGGTCGATACCGTGACCGCGACCCGCGTGATCATCGCGCCGGTGCTGATGCTGATGATGTGGCGTCATTCTCTGCATTACTGCCATCTCGAGCCGATCGAAGCCGATGACTACCTCGATTGCATGATCGACCTGCTGACGCGCGGCCTCGAAGTTCCTCCCACCCACTCCTGATCAGACACCTCGATGGCCAACCGCACCCGCCAGATCGCCATTGCCGCACTCGCCATAGTCGCCATCGCGGCCGGCGCCCGCTGGGCGCTGAAGCCGAAGGCGCCGGCCGCCAGCGCGCCTGCCTTGCCCGTCGCTGCAGCCGTACCGGCCGCAGCGCTCGAATTCCTGTCGCAGGAAATCGTCGCCGCCAAACCGGTCGAGCTGCGGCAACTGCTGCAGCTGTCCGGCACGCTGCGCGCGGTGGATCTGGCGACCGTGAAGTCGAAGGTGGCCGGCGACGTGCGCGAAGTGCTGGTGCGCGAGGGCGAAGCGGTGCGCGCCGGACAAGTCGTCGCGCGCATCGACCCCACGGAATACGAAGCCCGTGTCGCCCAGGCGCGCGGCAACCTGAACAATGCCCGCGCCCAGCTCGAGATCGCGAGCAAGGCGCGCGACAACAATCTCGCGCTGGTCGAAAAAGGCTTCATCTCGCGCAATGCCTTCGACAATTCCGCGCACCAGTACGAAGCCGCGAAAGCCTCGGTGGACGCGTCGCAGGGCGCGCTCGACATCGTGCTGAAATCGCTGAACGACACCGTGCTGCGCGCGCCGATCTCGGGACTGGTCTCGGTGCGTTACGCGCAGCCCGGCGAAAAGCTGCCGGCCGACAGCAAGCTGCTCGACATCGTGAACCTCGAGAAGCTCGAGCTTGAAGCTGCCGTGCCGGCGAGCGACATTGCGCAGGTGGCGATCGGGCAGGCCGTCGATCTGCGCGTCGAGGGGCAGGCCGGTACGTTCACGGGCAAGGTGGTGCGCATCAATCCGGCGACGCAGTCCGGCTCGCGAGCCGTCCCTGTCTACATCCGGCTGGCCAATCCGCAGCGCCAGCTGCGCGTGGGCATGTTCGCCGAGGCGCAGCTCGTGCTCGCCAGCCGGCCCGACGTGCTCGCGCTGCCGCAGGCCGCGATCCGCAAGGACGGCGGCAGCAGCTACGTGTTCACGATCGACGGCGGCAAGATCGCCCGCCGCACCGTGACCACCGGTGCCAGCGGAATCAGCGGCAATGAGCCGCGGGTAGAAATCCTGTCCGGGCTCGATGCCGGCGCTCAGGTAGTGCGCACCGACATGGGCAAGCTGCAACCGGGCACGCCGGTGCGTATCGCGCCGGCGCCCGGCGCGCCGGCCGGCGGCACGAACTAAGCGGAGCGGCGACCTCATGTGGTTCACTCGCATCAGCATCGGCAACCCTGTCCTCGCGACGATGATGATGATCGCCTTCATCGTGCTGGGCCTGTTTTCCTATCACCGCTTGCGCGTGGACCAGTTCCCCGACGTGACCTTCCCCATCGTCGTCGTGCAGACCGACTATCCGGGCGCCGCGCCCGAGACCGTCGAGACCGACATCACGCGCAAGGTGGAAGAAGCGGTCAACACGATCAGCGGCATCAACTCGCTCACCTCGCGCTCGTACGAAGGCCTGTCGGTGGTGATCATCGAATTCAAGCTGACGGTGGATCCGGCGCAGGCCGCGCAGGACGTGCGCGAGAAGGTGGCGATCGTCAAAGCCGCCTTCCGCAGGGAAGTGAAAGAGCCGCGCGTGACACGCTATGACCCGGCCGACCGGCCGGTGTTCTCGATCGCGGTGACGAACGACGCGGGCAAGGCGCAATACAGCATGCGCGAGCTGACCACGATCGCCGACGAGCTGGTCAAGAAGCGGCTGGAGAACGTGCGCGGCGTCGGCTCGGTGGCACTGGTCGGCGGTGTGCGCCGCGAGATCCAGGTCTATGTGAAGCCGGCCGAGATGGAAGCGCTGGGCATCGGCATTGACCAGGTGATCGCCGCGGTACGCAACGAGAACCAGGAACTGCCGGCCGGATCGGTGCGCACCAGCGCAAACGAGCAGATGGTGCAGATCCAGGGACGCGTGAAGCGGCCCGAGGATTTTGCGCGCATCGTCATCGCCCGGCGCGGCGGCCAGTCGGTGCTGCTCGGGCAGGTCGCCGACATCGTCGACAGCCAGCAGGAACAGGAAAACCTCGCGCTGTTCAATGGCCGCCGCACGCTCGCGCTCGACATTTTGAAGGCGCAGGGCCAGAACACGATCGAAGTGGTCGACGGCCTGCAGCAAGCCATCCGCGAACTGCAGCCGACGCTCGACGCATTGCATCCGGGCGTGAAGCTAGAAGTCATCAAGGATGGATCGCGCCAGATCCGCGTCGGCGTCGAGAACGTGCGCCGCACGCTGATCGAGGGCGCGCTGCTGACCGTGCTGATCGTGTTCC